>JBHEOD010000129.1:0-10281 GCA_046261745.1 Binatia bacterium
GCGCTAGCTTCCCACTTCTCGTTACCGGCGAACGGTCTCTGGAAGCTCGGCAAAAGTTGTCGCTGGTCCTACGACGACAGGGCAGGGGCGAGCGATGGCATCACGACCCTACGTCTCACTCCGAGAGAAGAAGGTCGCGCGCAGATTCAGTTCGGCGCGAACGGCGACGACGCGCCGGTTCCGGTGCCCGTCTCCGCGAGCCGTTTCATGAGCATGGACCCGAACGTGACGGTCCAGCTCCACAACAGTCTTGGCCTTTGCTGGGAGTCCGAGTTCAACGAGGCACGCAAAAACTCGGGCGAGAAGTTCAAGACGACGCGGTTGATTCTGGTGGGCGGAGCGACGGCGCCGTAGCCCGGCCTAGCCGGCCCAGGAAGAAGAACGGTAAGCGTTACCCCGCGCCCGTCTTGAAGCAGGCACGGCGGGCCGCCTTCCAGGCGCGCGGCGTAAGTTCGCCGATGCGGGCGATCACGTCGGTCAGGTACGCGGTGGGTTCGATGCCCAGGCGCTTGCACGTCGTGACCAGCGAAAACAGGATCGCGGCGCGATGCCCGCCGCTCTCGCTGCCGGCGAACAGCCAGTTGCGACGCCCGAGAGCAACGGGCCTGATCGCCTTCTCGCAACCGTTGTTGTCGAGCTCGGCCTCGGCGATCTCCGTGTAGCGCACAATCGAGAGCCACCGGTCCAGCGCGTACGCAATGGCCTTGCCGAAGCCGCTCTTGGGCAGCACCTGCCCGTTCATCGCGGTCAGTGCCTCCTCGAGCACGCCGAACACGCGCAGCGGCTCGCCGCGGCGCAGCTCGACCAGGCGCTCGCCGGTGATGCCGTCACTCTTGGCGCCGCGCTCGATCCGGTACAGGCGCTGGATGCCTGCCAGCAAGAGCCCGGCGTGCTCGGGATACTCCTGGCGCGACTCGAAAATCTTGCGACGCACGTGTGCCATGCAGCCGACGTGCACGACACCGCTCCTGCGGAACAGCTCGTTGTAGCCCGCGTAGCCGTGAGCCTGCACGGCGCCCTGGTAGCCGGCCAGGAATTCGAGCGGCCCGGCCCGTGACCGGTCGGTGCGGAATTCGAAGACGACTTCGGCCCACGGCTTGGAGTACGCCCACAGGTAGCCGCGTGAGGTCGTGCCGCGATGCTGGTGGTCCTGGTAGCGGATCGACGTGTCGTCGGACTGGATGAGCGGCTCGGTCACGAGTTCGCGCTTTATCTCGATCACGATGGGCTCGAGCAACTCGGATGTGGCTCCGAGCCACCCGCACGTGGTCTTGCGGCTGATCTGGGACCCCTGGATCTCGAACATCTGTTCGAGACGGTAAAGCGGCAGGTGGTAGCTGAACTTGCTCGTCACAAGGTGCGCCAGCAGGCCGGCGCTGGCCACGATACGGGGGATCGGCCGCTCGGGCGCCGACACGGTCACGACTGCTTCGTGACAGCGCGAGCAGGAGTATTTGAGCTTGACGTTCTCGATGACGCGCAGCACCGCCGGCACGTAGTCGAGTTCCTCGCTCACTACCTCGCCGAACGGCTGCATGACGTCGTAGCCGCACGCGCAGCGCCGCTCGTCCGCTGTGTGCATGCGTTGGCCAGGAAAACGTGCCTTTCTCCAAGCGCTTCGCGCAAACCCACATTCCGGAACCGTCGAAGTACAGAACCTTGATGCGGTCGTGACGCGCGTTGCAAAGGACATAGAGATGACCGCTCGTCGGATCACTGCCGAGCTCGTTGCGCACGATGGCGCCGAGGGTGTCGAAGAACACGCACGTGGTCGGCGCCTCGCGCCGCTTTGGCAACCGTAGCGCGCAGCGACTTCGACTTCCCTTCGCAAGATCCTCGAGCGCGACGAACCCGTGCGGGGACGAGGGGGACTCTGGCTCCCCGAGAACGACACCATCGTACTTTGGGATTCAATTCGCTGAACGCGAATCAGTAAGCTGCCGAGACTTACCTCTGCTCTTCGACCCGCTTGTCGGGAAACAATCCAGGCATCCAACGCGCGGCCAGCGTTGCCGGGAAGGCAAGTCGCAGCGGTGCGTGTGTCCCTTGCGTTGTCACCACGCCGCGATCGATAAGCGCGGTGTAGACGCGCCGTCCCGTCCTCTCACTTGCACCAAGGAGGTTCTCGACGTCGCCCTTGGGGAGTTCGCCTCTGTAGAGGATGGCCTCCAGGATCGCCCCCGACTTACCGGGCAGGCGACCCGCGTTCACGTCTTCTTCCGCCCAAACCAGCATGCGGCGCCGCAGCTCGTCGGGCCGCACGAGCGATTCCATGAAGGTGATCTGGTCAAGGCAGGTTTTTAGAAAGTACGTTGCCAACCGTGCGAGGGCTTCTTCGCTCAGGTGGCCGCGGCCATCGAGATCGTTCCTGCGGGACAGATCGCAGTCGGCGAGATGCTGCTTGTAGTCGTCCACGCTACGGGCAAGACCCCGCGCAATCGACCATACTCCGCCGGTGTCCAACGACTCCCGGAGCATCGCATACGACATCAGCCGTACGACGCGGCCGTTGCCATCGACGAAGGGATGGATCCAGACGAATCGGTGATGGGCTGTGGCGGCAGCGATGATCGTGTCCACTTTACCCATCCTGCTGTAGGCTTCCTCGAAGCGCTTCATGAAGCGCGGCACCGCGCCAGCGCTGACTGGAATGTGGCGACCGACGCGGACGTCTCTTTGGCGGTATTCGCCAGGTACGACTTTGATACGCTCCCTGGTCTCGGGGTTCTCCACCCAGAGCATTTCGTCGGGCAGCATTTCGCAGAACCTTCGGTGGATATCGAGAAGCCCCTCGATCGTGACGGCGCGGCCGTCGAGTCCGCCTTCATCGATCCATTTCTGCGTTGCCACGTGGGCGAGGGCTTCGCGTTGCAGGTCGCGCTTGCTGGGGTCCGTGCTGTAGTCCGCCTTGAGCGCTCGCTCGATGTCGATCGGATGCGTGTCGTGCCCCTCGATGAGATTGCTGTAGTAGCAGTTCATCGAGCGCACCAGACCCGCCAGCGCTGCGGCAACGCCGCTGGGGAGGCTCGCTCGGAGGCGGGCCGATTTCTGGGCGACCTCCAGCGCGAGATCCGCCAGGGGGCCTCTGCGCCCGCTGCTTTCAGAAATCAGCATCGGCTCCATCAGGCCGAGGCTCTCTCCTTCGTCGATGGCCCCCACTTTGGCCGGATCGTTGGTCTCTGGACGCTTCAGCATAAGGTTATCAATAACAGCATATTAGGCCGACATCGAGCCGAATCGACGCAACGATATGGCCGGTATTTTGACCGATCATGCGTGCTGTTTCAGCGCGTAGGCGCGAGGCGCAAGTGCGGCCAGTCGGTCACTCCAACCGCAAAGAACGCGCACGTGGTCGGCGTCTCACGCCGCTCTCGCAACCGTGACGCGCACCGACTTGTACGCCGGCGTTCGGCTTCCCTCGGCGAAATCCTCGAGCGCGACGAGCCCGTTCGCTTCCGGGAAATACGCCGCCAGGCACCGGCGCGGGATGTCGTAGGCCACCAGGCGAAACGCACGGATCACGCGCTCCACTCCGCCCGAGCGGCTTGTCACGTCGATGCGGTCGCCGCCCGCAAGCCCCGCGTCGCGCGCGTCGTCGGCGTTCATGAACACCACGTCGCGCTCGCCGCGGATGCCGCGGTAGAGGTCGTCCATGCCGTAGACCGTCGTGTTGAACTGGTCGTGGCTGCGGATGGTCATCAGCAGAAACTCGCCCGGCGCGAGCTTCACGCCCGTGAGCGGATTGACGGTGAGGTGCGCACGCCCGCTTGCGGTGGCGAAGGAGCGGTTGCGCGCGGCATTCGGCAGACGAAATCCGCCGACTTCCTGCACGCGTTCGTTGAAGCGCTCGAAACCGGGGATGACGCGCTCGATGCGGTCGCGGATACGGCCGTAGTCCGCCTCCAGGTCTTCCCACGGCACGCGGCTGCTGTCGCCGAGCGTGGCGCGCGCAAGGCCGGCGACGATGGTCGGCTCACTTCGCAGGTGATCGGAAGCAGGTCGGATCGTTCCCTCCGAGCGGTGCACCATGCTCATCGAATCTTCCACGGTGACGAACTGCCGGCCGCCGGCCTGGGCGTCGCGCTCGGTGCGGCCGAGCGTCGGCAGGATGTACGCCTCCGCGCCGGTCACCACGTGCGAGCGGTTGAGCTTGGTGGAGACGTGGACCGTGAGGTCGCAGCGCTCGAGCGCCCTGGCCGCGCGCGCGCTGTCGGGCGTGGCGGCCGCGAAGTTGCCGCCCATGCCGAAAAACACCTTCACGCGCCCGTCGCCCATCGCATGCAGCGCCTCGACGGTGTCGAAGCCGTGCTCGCGCGGCGACGTGATGCCGAACTCGGCATCGAGCCGGGCGAGGAAGTCCGCGCCCGGCCTCTCCCAGATGCCCATCGTGCGGTCGCCCTGCACGTTACTGTGGCCGCGCACCGGGCAGACCCCCGCGCCGGGTCGTCCGATGTGGCCGCCGAGAAGCAGAAGATTGGTGATCTCCCGGATGTTCGCAACGCCGTGCCGGTGCTGCGTGAGGCCCATCGCCCAGCACGCGATCACGTTCTTCGCGCCGAGGTAGATGTCGGCCGCAGCTTTCATCTGCTCGCGCGTGACGCCGCTTTCCTCTTCGAGGTCTTCCCAGCGTGCGGCCGCAACGTGCGTGCGCAGGTCCGCCAGGCCGGTCGTATGCTCGTCGAGGAACGCATGGTCGAGCACCGCGCCGGGCGCGGCGTCTTCGGCTTCGAGCACGTGCTTGATGATGCCCTTGAGCAGCGCGATGTCGCCGCCGATGCGCACTTGCAGGTAGAGGTCGGTGAGCCCGGTGCTGCGCCCGAGCAGTTCGAGGGGACGCTGCGGGTTGGAAAAGCGCACCAGGCCGAGTTCGCGCAGCGGGTTGATGCTGACGATGCGCGCGCCGCGCTCCTTGGCCTTCTGCAGCGTGGTGAGCATGCGCGGATGATTCGTGCCGGGATTCTGGCCGAGGATGAAGATGGCATCGGCCAGCGCGAAGTCGTCGAGGCCCACGGTGCCCTTGCCGACGCCGATCGTCTCGCCGAGGCCGGTGCCGCTCGATTCGTGGCACATGTTCGAGCAGTCGGGCAGGTTGTTGGTGCCGAACTCGCGCACGAAGAGCTGGAACAGAAAGGCCGCCTCGTTGCTGGTGCGGCCGGATGTGTAGAACACCGCCTCGTTCGGCGACGAAAGCCCGCGAAGCTTCGCGCCGATGCCGGCGAACGCGTCCTCCCACGAGACTGGTTCGTAGCGGTCGCTGCCGGCGGCCTTGTGCATCGGCTCGGTGAGTCGTCCCTGCGCTTCGAGCCAGTGGTTGTCCCTGGCGGCGAGCTCCGTGACGGTGTAGCGGCGGAAGAAGTCCGCCTCGACGCGGCTCATCGTGGCTTCGTGTGAAACGGCTTTCGCGCCGTTCTCGCAGAACTCGGCGAACGAACGGTCGCCCGGTTCGGGCCACGCGCAGCCCGGGCAGTCGAAACCGCCTTCCTGGTTGATGCGGGCGAGCAGGCGCGCGGTGCGTACCGGCCCGGTCTCGAGCGTGGAGCGTCGCAGCGTCCGCATCACCGCGCCAAGACCGGCCGCCGCGCGCGTGTCGTCGCTCACGCGACCACCCGCTGCGAATGCGTGTACACATTCATCGAGTCGCCGCGCAGGAAGCCGACGATGGCGATTCCGGAAGCGTCGGCCAGCTCGATCGCGAGCGAAGTGGGGGCCGACACGGCAGCGACCAGCGGAATACGCGCGGCCAGCGCTTTTTGCACGATCTCGTAGGAAACCCGGCCCGAAACCACCAGCGCGTGGCCGGCGAGCGGCACGAGTGAGCGCGCGGCGGCCCAGCCGATCGCTTTATCGGTGGCGTTGTGGCGGCCGACGTCCTCGCGCACCACGAGCAGCCGCCCGTGCGAATCGAAAAGAGCAGCCGCGTGCAGACCGCCGGTGCTGCGGAACACTTCCTGGCCCTCGGCGAGCCGCGCGACGAAGGTGCGAATCCGCTCGGCGGCGAATCTCGACGGGTCGTGGGTGAGAGGCGGTGCGGCGGCCAGCGCATTCTCGATGGTGGCCTTGCCGCAGATGCCGCAACTGCTGCTCGCGTAGATGTTGCGGCGCAGCGCCGCGAGGTCGATCTCGACGTGAGGCGCGAGGATCACGCGTACGATGTTGTCCTCGGCTTCCGGAGACGTCGTCGTCGAGCAGTGACGAATGGAAACGATGTCGGCGGCAGACCTGACGACCCGCTCGGTGATCATGAAGCCGAGAGCGAGTTCCTCGTCGTGACCTGGCGTGCGCATCACCACGGCCAGAGACGCCGGTCCCACCTGGATTTCGAGCGGTTCTTCACACGCGACGACGTCGGCGCGCTCGTCGCTGCGGTTGCCGTCGAGCGTGCGGATGTGGACCGGTCGCGCCTGCGGTGTGTCCGGCAGCGCGAAGGCGCCGGTGGCGGCCTGCGCCGAAGATGACGCGGCCCTGATCGATGCGTCGGAAGGGGCACGCCCATTTGGCGCGGTGGAGTGGGTGGAGTTTTCGCGCATGACCAAGGCGCCGACGGCAATCGCGAAAGTGGGCCCCGCGGCGGCGGATGTCAACATCGGCCGCCGCGGCCCGGCTCAGGCGAGAATGCGCAGAAGGATCATCACTTCCCCGATCACGCCGCCGACGAATGCGAGCGTGCGCAGGTATGGAATGCCGATGATGTAGATGGCGGCATGCGCGACGCGGCTCACGAAGAAGATCTGGGCGCCGAGGGCGGTGGTTGCGTCGGCTTTGCCCGCCACGTGCGCAACGAGCACGAGGCACGCGAACGGCGCGAGGTTCTCCACCATGTTCATGTGGGCGCGACGCGCGCGCTCGATCCAGGCCGGCACCGCGAACGGCGTGTCGCGGTTGCCGAAGCCCCACGGCAGGCCCCCCGGAATCAAGGCGAGCCCGGTGATCCCGACGTTGGGAATCAACATGCACAGGAGCGCGGTGGAAACGAGCATCCAGAGATCGGTGGTCATGGAGATTCTCCTTTAGCGTGCCTGGGGCTACCCCTCGTTTCCCCGGCGGGTGGGGAGTGAAGATCACGCGCGACGGTGGTCCGTCAACAGCCGGGGCCGAAGCGGTGCACGGCGCGACAGCGGGGACTTGCCTGATGCGCTGGTGTCGCGGCGACGCCCGCACCCTCCGGAAGTTGTGCAGTTCGTCGCTTCCGATGCTTCCGACACCTGCCGGTCAGGGATAGTCTCCGCCGACTTTCGATTCTGAGGTAAAGGAAATGAGTGAGGACAGCGGCCGCATCGGCCGTCCACAAGTCGAGGCCCTCGACGCGATCCTGGGAATGCCCCTGAAGGTGCTCGACGACGGCTTCGTGCGCGTCGTGGACTACATGGGCGCCGACGAATCCATCGTGCAGGCGGCGCGCGTCTCTTACGGGCGCGGCACGCGCAAGCTCCACGAAGACCGCGGCCTGATCCGCTACCTGATGCGCCACTGGCACACCACTCCGTTCGAGATGTGCGAGATCAAGCTGCACGTGCGCGTGCCGATGGACTGCTGGCGGCAGTGGATCCGGCATCGCACGGCCTCCGTCAACGAGATGAGCACGCGTTATTCGATCGCCATCGACGCCACGCAACGAACCGCCGAGAACGAGTGGCGCGGCCAGTCGAGCGACAACCGTCAGGGAAGCGACGGCTACCTCGATGCCGTGCAGGGCAAAATGCTCAGCGCGCGTGAAGCGGAAGTGCAGGATTTTTCGCGCTCCATCTACCAGGAACGTCTCGACCTCGGTGTCGCACGCGAGCAGGCGCGCAAGGACCTGCTCCTTTCCACGTACACGGAAGCGTACTGGAAGGTCGATCTTCACAACCTGCTGCACTTCCTGCGCTTGCGCATGGACACGCACGCTCAGCAGGAGATTCGTGACTACGCCACGGTGATCGGCGAGCAGATCGTCGCCAAGTGGTGTCCCTTCGCGTGGGAGGCCTTCCTCGACTACCAGTTCCACTCCGTGGGATTGACGCGTCTCGAGCAGGCCGTCATTCAGGCTGTTTCGACCGGTGGAAAGGATGCGGCACTTGCGGCGGCGAAGGACTTCGGCTGGCTCGAGCGCGGCGAGAAGGGGCTCAAGACCAATCGCGAACGGTCCGAGTGCGAAGCGAAGCTCGCGGACCTCGGACTCGGGGTTCCGTGGAAGGAGTGACGCGCCACGGCGGCAACGCTCCAACGTTTTCGCCGCGTCCGCCGTCAGCGCGCCCCGAGCGTCTCGCCGAACCCTCGTAGCGCCTCCGTGTACTCCCTGCGACTGGTTGCGAATGCATCGTTGTGCCCGCCGCGCAGCTCGACGAACTGCTTCGGGCCCGTCGCCGCGTCGAACAGTGCGCGACCGTGCGAGAACGGCACCAGCTCGTCATCGCGCCCGTGCAGCACGAGCAGCGGGACCGTTAGCTTCGGCATACGCGCGAGCGTCGGATAGCCGAGCCGCACGAAATTTCGTATGCCGGGCAGCGGCAGCGAACCCGCCACGATGTCCGCGATGGACGTGAAAGTGTTTTCGAGAACGAGACCGCCCACGCGGTGATGCTCCGCGAGCCACGACGCCACGGCGCCGCCGAGCGAGCGTCCGACCACCACGATGCCGGCCGGATCGATCCCGCGCTCGTCGACGAGGTGTCGCCAGGCCGCGCGCGCATCGAGGTAGGTGCCTTCCTCGCTCGGAAGTCCTTCGCTGCGCCCGTACCCGCGGTAGTCGAGCAGCAGCGTGTTCCAGCCGACGTCGCGAAAGACGGTGGCCGCTTCCACCCAGTACGAAACGTTGCCGGCGTTGCCGTGAAGGAAAATTACGGTGAGCGGAGCGTCGGGGGCCGGCAGCCACCACGCATGGAGGATCACATTGTCCTCGGTGCGCAGCGCAACTTCCTCGTGCGTGAACTTGTAGTCCGCCGGGCCCGCGACAAACTCGCGAATCGGGAAGTACAGGAAGCGTCGTTGAAAAGCGGTGAGCATTGTTTCCCTTGCCACGGGTATCGCCATCACGAGCGCGATCGCCAGCGCGATGGCCACCCGCGGTCGAATCCACGGCGCCGCCGGTTTCACGCTGCCGCGGTGACCAGCCAGATCGCTCCCGGCATGCACACCCCGTCCGGTGTCGCATATCCCGTGATGGCTTCGCGGACTTCGGCTTCGACGAGCTTTCTCTGCTCGGGCGTCGCATCCGCCAGGAAGCGGCCCATCGGTCCGAGATCCATCACCAGCTTCGTGGTTTCTTCGAGGTCGCTGCCGCCGCCGAGCACGATGTCGATGTCGCGCCCATCCACCGAAACGCCGTCGTAGCCGGCATCGACGAGGATGCGGCTCACCCGCGCGGCGTCGGCGAAGGCGAAAGGTCCGGGCGCAGTCGGATCGGTCGGAAGCTCGACCGTGACGTGCTTGAGGGCCGCCATCAGCGGGACGGCCATCCACGGGTTACGATGAATGGCCTGCCAGCAAGCGAAGGCCACGCGCGCGCCGCTGCGCAAGCTGCGGCGAAGGTTCGCGAACGCGCGGACGGGGTCGTCGAAAAACATCACGCCGAAGCGCGAGTAGAGCACGTCGAACTCGCTCGCAAAGGCGTGAGTCTGCGCGTCGGCCTCGGCAAACGTGGCGTTGGTGAGGCCTTCGGCTGCGGCACGCTCGCGGGCCAACGCGAGCATCGGCCGCGAGATGTCGATACCGGTCACGCTGCCGCTCGCACCGACGCGACGGGCGAGCTCGAGGGAGGTGGAGCCGCAGCCGCAACCGACGTCGAGGAGCGACTCGCCGGGGCGCAGGTTGGCCGCGTCCATGGTGAGCTTTCCGATGGCGTCGAGCTGGCGATCGAGCAGAGACTGGTAGCGCACCCACTTCGGGCCGCCGACGTCGTTCCAGAATGTGATCTGCTCGAGATTGGCGGCGGTCGCGGGTGTGTCGGTCATTCGGGATCTCCTGTTGCGCGAGCTACGCCTCGCCCCTTCTGTTGTCGCCGATCGGCCTCGCCCGGATGGGCGATGTCGCGCCGGCCAGCCCGCGTGGGCGAAGAAAGATTCGCGAACCCGGGCTTCGGAGGCCGAGCCTAACCCCGTCTTGTGAGAAGTCGAAATGTCGTTTAGGTTCCGGCGCGCCGCAAAGCCGGCCGCGCGTGTCCGCGCGGCCCGAACTTCCCGAAGGAGTTTGCCCATGCCCATGCCGAACGGAATCGGCGTCATCGACCTCATGCTCGAGCTGCCGACGGACGACCGCGGCACCTGGTACGACTTCATGAAGCCGCTGCTCATGGACCAGGAAAGC
>JBHEOD010000013.1:0-11357 GCA_046261745.1 Binatia bacterium
TACGCAGGCCACGCGCCGCATGATCGAGGCGCTCGAGGGCTTCCCGATCGTCGGCTTCACCACCAACGTGGCGTTCCTTCTCGACCTCCTGCGCAGCGAGCGTTTCGCGCGCGCGGAGTTCTTCACGACCACTCTCGATGCGGAGTACCGCGACTGGAAGCCGGATGACGGCGCCGTCTTCGATGCAGCGGCGGCGGCCGTTGCGCTGCTGGTACGCAGCGGACGCGCACGCGGCGGCGCCGCGGCTACAGGCGGCGGCGAGCAGCGACTGCCGAGTCCGTGGGACACGCTCGGCGCGTGGCGCCTCGGCGAGGGGAGGGCCTGAGCATGGAACTGCGATTCCGTGTCGGTGCACGTACCGTCGAGCTCGCCGTCTCCGACCGCGACGGGCGAACCGTGGTCTCCATGGACGGCCGCGAGATCGTCGTGGACGACGCTGCGTTCGACGAACGCTCGGCCACCATCACCATCGAAGGCAAGAGTCACCGCGTGCTGTTCGACGTGGAACGCGGCCACGTGTTTGCGGCGCACGGCGGCCAGGCCTGGGAGTTCGTGCCCGGCGAGGAAGCCGCGGCCGATCAGGCCGGCGGCGCCTTCGATCCGCTGATCATCTCGCCGATGCCGGGCAAGGTGCTGCAGGTGCTAGTCTCTGCGGGCGACGTCGTCGAGCCCGACGGCGCGCTGCTTCTGCTCGAGGCGATGAAGATGGAGATGACGGTGCGGGCCACGCATCGCTGCCGCGTGGTTGCGATTCGCGTGCAAGCAGACGCGATGGTCGGGCCGGGTGATACGCTCGTGGAACTGGAAGAAGAGGCGGAGGCCGGCGCCTGAAGCCTGAGGGATCCCGCGATCCCTACCCGAACCGTCGGCCCTTTCTGACGGTCACGCTGCGAATGTGAATCCACACCAGCAGCGGTGCCGGGAGAACGATTGTGCCGCCCATGAGCGGAAAAACCCGGCGCCTGGTTGGAATCCTCAAGCCGTCGAATGAGCGGTAGTCGTCGCAGAAGTGCGCGGCGCGCGCCCACCTGCTGATGGGTTCGGCAACGTAGTCGAGTCTTCGAAGCAGTCCGCGGCCGTCGAAGTAGAACGTCTGCTCGCGGCAGTGCGTGTGCTGGTCGGGTGGAAAGCGCACGCGCAGCAAGTCGCGATGCTCGTCGCCCTCGCCGGTCGCGCCGCACTCCTCGAAGGAAAAGCCGGGCTGCGCAAACAGGAACGGCGCGCGAATGTAATTCGATAGTGCGTAGCCGAGGAAATACAGATGGTCGAGTTCGTCCCACACGAACCGGTGCCGCCCGCGACGGATGATCGTACGCGGATCCTGTCGGCGACGCGGGAGAGGACGGCCGTCGACGATCTCCACGCTGTCGCCGGCAAACACGCCGCTGCCACCGCCGTACGGCATCAGCTTCACCTGGTTGCAGGAGGCCTGGACCACGGCGCGGCCGCGAAATGCGGGACGCCCGTGGGCAGTGAACGCGAGGCCGCCGGTTTCCAGCTCCACTTCGATCTCTTCGATTTCTTTCCAGGCGTCGAGGCCGCCGTGGGCCACAATGGCCCTGTCCAACAAATTGCTCATCTCAGGATTCGCCGAGAACTTCGGCGATGAGCTTCATCATGCTGCGATGCCATGGATTCTGCGGCATGGCGGCCTGCGCCTTCAGGATGTTCAGTCGAGCATCGAGATCGCCGTCGGTACCGTCGAGCGGGTTGGTTTGGCTATCATTGAAGAAACGGTCGAGTTCGACACACTGAAAACAGACGCCCTGCTGCGAAACCAGCGAGCAGCTCTGCGCGTAGCGAGCCTTCAGTTTGGCCCGCGAGCTTTGGATCCAGTTCTTCACCTGGGCGTGGCTTGCATCCATCACGCGCGCCACCTCTTCGATCGAAAAATCGTAGACGTGCTTGAGTAGCAGCGCTGCCGACTCGCGCGGCTCCAGGTTGCGCGACGTGCACGCAAAGCAGACCGCAAGATGCTCCTTGGCGATCGCGAGCATCTCCGGCGACCCCGACAGGGTTCGCGACTCGGCCACGAAGTCCTCCCGGTTGTCGGCCAGATCGCGCGCGTCGGCCAGGACCCCTTCGCGCCACGTGCTGTGGCGGCGCAGATAGTCGATTGCCAGGTTGGTCGCGACTCGAAAAAGCCATGCCCGCAATTCGGCCGGCGGAGCGGGCAGGATGGTTTGTTCCAGTGCCCGCACGGCCGTTTGCTGCACGACCTCTTCGGCAACGTCCTCGCGCACCACCATGCGTGTGACGAACGTGGTCAATTCGCGCCGGTGCGCCTGGTAGGTGGCGGCGAGCGTCTCGCCTGCACTTTGGTTCATCGGCGTTTCCCCAGGCGAACCAGAAGCGCGGCCACGTTGTCAGCGATCTCTTGGGGCGCGTCTTCCTGCACGAAGTGACCGGCTCCGTGCAGAATGACGGTTTCGTAATTCGGCAGCAGCCTCTCCAGACGTTCGCGCTCCTGCGCGCGGAAGGCGAAATCGAGATCACCCCAAAGAATGAGAGCCGGCAGGTGGGCCAGCTTCTGCAGCCGCTGGCCGGCGTCGGAAAGAAAAAGGCTGCCGAGGATCTCGCGCGGAAACACATGCGTCGGGACGCGCGAGGCCGGCGTCGGAAAGGGCGCGCGGTAGCAGTCCATCACGTTGTGCTCGATTCTTCGTCGCTTGACGCCGGCTGGGATCAGCAGGTTCACGAACGCATTGAAGCGACGAATCACGAAACCTCCAAACCATCCCCCCATGAGCTGCGAGAAGCGCGAGAAATGGGGATCGTCGTCCACCGGCCAAGCCCAGGTGTTGCATACCACGAGCCCGCGGAAACGCTCCGGCATGGAGCCGGCCGCGTGGAATCCGATGGGGCCTCCCCAGTCTTGCACCATCAGGAAAGCGTCGTGAAGATCCAGCGTGCGGATGAACCCGGCAACGATACTGGCATGCGACGCGGGCAGGAAGTCGTAATCCGGACGGGCTGTGGAAAGCCCGAACCCCGGATAATCCAGAGCAATGCAGCGGAACCGGGACGACAGTTCCCGGATCAGATGACGGTACAGGAACGACCAGGTCGGATTGCCGTGCAGCATCAATAGCGGCGGCCCGGTGCCTTCGTCGACGTAGTGCACCTGACACCCATCGAGGGTGACAAAGCGATCCGCGAACGGGAACATCCCGTCGAGTTGGGCGAAGCGCGCGCGCGCCGCCGGCGGGGCGGGTGCCTGAAGCTCGCGCAGCGTAGTGTTCGCAGGACCGGTGGACGGGCTGAGGCTGGCTCTGGTGCTTTGGAGGCTCATGCATCCTAAACGGCCCAGCGCGGCAAAACGGATGGTGGGCGGACGAATGCCTCGGCGATGGGGTCAGGGAAGCGCCGCTGCAATTGCAGCAGCGATGGCCTGCCGTCCCGCGAGACCGGTCGGGTGGAGCTGGTCGTTGCTGATCCCGGCCGAATACCAGTGAAGCACGATGAACTCGTCGTGAGCGTCGATGAGTTCGTGCTCCATTCCCGCACCCTTTAGCTGGTAGAGCTCGTTGCGCGTGTCGCGCACAAAGCGACGGGCATCGATCACTCCTCCCCACGCCAATGGACCCGGCGGCTCGGTAACGATCCACGCCCTCGCGCCGGTCAGCGCCGCGCGATCGGCGATGCCTCGAAGGCGAATGGCGATGCCCGCCGACGTGACCTTCTGCCCCTTCAACAAAAGGTCGTTGATGCCCAGCATGATGACGACGTCGGTGACTTGCCCACAGGTAACGATAGCGGCCTCGATGACAGCCAGCGCGTCGATGGTGTTGCGACCATTTCTGGAATCCACGCAGTGGGTGATGTCCGTGCGTGAATTCTGGACGAGCGTCGGGATGCGAGTCGCGGCGCCGGTGTTGAAGCGGGAATCACCAATAAACAACACACGACCAGCCAGGGCCGGCTCCGCGATGGCGACCAGAGCGAAGAGCATGGTAACGACTGCGATTTTCGGGTGGAATCTCATAGGTGACGGTGCTCACATTTGGTTTTGACGCCGTCTCCTTGTGGCTTGATTGCGTGGCCGAGCCAAGGCGATCGGCTCCGCTTCGGGTGGCGTGCTGCAGAATGCGCGCGCATTTCGTGCCACTGATCACACAACGCGACCCCACGAGATTCTGAGCAACCTGCGCAAGCGGCAGGGACGCTATCGGATCGTGGTGGATGCGGGCATCACGACCGAGGGCCGTGCCGCAGGTGATCCTGATCGAAGCCGGACGGCTGCGGCCCCAGGACGTGACCACGCGCGTCGTCCCCTGGCAGGACGCCCCCCGCGCGTGGCTCGCCATCAAACTCGCCCCTGACGAAAAATGGGGTCAGACCCCTTTTTCACCTCATCCCGCGCCCCCTCACCGAGCGTCCCAAAAATGGGGTCAGACCCCTTTTTCACCTCATCCCACGCCCCCTCACCGAGCGTCGCGAAAAAGGGGTCTGACCCCATTTTTGCCCGGGCGGGATTGGGGTTGAAATCGAGCGAATTTACAGCAGACTCGCCTGTCCAATCCTTTCACTTCGACGGAGCATTCGTGACGGACTCAACTACGCTGGTCTCAGTGGTGATCCCGGTCTTCAACGGCGAAACGACCATTCGCCGCGGGATCGAATCGATCTTCAGCCAGACCCACCCCAACATCGAAATCATCGTCGTCGATGACTGCTCGAAAGACTCCACCGCGGAGATCCTGCGCTCGTTCGGCGACCGCATCCGCCCGATCTTCCACCCGGTGAACCGCGGAACAGCCGGCGCCTACAACACCGGCAGCGCCGCCGCCCGCGGCCGCTTCCTGCTGCTGATGGCCAGCGACTGTTACCTTACCGACCCCGATTACATCGCGCACGGCCTCAAGCACTTCGACGACCCCACCGTGGCCGGCGTGATCGGCCAGGGCATCTTCGACGATCCGGGACGCCTCGACACCATCCAGCGCATCTTCACGCTCGTGAACGTGCTCGACGTGGTCGAATCGCATCACGAGGACGTCTACGAAGTCGCGTTCATCGAGACGCGCTGCGACCTCGTGCGCAAGGAAGCGCTCGAGCGCATCGGCTTCTGGTTCGAGGGCCTCTACAACTCGACGGAAGACCAGGACATCTCCGCGCACATGCGCGAATGCGGCTACCGCCTGCTGCAGGACAAGAAGATGAAGTTCTCGCTGGATTTCGGCCAGACCGAGGACAACCTCTACAAAATCTTCAAGAAGCAGTACAAGTATGCGCACGGACAGGGCTATATCTTCCTGCGCTACGGGCTCGACCATCACACGATGACGGGCGACCAGGAAAACCGCCGCCACCGCATCCGCCACCGCCTGATCCAGATTGCGATGGCCCCGACGCTCCCGCTCCTGCTGGTGCTGTCGATGAGCAGCGCCACGGCGGCGCTGCTGCTTGCCGCGATCGTCCTCGCGCGCGGCGCGCACTACTGGAACTCGGCGGCCGGCCTGCTGACGGGGGCGAACCGCCTGTTCGGCGCCGCCGTCGGCATCGGCTGCGACGTCACCTACGGCACCAGCTTCCTCACGTCGCTCGTGTACTGGGCGCTCAAGGATCCGAGCATCGTGCGCCTCGGCCGCCCGGCCACCAACGCAACGCCGCGGCCCTGACCTCACCGACCGGCGGTTTACCCGGCGCCCAGGCCGCATTGGGCGTCCTCGCGCGGCAACAGTCCGGGCCGAAGTCGCGACCGTCGCGAAGCTGAGCCGACCCGCGCCGCTGCCCCCGCATGGAGCCCGCACACTGTCACGGCTACCCTGCCGGAGTTCTGCATCGCCGGCGGCTGACCGGCAGCAACTGGAGAATCCCTCATGGCAACCAACAAGCACCTCGCCCTTCGCTCCGGCAACCCGGCCCTTAGCGCCGAGACCTTCCGCAGCCCGTCGTTCTCGGGCGTCGGCGCCGCCGGCGCGATGACGGTCCAGGGCACCGTCAACAAGACGGCGCTGAGCCTGCTCCTGCTGATGATCACCGCCGCCTGGACGTGGAACCTCGCCGCCCCCGCGCCGATGTCCACCGAGTACAACGTCGCCGCCACCGCTCCCTGGACCATGGTGGGCGTGGTCGGCGGCTTCATCGTCGCGATGGTCACGATCTTCAAGAAAGAATGGTCGCCGGTCACCGCGCCGGCCTACGCCTTGCTCGAGGGACTCGCCCTCGGCGGCATCTCGGTGGCGTTCGAATCGCGCTATCCGGGCATCGCAAGCCAGGCGGTCTTCCTCACCTTCGGCACCCTTGGCGCGCTGCTGATGGCCTACCGCTCCGGCCTGATCCAGGCCACCGAGAACATGAAGCTCGGCATCGTCGCGGCCACCGGCGGAATCGCGCTGATCTACCTCGCCAGCTTCGTGATGAGCTTCTTCGGCGCGAGCATCCCGCTGATCCACAGCAGCGGAACCTTCGGCATTCTTTTCAGCATGGCCGTCGTGACGGTGGCTGCCCTCAACCTGGTGCTCGACTTCGACTTCATCGAGCAGGGCGCCGAAAGCGGCGCACCCAAGTACATGGAGTGGTACGCGTCGTTCGGGCTGATGGTCACACTGGTGTGGCTGTACCTCGAGATCCTGCGCCTGCTCGCCAAGCTCCAGGAACGCCGCTGACCACTTCCAACGCTCCCCGGGACAACCGCCGCGGCATCGCGGTCGGCCAGCGCTACGTCAGCGACGCGGAGCCGGAGCTTGGGCTCGGGCTCGTCGTCGCCGTGGACGAGCGCGTCGTGCATCTCGCCTTTCCGGCGGCCGACGAGACGCGCCGCTACGTCGTCGGGTCGGCACCCGTCCGTCGCGTGCGCTTCGCCGCCGGAGACACGCTGGCCGACAACGCCGGTCAGATGCATCGCGTGCAGGGCGTCGAAGAGCGCGACGGCGTGGTGTACTACGCGTGCGACATCGGCGAGCTGGCCGAGTCGCGCGTGGCGGCCGGCACCGCCGTTGCCGGTCCGCGCGAACGCCTGGCGGCCGGCCGCGTCGATGCGTCGTCGCTCTTCGAGCTGCGCGTCGAGACCCTCGCGCGCCTCCACGAGATCCGCAGCTCGCCGGTTCGCGGCCTCGCGGGGCCGCGCATCGAGTTGCTGCCCCACCAGTTTTTCGTCGCGGCCGAAACCAGCTCCCGCCTCGTGCCTCGCGTGCTGCTCGCCGACGAGACCGGCCTCGGAAAGACCATCGAAGCGGGACTGATCCTGAGCCGCCTCGTGCTGGCCGGCCGCGCGGCGCGCGTGCTGGTGCTGGTTCCCGATTCGCTCGTGCACCAGTGGCTCGTCGAGCTCAGGCGCCGCTTCCAGCTTCGCTTCGCGGTCTACGACGAAGCACGCTGCGCGGCCTTCGAAGACAGCGAGCCCGGCAGCAATCCGTTCGCGCAGGAACAGCTCGTCCTGGCCGGCCTGTCGCTGCTGACCACGAAGCGCACGCGCCGCGGCGCCGCCTCGCGTACGGCTCAGGCTGCCGAAGCCGCATGGGACATCGTCGTCGTCGACGAGGCCCACCATCTCGAATGGTCGCGCGAGCACGCGAGCGCCGAGTACGTGGCCGTCGAAACCATCGCGCGCCGCTCGACCGGGCTGCTGCTGCTGACCGCCACGCCCGAGCAGCTCGGCGCGGAAGGACACTTCGCACGCCTTCGCCTGCTCGACCCCGACCGCTACGGCGACTACGACGCGTGGAACCGTGAGGCCCAGGGCTACCGCGAAGCCGCGCGCCTGGCCGGCGAGCTGATGGACGACGGGCCGTTGCCTGCTTCGTCCGAATCGGAACTCGCCGAGGTGCTCGGCATGGCGCGCGAAGACGTCGCCCGCCGCGTTCACGACCCGCGCGAACGCTCGCGACTGCTGGCCGAGCTGATCGACCGCCACGGCCCCGGCCGGGTGATGTTCCGCAACACCCGTGCCGCCGTCCGCGGATTTCCGCAGCGCGAGGTTCACCGTTACGCGCTGGCGCCCAAGTCCCGCGGCGGTCGCGAGGATGACGCCGCGCTGCTGCAGCGCCTCGGCGAAGAGCTCGCGGCGGACCTTGCCGCGCGAGCGGAGGAACCGCGCTACGACGACTTCGCCGATGTAGACGCAGACGCCGTCGCCGAGGATACGGACGCGCCGGCGATCGAGGACGACGGCAGCGAAGCAGCCGTTGCCGCTCCGTCGGTCCTCGAAGGCGACCCCCGCATCGAATGGCTGGTGAACTTCCTGGCTCCTAACGGGCCGCGCAAGGTGCTGCTCATCTGCAGCAGCGGCGTGAAGGCCGCGGCCATCGAGTCGGCACTCGCCGCCCGCATCCGCGTCACCACCGCGCTGTTTCACGAAGGGCTCACGCTGCTGCAGCGCGACCGCAACGCCGCGTGGTTCGCCGAAACCGACGGCGCGCGCCTGATGATCTGCTCCGAGCTCGGCAGCGAGGGACGCAACTTCCAGCACGCCCAGCACCTCGTGCTGTTCGACGTTCCTCTCGATCCCGACCTCGTCGAGCAGCGCATCGGGCGCCTCGACCGCATCGGGCAGCGCGGCATCGTCGAAGTGCATGCGCCTTTCGTGACCGGCAGCGGCTTCGAAGTGCTGCTGCGCTGGCTCGACGAAGGCGTCAACGCGCTAAGGCAGCCGACGATGGCCGCGCATGCGCTGCTCGAGCGCTTCGCTCCGCGCGTGCGCGAGCTGGCGCTGGGAGCGACCGGCACCGCGGAACTGACCCGCGCCGTCGACGAACTCGTCGCGGACACCGTCGCCGCGTCGGCCGAACTTGTCGCTCGCGTCGAGAAGGGTCGCGACCGCCTGCTCGAGATGGCGTCCTTGCGTCGCGACGTCGCCGAACCGCTGATCGAGGCGGTGCGCGCCCTCGATACCGACACCGAGTTCGAAGATTACTTCCTGCGGCTGCTCGAGCACTTCCACGTCTACGCCGAGGAAGTCGAGCCTCGACGCTACCTGCTCAATCCCGACGGCACGCGTAGCCCCGAGTTCCCGAGCCTCGACCATGGCGAGTCGGTGCTGACGTTCGACCGCGAGACGGCGCTGGTACGCGAGGACCTCATCTTCGCGACGCGCGACCATCCGCTGCTCGGCGACGCCATGGAAGCTCTGCTGGCCGCACAGTCGGGCAACGCGGCGTTCGCGATCCTCGACGACGCGGTGACGCCGCGCCTGTGGCTCGAAGCGCTGTTCGTGCTGGAACCCGTGGCGCCGCCCCGGCTGCACGCCGACCGCTTCCTCGCGCCGACGCCGATTCGCGTGATCCTCGACCAGCACCTTCGGGAAGCCATCCCCGGGGCCTCCGGTGACGATCCGACAGCCGTCGACCTGTTCGAAGGCGGCGGCACGTGGATAGCCGGCAACCGCAACATCCTCGCGCCGCTGATCACGCGCATGGCCGCCCGCTGCGACGAGTTGGCCGAAGCGCGAGCCATCGACCTGCGCACGAGCGCACGCGCCGAGATGGACGCGCGCCTCGGCGCCGAGCTCGAACGCCTCGACGCGCTGGCCGCCGTCAACGACCACGTGCGCGCCGACGAAGCGCCCGCCCTCGAAGCGGAGCGCGCCGAGCTTGCGCGCGCGATCGACGGTGCGCGGCTGCGGCCCGACTCCATGCGCCTCGTCTGGCAGGGACCGACGAAGGACGGAGCGCCGCTGCTCAAGGGCGGGCGCGGGTAGCGCTTGCTTCACGCGCGGGGGGCAGGACGCGTCCGGCAGTCGTCGAGGACCATGTCCGAATACCGCCAGACACTTCCGGGGCGCTGCTCTATAACCGCTCCATGGAGATCGACGCCGCGCGCTGTTATCGGGCAGCCCTCAGCAAGGACCGGCGTTTCGACGGGCGTTTCTTCACCGGCGTCGTGACCACCGGGATCTACTGCCGGCCGGTCTGTCCGGTGGTTCCTCCCAAGTTCGAAAACATGCGTTTTTATGCGTGCGCGGCAGCGGCCGAGGCGGCCGGGTTCCGTCCGTGCAAGCGCTGCCGGCCCGAGACGGCCCCCGGAACGCCTGCTTGGCTGGGCACGTCGGCCGTCGTGTCCCGCGGCCTGCGGCTCATTTCCGAGGGCGGTCTCGACGACGGCAATCTCGAGGCGCTCGCCGCGCGTCTCGGAATGGGCGAACGGCAGCTGCGGCGGCTGTTCGCGCAGCATCTCGGTGCGTCCCCGCTCGACGTCGCGCGCGCCCGCCGCGTGCACTTCGCGCGCAACCTGATCGACCAGACCGACCTCGCCTTCGCCGAGATCGCGCACTCGGCCGGCTTCCACAGCATCCGCCAGTTCAACCACGCGCTGAAGGAAACGTTTCGCGAGACGCCGACCGCGCTGCGCGGCCGGCGCACGCGGCGCGGTGAAGCGCGCAAGACGGCGCTGGGCGAAGGCAGCGCGGCGGCAATTCTCGTGAAGCTTCCGTACCGGCCGCCGCTGGCGTGGACGGCGATGCTCGACTTCCTCGCGCATCGGGCGATTCCGGGCGTGGAGAGCGCGGCGGACGGATGCTACCGGCGCACGATCGAAGCGGACGGCGCCGTCGGCGTGATCGAGGTGACGGCCGGAGACGCCGACACCGGACGAGCGCCGAAGACTTCCGCGCATCTCGCGCCGCACCACGCGCCGCACCTGGCCATGCGCGTCGAGCTGCCTCACTGCCGCAACCTGATCGGCATCGTCGAGCGTGCGCGGCGCATCTTCGATCTCGGCGCCGACCCGACGCGCATCGGCGAACACCTTTCGCGCGACGCGCAGCTTGCGCCGCTGGTTGCGGCCACGCCGGGGCTTCGCGTGCCGGGCGCGTGGGATCCGTTCGAACTCGCCGTCCGCGGTGTGCTCGGCCAGCAGATCACCGTCAAGGGCGCCACGACGCTGGCCGGCCGGCTCGTACGCGCGTTCGGAGAGCCGCTGGAGAATCCGTCGGGCGCGCTCACTCACCTTTTTCCGCGCGCGGAGGTGATGGCCGAAGCCGACCTATTCGCTATCGGGATGCCGCGCGCGCGTGCGGCCGCACTTCGAAACGTCGCGGCCGCCGCGGCCAGCGGCCGGCTCGTCTTCGACGCGGCGCTCGGCCTCGATGACGCCGTCCAGCGACTGTGCGCCATCCCCGGCTTCGGCCCGTGGACGGCTCACTACATTGCGATGCGCGCGCTGGCCGAGCCCGACGCATTTCCGGAAACCGACATCGGGGTGCGGCGCGCGCTCGGTACGGGCGGGGGCCTCGCGTCCGTGGCCGAGGTTCGAAAACGCGCGGAGGCGTGGCGGCCCTGGCGCTCGTACGCGGTGATTCATCTCTGGTACGGCATGACACGCACCGCATCCCGACCTGCTGCCGATTCTCCTGCCCGCTCGGCCGCCCGCGCCGCTGACCACGAAGCGCCGCGCTCGGCCGCTCACACCGACGCCCG
>JBHEOD010000013.1:11489-42536 GCA_046261745.1 Binatia bacterium
CACCAGGCGCCGCACGAATCGCCATTGGAGAAAGCACCATGAAGATCGAAATTGCAGAACTCGCGTCGCCGGTGGGCAACCTGACGATCGCAGTGAACGATGGCCGCCTCGTCGGCCTGTGCTTCGAGGGACTGTGGCCGCGCCGCCGCAGCGCGCTCGAGAAACGCGATGCGAACTGCACGTTCGTGCCTGCGCGCGACCCGCGCGGCGTGTGCTCCCGGCTCGTGCGCTACTTCGACGGCGCACTCGACGCACTCGACGACATCGATGTGGAAGCGGGGGGCACTCCGTTCCAGCGAAGCGTGTGGCAGCAGCTTCGCCGGATCGCTCCCGGGCAGACGCGCAGCTACGCGGAGATTGCCCGCGCCATCGGCGCTCCGAATGCGGTTCGCGCCGTGGGAGCAGCCAACGGAGCCAATCCCGTCGGCATCGTCGTGCCGTGCCACCGGGTGATCGGCAGCGACGGCAAGCTCACCGGTTTCGCCGGAGGCCTGGCCGCCAAGCGCTGGCTGCTCGAGCACGAGGACGCGCAGGGGGTGCTGCCGGCGTCGCGTCCCCGGGCGGCTTGACGCGGCCCGGGTATCGCAAGAAAACCTTCCGCGCGCGTAACTTCGCGCGAGGTCCGTTCGTGTAGAGGACAGGCGCTTCCAGGGCGCCGGCGACAACCGAGGGAGGATGACCATGGAAAGCATCTCCGCGTCGAGCGACTTCCCTGCACGAGCAGCGGCGCGACCGGCCCGGCTCGAACCCGTCACGTCGTCGTGGAATCCGCTGGTGTGGCTCGCGCTCGCGGCGTACCGCGCTGCGACGGGCGGCACTTCGCCAATTCGCATCATCTTCGCGCGGGCGCCGCGCCTGATCCTCGCGCACCTGATCCTCATCACCACGGCCGAGTACGGCCTCTCCCTCGACCGGCGCCTGCGCGCGCTGGCGCGGGTGTTCGGCTCGCGGGTGAACGGCTGCCTGTTCTGCGACGACCTCGAAACACGAATCGCGATCCAGCATCGCGCGATCTCCCAGGAAGACGCCGACGCCCTTCCTCACTTCGCGACGAGCGAGCGCTTCAGCCCGCGCGAACGCGCCGCCCTTCGCTACGTGGAGGAGCTCAACACCACGCGGCGCGCAGGCGATGGAGTCTTCGAAGACCTGAAGCGGCATCTGTCCGAGCGGGAGATCGTGGAGCTCACCTGGCTCAATGCGGTGGGCAACTACCTCAACCTGCAGGCCAAGCCGCTCGGCCTCTTGCCCGACGACGCGTGCGCGCTCCCCGGCGCGGGGCCGCGATGACCCGCGCGCCGGATCGCTGGCCCATCGTGCTCGCATTGTTCGGGCTCGGAAATCTGCTCAACGGCGCGTGGATGCTCGCGAGCCCCGCGCACTGGTACATCCATCTTCCGGCCAACATCCCGGGGACCGGTCCGCTCAACGAGCACTTTGTGCGCGACATCGGCTGCATCTTCTTCCTGCTCGGCGCCTTGCTGTTGATCTCGATTCGCCGCCGCGAACTGCGGGTGCCGGCGATGGTGGCGGCGAGTGCGTATGCGACGGCGCACGCGCTCGTGCACGTATTCGACCAGTTGCGCGGGCTGCTGGCGCCCGATCACTGGCGCTTCGACATCGGGCCGATCTACTTCGGCACGCTGCTGCTGGTGGGGCTGACGTGGCGGCTTGCTCGCGAGGAGCGGGGTTGAGGTGCGAAAGGCGTTGGAGCTGACGGGGCGGCTTGTGCGTGAGGAGCATTCATGACGCGAGCGGGCGCCATCGCGGCCGGCGCAGCGCTGTTCGCGCTGCCCTTTCTTCAGTCGGGCGTCGGCGATGACCACGGCGGCCCCATGCACATGGACCACGCGGCCCATCACGGCGGTTCGCTGCTGATGCTCGGCAACAATCACCTCGAGATCGTCGAAGGCGCCGACGATCTCGAGCTCTACGTCAGCGACGACGCGCGACGGCCCGTGCGGCCAATCGCGGCGAGCATCGCGTTCGACGACGGCGCGGTGCAGCAGTTCCACTGGTCGACCTATCGAATGACCGTGAGCAAACCAGAGCAGTACGCATGGGCCGACTACCGCATCACCCTCGCAGACGCCCCCGCCCTGTCCATCCGCCTCCCCGCCACCGGCATCACCATGCCCCAATAAATGGGGTCAGACCCCTTTATTGCGATGCCCACGTCTGTCAGTCGGCGTTGGCGCGAATAATGGGGTCAGACCCCTTTATTGCGATGCTCAGTCGGCGTTGGCGCGTTGGAAGGCGGGGCGTTCGGTGAGGCGGCCGAGGTACGCGAGTGTCGCCGGGTAGCGCTCGTCGAGAACGCCGAGGAACTGCGCGGCGGCGAGCGTGAAGCCGAGCATGATGTCGGCGCCGCTGAACTCCGCGCCCAGCAGGTAGTCGCGCGAAGCGAGATGCTGCTCCACCACGGCCAGTGCCGAATGCGCGCGTTCGCGCGCCGAGTCGATGGCCTGCGGAATCTCGCCGGCGTTGCCGAGGTACAGGCCGTGCCAGATCATCACGCCGAGCGGAGGAAACGCGGTGCCCTCGGCGAAGTGCACCCATTGCAGAAATTCGCCCCGCTGCGGCGAACCGACGGCCGGCGCGAGGCGTCCCCCCGCGTAGCGCTCGAGGATGTATTCGAGGATGGCTCCTGACTCGGCAATGACGGTGTCGCCGTCGGCGAGCACCGGGAACTTGCCGAGCGGCGTCGCCTGCGCGAATGCCGACGCCTGAGGCCGGAACTCGACGCGCTCGAGCTCGTGCTCGAGGCCGAGTTCCTCGAGCAGCCAGCGGATACGGACCGAGCGGGTACGGGGCGCATAGTAGAGTTTCAGCATGGCGACCACTTCTAGCCGTCCAGCCGTCGCGGGCAAGGTCCAATGACGCCCTGAACGCCGGAGCCACTCGAGAAAAATGGGGGAAAAATGGGAAAAATGGGGTCAGACCCTTTTTCCCAGGCCGAAGTTCGTCGACAATCGCCGCCGCCGACGAAAAAGGGGTCTGACCCCATTTTTCTGGTGACCCCATTTTTCTGGGGGCGTGGGTTGGGCACAATCCGCGCCGTGGCGAAGAATGCGGTGAAGAAGGACAAGCGCCTCGGCGAGACGCCGGCGCTGGCCTGGCTGCGCAGCCGCGGCGTGACGTTCGGCGAGCATGTTTACGCCTACGTCGATCGCGGCGGCACGGCCGAATCGTCCCGGCAGCTCGGCGTGCCGGAGCACGAAGTCATCAAGACACTGATCATGGAGGACGACGCGCGCGAGCCGCTGGTGGTGCTGATGCACGGCGATCGCCAGGTCAGCACGAAGAACCTCGCGCGCGCAATCGGCGTGAAATCGGTCACGCCGTGCAAGCCCGACGTGGCCCAGCGCCACAGCGGCTACCTGGTCGGCGGCACTTCGCCGTTCGCGACGAAGAAAGCGATGCGCGTGTACGTGGAGGCGAGCGTGCTCGAGTTCGACCGCATCTTCATCAACGGCGGCCGTCGCGGCCATCTCGTTTCGCTGGCGCCGGCAGTGCTGACGACCGAACTCGGCGCCATCCCGGTCCGCTGCTCGCTCGAAGGCACGCGGGCCTGACGCGGTTTGGGCACGCCGCACCCCGCTGCTACGAAGCCTCGCCGGGCGATAGACGATGCCGACCACACAAAGACAGCGATGACACCCGACGACAAGCGCACCATCCGCAAGCTGGCCGCCATCGTCGTCGCCGACGTCGTGCACTACTCCCGCCAGATGGAAGCCGACGAGGTAGGAACGCTCGCACGCCTCAAATCCCTGCGCACCGAAATTCTCGATCCTGCCATGCGCGCGCACGACGGACGCCTCGTCAAACTGATGGGCGACGGGTTGCTGGCCGAGTTCGCCAGCGCCATCGACGCGACCGAGTGGGCCCTCTCGGTGCAGCGGGCGATCGTGCTGCGCAACGAGAGCCTGCCCGAGCCGGCACGCATGAGCCTGCGCGTCGGCGTCAACGTGGGGGATGTCATCGTCGAAGGCGACGACATCTATGGCGAGGGCGTCAACGTGGCCGCGCGCCTCGAGCCGCTCGCCCCGCCGGGCGGCGTCTGCATTTCGGCCGCCGTGCACGATCACGTCAGCGGCAAGATCGACACGAAGTTCGTTTCGCTCGGCGAGCGCGCCGTCAAGAACATCGCGCGCCCCGTCTCGATCCATTGCTGGTCGCCGACCGCTCTCGACGACGGTGATTCGGTACCGTTCACGCCGCGCGCCCAGGGCCGCAAGCCGAGCCTGGCGCTGCGTGCCTTCGAAGCGACCAGCGGCAGTGGCGATGCCGCCATGCTGGCGGCCGCGGTCCACGACGCGACGCTCGGTTCCCTGTCGAACCTCGTCGGCATCCTCATTCTCGCCGACGCGGCGCGTGCCGATTACATCGCCAACGCAACCATCCAGGCCTCCGGCCAGCGTTACCGCGCGACGGTTCGCCTGCTCGACAACCGCACCGGGGAACAGTTCTGGTCGGACCGCTTCGACGGCGATCTCTCCGACCTCTTTGATGCGCAGGACGAACTCGCCTACCGCGTATCGCAGTCGATCCGCTTCTCCATCTACGACCGCGAAGTGGCTGAGATGGAGAAAGTACCCGTCACCGAGCGCACCACCGAGATGATCCTCGCGCGCCTTGGACAGATCATCGCCGGCGCCAACCGCCACGAATGGGCGGATGCCGGTCCAAAGCTCGACTCGATCATCCTTGCCCAACCTGCGGAGGCGGGACCGCGCGCGATGAAAGCCTGCTGGCACCTGCACGAGGTGTTCTACGGCTGGCGCGAGATTAGCCCGGCCGACCGCGCGGCCGCCATTGCCGCCGCGCGCGACGCGGTGCGCTGCAACGACCGCAGCGACTTCGCGCACATGACGCTTTCGCTCGTGCACCTGTATTGCGAAGGCGACATCGACAGGGCTTTTCGCGAGGCCGCGCGCGCGCTCGAGCTGAGTCCGTTCTACGCGATCGCCCGTTTCAGCCAGGGGTTGGCATGGGTGTTCGGCGGCCGGCCGGCCGAAGGTCTCGAAGTCTGCACCCACACCCTGAAGGCGAGTCCTCGCATGGTGATGAACCCGCGCATCATGCAGGCCGCCGCCATCGGTGCGTTCCTGACGAATCGCCACGAGGAAGCCGTCGACTGGGTCAAGCGAGCCGACCACCTGGCGCACGACGTCGCGCCGACGTTGCTGATCCTGGCTGCATCGGCGGCCGCCGCGGGTCTCGCCGAGGATGCCGCCAGCGCGCGCGACCGCCTGCTCGCGCTCTTCCCCGATTTCCGGCTCGGCGAGATGAGGCGCTGGCCCTTCCGCATCGCCGCCGATCATGATCGTTTCATGGAGAGCCTCGCCGCCGCGGGGCTGCCGAACTGACCAGGCCAGGGAGCAACGACGATGACCACAGCTACCGCCACCGAACAACACTGTGACGCGATCATCGTGGGCGCCGGCTTTGCCGGCCTCTACGCGCTGCATCGCCTGCGCAAACTCGGCATGACCGCGCGCGTGTTCGAGGCCGGCGGCGGCGTCGGCGGAACCTGGTACTGGAACCGCTATCCCGGCGCGCGCTGCGATGTCGAAAGCATGGAGTACTCCTACCAGTTCTCCGACGAGCTCCAGCAGGAATGGCGGTGGAGCGAGCGCTACTCCCCGCAGTCCGAGATCCTCGCCTACCTCAACCACGTGGCCGACCGCTTCGACCTGCGCCGCGACATCCAGCTCGACACGCGCGTGGAGTCGGCGCACTTCGACGAAACGCACGATCGCTGGTTGGTGAAGACCAGCGACGGCGCGTCGTGGTCGGCCAGGTTCGTGGTGATGGCCACCGGCTGCCTGTCGTCCACGAACATGCCTCAAATTCCCGGGCGCGATTCGTTCCGCGGCGGCATCTACCACACCGGCAAGTGGCCGCACGAAGGCGTGGACTTCGGCGGCAAGCGCGTTGCGGTCATCGGAACCGGATCCTCGGGCATCCAGTCGATCCCGCTGATCGCTGCCGAGGCCTCGCATCTCTTCGTGTTCCAGCGCACGCCGAACTTTTCGGTGCCCGCGGCGAACCGGCCACTCGACGACGAGGAAGTGCGACGCGTGAAGTCGCAGTATGGAGAGCTGCGCCGCATCGCGTCCCAGATGGGCTTCGGCTTCAACACGCGCAGCAGCGAAGTCTCCGCGCTCGAGGTCAGCGAAGAAGATCGGCTGGCCGAGTACGAGGAACGCTGGCGCATGGGCGGCCTGCCGTTCCTCGCCGCCTTCAACGACCTGATCCTCGACCAGAGGGCCAACGACACCGCCGCCGATTTCGTGCGCGCGAAGATCCGCGGGCTCGTTCGCGATCCGGCCGTCGCCGAGAAGCTCACGCCGCGCAGCATCCTCGGGTGCAAGCGGCTGTGCGCCGACAGCGGGTACTTCGAGACCTTCAACCGCCCGAACGTCACGCTCATCGACGTGAACGAATCGCCGATCGAGGAGATCACACCGACGGGCCTGCGGGCGGGCGGCAAGGACTACGACCTCGACGCCATCGTGTTCGCGACCGGCTTCGATGCGATGACCGGCGCAGTGCTCGCGGTCGACATTCGCGGCAAAAGCGGCGTGAGCCTGCGCAAGAAATGGGAAGCCGGACCACGAACGTACCTCGGCGTCGCGACGGCAGGCTTTCCGAACCTCTTCATGATCACCGGCCCCGGCAGCCCTTCCGTGCTGACCAACATGGTGCCGTCGATCGAGCAGCACGTGAACTGGATCAGCGACTGCCTCACGTACATGGCGAGCCAGCACGGTCGGCGTATCGAGGCACAGGTGGATGCCGAGGATGCGTGGGTGTCGCACGTCAACGACGTCGCGTCCGCCAGCCTCTATCCGGGCTGCAACTCGTGGTACCTCGGCGCCAACGTGCCCGGCAAGCCGCGCGTGTTCATGCCGTACCTCGGCTTCCCCGAATACGTCGTGAAGGCCGACGAGGTGGCGCGCAACGGCTACGAAGGGTTCACGATCGAGCCGTGAGCGCCGGCGGCAACATGCGCCGGCGATTCGCGCGCGCGGCGACTGTGCTCGGAAGCAGCGACGCGCGACGGCGATTCGCCGGTGCACGCACGGCCATCGCACTCGTCGCCGTCATCGCCGTGACCATCGCCTGCGCGACGACTGGGGCTGAGGAAGCGCGGCCCGAGCATCACTGCGAAGACGGCTTCCGCAATCCCGGCGGACTTTCGGGCCACGGCACACCGCCCGCCTCGGTCACGTTGCCGTTCTTCCTTCGAAGGGCGGCCGGCACGCTGTCGCGCGCGCGGGTTCCCGCTCCTGCAAGGGTTGCCAACGACGGCGCGTTCCTGCGCGAGAATGCGCTCGGCAGCGTGCCGACCATCACGTGGGTAGGACATTCCACGTTCCTCGTGCAGATGGGCCACGTCAGCTTCCTCACCGATCCCACCTGGTCGTCCACCGCCAGTCCGATCGTCATCGGTCCGCGGCGTTTCGTGCCTCCCGGCCTCGCGATGAAGGACCTGCCGGCCATCGACTTCGCGGTGGTCTCGCACAACCACTACGACCACATGGACCTCGGCACGCTGCGTGCGCTGGCGAAGAAGGGCACGCGCATCTTCGTACCGCTCGGCAACGGCACAACGCTGCGATCGTCCGGAATCGACACGGTCGAGGAACTCGACTGGTGGGAAACGCGCACCGTGAAGAACGTGACGGTCTCGTGCGTTCCCGCGCGCCACTGGAGCCGGCGCGGACTCTTCGACGGCGACCGTGCGCTGTGGAGCGGCTGGGCCGTCGTGGCCGAAGACCGCCGCTTCTATTTCGCGGGCGATACCGGATCCTTCCCGGGCTTCGCGGAGATCGGCGAACGGCTCGGCCCCTTCGATCTTGCCGCACTTCCGATCGGCGCGTACGAACCGCAGTCGATGATGCAGCCCGCGCACCTCAACCCCGAGGAAGCGATCGCCGCCGCGAGCGCGCTCCGTGCGGAAAGATCCGTCGCGATGCACTTCGGCACCTTCGACCTCAGCGACGACCTCAGCGACGAGCCCATCGACGAACCGCCGAGAAGATTTCTCGCCGCGTCCGAAGTAGCCGGCTACTCAATCTCGACGAGGTCGCCGCTTTCGAGTCCCGACGCGATCGCTTCAAGCTGGTTCACGACGAGCGCGACGAGGTCGCGCTTTCTCACGTTCCCGCAGCGAACGAGCACGAGCTTCGGTGGTGCACCGTGCAGCACGAGGCCATCAAAGAAGTCGAGGTCCTTGGTCACAAGGACGCGCCCCTGAGCAGCGGCTACGGATCTGATCACTTGGTCCGTGGTCGCGTTGCCGTCTGGTAGGGCAGAGGTGTGGATCGCATCGTGGCCCTTGACCGTCACAGGGAAGGGGGCAGGTGGGCGTCAATCAGGAACTTCACGCCGCTGTCGGTACGTGAAGAGTTTTCAGCTTGATGGCCGCCGCGGCGAACTCAAGACAGGCGAGCAGGTCTTCCCGCTGAAGGTCGGGGAACTCCGCGAGCCGATCGTCGATGCTGTCGCCTGCCGCCAGATATTCGAGCATGGACTCGACCGGATAGCGCAGGCCGCGGATCACGGGCTTGCCGTGACACACGGACGGATCGACGACGGGTGGTGCAGGGGTAGCCGCCGCCCAGCGGCGGTCTCCAACAATTTTCATAACGAAAATTCGAAACCTGACTTCGCGCAGGCCTGATCGGGCTACGACTCCGGTTCGAATTTGCTGTCGCGATTGGCCGCAGCCAGTTCGTCCACGCGCGCCTGAGCGTATTCGAGAATGTGCGAATGCGTCGGGATCATGAAACGCCCCGCCTTCAGTCCCTCGATCGCGATTCGCGCGGCGGCGTCCGGCTCGATGAGCGGCGCCAGCGGAACGCTCCAGTCGATGACGGAGGAATCGAAGTCGGGCGGCTCGCACTTGCCGCCGAATTCGGCGGATCGGTTGCGGCCGCTGGTCGAGATCTCCGTGCGCACCGGTCCCGGCATCAGCACCGACACGCCGATGCCGTCGGCGGCCAGCTCGTAGCGCAACGTGTCGCCCATGTGCAGCACGCCGTGCTTGGTGATGCCGTAAAATCCGAGTCCCGCCCTGCGAAGACCGTGAGGAATCGCGACGCTGTTCTCAGACCCGGTCAGTAACAGGTGTCCGCCCTTTCCCGCCGCCCGCACCCGCGAAACGTAGGCGCGAACGGTGTCGAGCACCCCGAGAAGGTTCACCCTGAGCACCCACTCGACGTCGCCCGGTTCCATCTCCAGCAGCGGCTTCATCGCAAGCACGCCGGCATTCGCGCAAGCCAGTGCAATGGGACCGTGGGTCGTCCACGCGGCATCCACGGCGCTTTCCACGCTGTCGCGCCTGGAGACATCGACCGCGTAGAACTCGGCGCGGCGTCCCTCCTTTCGCACCATCTCGGCCGTGACCAGCGCGTTCTTCTCGTCGATGTCGAGCAGCGCGACATCCGCGCCTTCGCGCGCCAGCGCCACGGCCAGGCTGCGTCCGATGCCGGTGGCGGCGCCCGTGATCAGCGCGGTCTTGTCTTTGAGCTCCATTGGTTCTCCTGTCCCGGTTTCCTATTTTCGCGTCCGCCGGACGCCGCCGGATCCGCTTCGCGATCTTCTCGGGATGCCCCAGTCGGTATCAGCATTTCAAGCGGCCCTTCCCGAGAAGATCGCGAATCCGGAAGCGGCGACACGCCTGCCTGCACGATTCTCGCGCGGCCGAGCCTCCACGCGATGAACTGGCAGGAAGAAAGCGGCACGCTCCGTATCGGGCTCGTCTCGCTGCAGGGCATCCAGGGGCCCATCGACCTGATGTCGTGCGAGTGGTACCCGGTCTCCGGTCCCTCGCTGCACGATTTCCGCGCGACCGTCGAAGATGTCAGCAAACCCGTGACGGCAGACCCGCTCGTGCCGCTGCCCGTCCTGACGCTCAGCGCCGAATAGCAAAGCGGTTGCGCCCTCAGTGCGTCCGCCCCGCCGGCGCCGATCGCCGGGGCCCGGCGAGACCGGGCGACCACGCTTCGCGCGCCTCTCACGCAAGCTCGCGCCTCATGATCTCGACACACGAATCGAAACCCCGTTTGTACTCCCAGATATCAAGTTGCACGAAGTCCTCACGCAGCACCGATTCCCGGTCGCGAAGCCGGGACTCGATCGCATCTCGATGCCGTGAATAGAAGGGGCGGAGGATCGAGGCTACGCTCGGGGATCGTTCCAGCACGCAGGCGATATCGAGGATGTCGCGTGCCTTCATCGAACTGCCTCGATAAGCCAGCTTCTTGGCGAGAATCTCGGCGTCGTTCTCGATCTGAATCAGACGGCCCAACACCTCCAAGCTACGCGAGGGCGTAAGTGCACAGGAGACGATGAAGTCGATTTCGCCTTCCGGGAAATAAAGCTTGAGGTAGTTGGTTTGCTCGTCGCAAGCGCCGGTTTTCGATTCCGCGACGCCGTTCAACCGCGGCGACAGGAAGCTCAGAACCTGTGGGTCATCGAAGAACAGATCGACGTCCTTCGAAACTCGATGCCGGTGCGTGAGCATCAGTGCGGTCCCGCCTCCGAAAGTCCAGCGAGCGAGCGACGGACCAGCGACTGCCAAGGCCGCGTCGATGATCTCCATGGCGTGCCGGAACAGCGTTTCCCAGCTGTGCGGATCGGTGCCAGCTGCCACGGTTACAACTTCGGGATTCTCGAACTGCTGACCGCAGCTGCGATTGCAGCGATGTTCTCGCGAAGCTCCGTCAGCGCCTTGACGGATGAAAGTTGTTCCAGCGCACCGGCCAGCACCGAACGCGGCGCTTCATCGAGAGCCGTGCGCAGGTGCGGGGCGTACCCTTTCGGCACCCGGCCTGAGAGCAGGGCTTTGGCCAGGTCGTCGGGCGCCATCCTGCTGCGATGACTGGTGTTGGCCGTGGTGCAGAGCATCACGAGGAAGTCCTTCGCCATCCGAGGTGGTCGCGGCGCGGCCGCCAGCGTCAAACCGACCGCGTCCAGGACCCGCTGGAACTTGCGAAGGCCGATGTCCGCCACGACACCGTTCTCGATCTGATTGATCGTCACCCGGGAAAGTCCCGCCAAGTCGGCGAGCGCCGCCTGGGTGAGCCCTTTCGCTTCGCGGGCTTTACGGATCCGATGGGAGAGTTGGTGAAGATGCATGTGGGGCCTCGATGTGGAAGTTGCATATACTTAACACCCGGCCGGTGGTCAAGACTCCGCGTTGGGCCCCACTCCTGGGCAGACCGACTTCTCCTTCATTCCTTCGGCCCGCGCCGCGGCCTCGTCCACACCGTGGTCGCGCGCGTAGCGCACTTGCTCGGTGATGCGCATCGAGCAGAACTTCGGTCCGCACATCGAACAGAAGCGGGCGTGAGGATAAGGCCAGCGATCCTGCCGGCATCCATCCGCGGGCCGGATCCGAAACACGCGTCTGCCTTACCAGACCCTGGGGAACGGGGTTGGGCGGAGACTTCAAAGTGGCCGCCAATTCCCCCAGCGAGGGAAGTGACCGCTCATTCCCCGGGAGTCCCGAGCGGGTGAAAGAAGATGTGTACCCGTCCGCCTGATCACGATTCGAGTGGAGAGTCCGCTCATCTTTCCATTGGCGGCAGTTCCGAATCTCGGGCAGATAGCGTGCCGAGATGGTGCGAGCTACGACGGAAAGTGATCTCTACCCGCTGATCGAGGCGGTGTACCGCGCAAGCACCCAGCCCGGCGCGTGGCAGGATTTTCTGACGCTGCTGCGCTCCATTACCGAGTCCGACGCGAGTGTGTTGCATCTCCAGGATGCACGGGCCGCCCGTGGAAGTGTGACGTGGGCTTCAGGAATTCCACCGGGGCTCGTGGACGGATACGAAAACTGGGGGGTCAAGAACCCGCACCTCGCTGCCGTCGCGAGCCGCATGGAAACCGGGTTCATCATGCCCAATACTCCGGTTCGGCGCTCCGACTATGAACGGTCTGAGTACTTCAACGAGTTTATTCGGCATCATCTTCCGCTCTATGCGACATGCGGCACCTGCATTTATACCCATGGCCCGCAGTCTCTCTTCCTGGCTACCGACCGGGTTCTGGGACGACCGGATTTTGATACTCGGCACGCCAGACTCATGGGTTTACTTCTTCCTCATGTGCAGCAGGCGATGACCATCCACAGGCGACTCGCCGAAGTCGATCTCCAACAGATGACGCAGATCAGCCTGCTCAATCAGCTGGACTTCGGGGTGCTGCTTCTCTCGGAGCGGGGGAAGGTGCTTGTTGCGAACGAAGCCGCAGAGCTTCTCCTGGCCCAGCGAGACACAGTGAGCCTGACGCTTCAGGGTTACGTAACGACTGTCGAGGAAGAAGGTCGAGCGAAGCTCGAGGCATTGATTGCAAGTGCCTGCGGCATGGACAGACGTTCGGTGCTCGCCGTCGGCGGCGCGATGAGGATCGTGTCATCCGGCACGCGCTCTCCGCTGGAGATCATGGTTTCGCCGCTTCGTCTTCGCGATGTCCCTTTTGCCAATCCAGCGCCCAAGGCCGCCCTGTTTCTTCGCGATCCGGAACGCTCCTGCAGCTCCCTGCTTCGGCTACAGCAACTCTTTCACCTGACGGTAGCGGAAGCGCGGGTCGCCCAGCTTCTGGTCTCCGGCCAGTCGGTCTCGGAATCGGCCGACCTTCTCCAGATACAGCTGACCACTGCGCGCACTCACGTCCGCAGGCTTTTGGAGAAAACGGGCGCGAAGAGCATTTCTGATCTCACCCGCCGGCTGGTGAGCCTTCCGGTCCTCGAGCAATAGCCCGAGCGAGAATCCGACGATCTCATCACTTCTGATGACGATTCTCTGTTCTGATTTGGCGACAACAGACCTTCCTTCAGCGGGTTCCTGATTGGAACCGAAATCGTGCGGTGCGCCGCAATGCTTGGGCAGGTCAGAGGAATGTCAGTCGCAACTTTCTACTCTCATCCCGCGACTCAGCGGTCGAAGTCTGAACCGCCGGCAGCGCTGTTCGGCCGCACTCCAGCCCTTCAACGCAAGGTGGACGCCCTGCGAAACGTCGAGGCTCTTGAAGGAATCGCGGATAGCGATTTCCTCGATCTCGCCAAAGCGGCGTCTCTGAAGCATTTTCCGCGCGGTCGTGTCGTGTGTCATCCGAGTTCGCACGGTCACTTCTCCATCCTCATGAACGGGCGCGTCAAAACCTCGACCCAGCGCAGCGTCTCGGGCGCGGAACTCGGGGTGGGGCTATTTCGCACGGGGGACGTCATCGCGTGCGAATTCGGAGGCGACCGGGAAACCCGGACACGCTTCCGTTCACTAGCGCTGGTTCCAAGCGATGTGCTCTTTGTCCCACAACCTTCTCTCACTGCCTTGTTGCTGCGGAACCCGCCAGTGGCGATTCGCTTCTTGCGGATGCTCTCCGATGAGCTCGCTCGCGTCGTCGAGCTAACATCGCAACTCTCGTGCCTCGACGTTCGAGACCGACTGTACCTTAAGCTCAACGAACTTTCGGCTCTGTATGGCCGTACGGTGGATTGCGGCGTGCGGATCGAGCACGGACTCCACCAAAGCGACCTCGCCGCGTCGATCGGCGCGTCCCGCGAAGCCGTGAATCGACAGCTGGCATCCTGGAGAGCGGAGGGGCTTGTCGCATACGGAACCAAGTTCCTGCTTGTCAGGAATCCGGCAGGACTCAGAATGGCGGCATCCGATGCGGTACGAAAATCCGAAGCAGCGAACTTCGAAGCTTGCGCACTTCGGAATCGGTAAGAGTTGATAGCGCTTCTTCCCGGCCAGGTCGGCAAGTAGGCGTGGTTCGAAGCGCGTCGGAACTACGGTGAGTTGTCATGTCAGGTTGTCAGAATGGAAGTTGTCGGAAGCAGATCGACAGGAGCGACGGAAGTGGCTGCTTGTTCTACCTATCCCCGCTCTGAACACTTCTACGCTGGCGACTTTTATCGGGATTCGCCTCGATACGATGATCTGGGTCACTTTGCGGCAGGTGCGCGACCTGCTGGGTCTTGTTCAGTCAGATCCCGCCCGCTACTTCCCGAGTCCCGCCGCGAACCTCAGTCTGGAAGTCGGCACGTTCAGGCATGCGCCGATGAGTAGCCACCAAGCTCGCGAACGGAGGGAGATACAGATGGTTCAAAACGCGATGGGATTTACCGAAACCATGGCGTTTGCAGCGGCGCTTGCGGTGGCACTCCCACTTGCCGCGCACGGGGGTATCGACGGCCGGCCAGACGTCTGACTGCAAATCTTCACAAGCGATCAGTTCATGAGGGGTCGTCGCTATCTCAGCTGACCAATCGAGAAAGGAAGGAAATTACGGTGAGAAGAATTGAGTCGATGAGAGAGGATACCGCAATGATTCTGGCCACGGCGCTGCTCGTCATGCTGCCGCTCGTCGCGCACGCGGGGCCGACGGCCGGCCAGAGCTGCGAGTCCGGCAAGAACGGTACGGCCGGCAAGTACGCGTCTTGCCTGCACAAGGCCCAGGCGAAGTTCGTCAAGGGCGGTGAGGTGGACACGGTAAAACGTGATGCCGCCGTGCTGTCGTGCGGCGACAAGTATTCGGACAAGTGGTCGTCGCTGGAAACCAAGGCGATGGGCGCTTGCCCGAGCCTGGGCGACGCGTCGAGCATCCAGGACTTCCTCGATGCATGCATTTTCAGCGCCGAGGATGCGCTCGGCGGCGGGGTGCTGCCGTCGGACGTGGTGGCCTGCAACGACAACCTGACGATGTGCAGCGGCGATCTCGGCACCTGCAACTCCGGTCTCGGCACCTGCAACGGCAATCTGGCGACGTGCAGCGGAAACCTCGGCACCTGCAATGGCGACCTGACGACGTGCAGCGGTGACCTTGGAACTTGCGATGCTGCACTCTCCGATTGCGGCGCCGACCTGGCCGGCTGCGAAGCGCAGCCGTTCGCCCAGCCGCTCAAGACCGGCCAGATCAACTGCTGGAACGGCGCTACGCCGACACCCTGCGCGGGAACGGCCCAGGACGGTGAGCTGCAAAAGGGCATCGCGCGCAGCTTCACCGACAACGGCAACGGCACCCTTACCGACAACGCCACCGGCTTGATGTGGGAGAAGCTGTCCGACGACGGGTCCATCCACGACAAGGATACCGCCTACACCTGGGCCAATGCCTTCGCCGTCAAGATCGCCAACCTCAACACCAACAACTTCGGCGGACACAACGACTGGCGGCTGCCCAATCGTTTCGAGATGGAGACGATGATCGACGAGCATGAATCCGATCCCCTGGTTCATGCTGCGTTCAAGGGCCCCTGTACACCGGGGTGTGACGTCACTTCGTGCAGCTGCACCGCCACCGGAGACTTCTTCTGGTCGTCCACGACCGTCGAGACCCTGAACACCAACGCGTGGCGGCTGCAGACGGACAATGCCGACATGAACCCGGGTCTCAAGACGAACACCCGCCGGGTACGCGCGGTTCGCGGCGAGCCGGCAGGCTGCCAGGTGACCAATGCGGTTCCGAAGACCGGGCAGACGGAATGCTACAACACCGCCGGATCGCTGATTTCGTGCGCCGGCACGGGGCACGACGGCGACATCCAGCGCGGCGTGGCCAGCAGCTACACCGACAACGGTGACGGCACGATCACCGACAATCTGACGGGCCTGATGTGGGAGAAGCAGTCGGACAACGGCGACATCCACGACAAGGACAACACGTACACTTGGGCCAACGCGTTCGCATCGAAGGTGGCGACGCTCAACTCCGGCAGCTTCGCGGGCTACGGCGATTGGCGCGTTCCGAACCGAAAAGAACTCGATACCTTGGTGAATCTCGGAGCAGTGAATCCGTCGGCGTACGCGGCGTTCAATAGCGGATGCGTGCCTACCTGTACGGTGACGACGTGCAGTTGCACGCGGTCATCCGTCTACTGGTCGTCCTCTACGTACCAGGACTTTCCGACCAACGCGTGGCTCGTGAACTTCTACGATGGCTTCACGAGCACCGGCATTAAGACGAATAGCTACGGTGTTCGTGCTGTCCGCGCCGGCTCTTAGTTGATCATGCGCTTATTCGGGGTTTGATCATTTTCTTTTTCGACGGGGCGAAGCCCCTCGAACATCTCGGGGAATCGCGGTGACGTACACCGAGCATCTCTCGATCTACAAAGCCGCGTACGACCTGTGCCTGTGGCTGGAACAGGCCGTGCGCGGCTTTCCCCGTTATCAAAAGTACGCGATCGGCAGCGATCTGCGCGAAGGCTCGCGCCGCATCCTGGAGCCTGGGCGCACGTACCAACGCGCGCACCCGCAAGACGCCGGTGCTGCTCGAACTTCGCGAGGAGATCGAGGAACTGAAGGCGATGCTCCGCCTGTGCCACGATTCGAAGGGCTTCGCCGGCATCGCGGCCTTCGAGCACGGCGCGCGCCTCGTCGTGAAGAGCGCCAAACAGAACGAGGGCTGGCTGCGAAGCCAGTCTTCGCAGGTGCAGGGCCGTGGCCAGAACCGAAGCGCGGACGGCCGGACGGCCCGGGCATCGACGTGCGCACACGGGCCGCGCAGGGTGGTCTGATTTACATATCGTACAGAGACTGACGCAGGACCGCGGGGCAAAGCCGGTAGGGATACTCGAGCATGCCGCGCCTATTCTTCCTAGACCGTGTGCTCGTGCCGGTTGTCGTCCCGGAGGCCGAAGTGCGCCTGCGCGCCTCGCTGCCCCTCGGCGTGCCGCCCGAGGAGGTCCTCGCCCGACTGATCGAGGAGACACCGTGGCGTTCGGAGAAGATCGCGATGTGGGGGCGGGAATACGTGCAGCCGCGGCTGGTCGCCTGGTACGGCGATCCGGGCGCCGTCTACGCGTACTCCGGCACGCGCTACGAGCCGCACGAGTGGACGCCCCTGCTCGGCGACCTGCGCCGCCGCGTCGAAGATGCCGCGGGTGCGAGCTTCAACAGCGTGCTGCTCAACTACTACCGCGACCATCGCGACAGCATGGGCATGCACAGCGACGAGCCGGAGCTCGGCCCGGAGCCGGTGATCACGTCGCTCAGCCTCGGCGCGACGCGCACGCTCGTGCTGCGGCACCGCACCGTCCGGTCCGTGAAGAACGTCCGCATTCCTCTCGAAAGCGGAAGCCTGATCGTGATGCGCGGCCCGACGCAGCACCGCTGGCAGCACGGGATCGCGAAGCTCGCGCGGCCGTGCGGGCCGCGCGTGAACCTCACGTTCCGGAAGATCATTCGCTGATCTTGGCTCTTTCGGATTTGATCGTTTGTATTCTGGAGTTTTTCGCGGCGGCCAGCCGCCGCGCCGCCGGAGAAGGGTGGTAGCCGCGGCCCGCAACGAACACCTTCCGATCTACCAAGCGGCGTACGACCTGGGCCTGTGGCTCGAACAGGTGGTGCGCGTCGTTGCTCCGACGCTTGCCGCGATCAGGCGGGGGACGATCCGCGATACGCAACCCGCGGCAGGAACTCCGCCGCCTCGAACTCTGCGCCGGGGAAGTCGTCGATGGTGAGGATGTCGCTGCCGGTTGCGCGCGTGACGCTGCGATACTCGGACTGGAAGAGGTCGGGTTCGCGGTAGACCTCCACACACAGATCGCGCAGGTTGACGATCCAGTAGCACGGCACGCCGGCGCGCGCGTAGATGGCCGACTTGGTGAGGCGGTCCTGGGCGAGCGAACTCTGCGAGACTTCGACGATCAGGTGCGCCTTGGCCGGAGCGTTGTCGAAGTAGTCGCCGGCCTTGCCCGGGACGATCGCCACGTCCGGCTGGGGGACGCTGGCGCCGCCGGCCATGAACGGCGATTGCAACCTGACCGCAACTTCCAGACTGAGTTTCTTTTGCAATGCGTACAGGACGACGTGGATCGTGTCGTCGTGCCCGTCCGAGCGCGGCGGCATCGCGACGATGAGGGCGTCGAGAAGTTCGACGCGATCGTCGGGAGTGAGAATGCCGCACTCGCAGAGCGCGTAGTAGCGCTCGACGGTGTAGTGGCCAAGCGATGGCGCGATATCGTTCATGGCCCGATCATGCTCGCCCGGCGAATAGGCCGCAAGGCCGAGCCGATGACGGAAACCGCATGAATCCAGGCTCGTGGTCCAAGGCACTTCCAGGCGCGGGGCGATGAGCTTGGCTTCGCCTTCTCAGGCCGCCTCGCGCGTCGCTGCGGTGGTGCGCCACGGCGCGGACACTCGGGAAGGGACGCTTGAAATGCTTTCCTCATCGACTGCGGCGAGGTCAGTTGGTGGAGTTCGTACGAGCAGACGACGCGCGGAATCACTTCAGGGTTTTTTCCAATCGAAGGTGCCCGGCCACGCCCATGGAATGAGATTCATTGTCACGTCTAGTCGGCATCGGGGACGGCGGCTTCGCTCACGGTGCTGACGTCTTTCGCAACACGACCGTTAGTCCGCGGAAGATCGACGGCGAAGACCGTTTCCTCGCCGGAAGAGCGCACTTTCACCTGACCGCCATGCGCATTGATCACCTCGCGCACAATATACAGTCCGAGCCCGAAGCGGGAGGGGTCGTCTGCACCGTCCTGCGTGGCGCCTCGCACGAGCGGCTCAAAGATTTGAGCGCAGGCGGAGGGGGCGATGGTGGGACCGTGGTTTTTCACCTCGAAATAAACCGTAGATTCCTTCCCGCTTACGGTGACGACGACCGGGGCATCACCTCCGCCATGGTGAATCGCATTGGAAACGAGATTTCGCACGACTTGCTGCAGTCGTTTGCCGTCCCAGTGGCCCGTCGTCAGGCCGTGCATGTGCAGTTCAATGTGCCTTTGGGGATTCGCGCGGCGCTGCAATTCGATTTCCGCGGTGAAAAAATGGGCAAGGTCCACGTCGGCGGGTTTCACGGGGATGCCCAGGCCAAGGTTCGCGCGGTTGTAATCCAGCAAATCATCCAGCAATGCCTGCATCGCCTCACCGGATCTGATGAGGCTCGCAGCGGCCTCGGAGACTTCCGCGCCGGCCTCCATTTGGTCAAGGTATTGGGCGGTGAGCACCACGGAATTGAGCGGGGTGCGAAAGTCGTGGCTGAGCATGCCCAGCAGCAAGTCGCGGCTGTGCTCCACTTGCCTGCTGAAAAAGCAGATGGATTCCGCAAGTGCTTGGTCGATGGCTTCGTTGAAACGAAGAACATCTTCCGGATCAATCGGCTCCGGGCTGCACTCGTCGGCCCAAAGCCGGAGAACGCTCGCACGCAGGGCGCGATACTCCGCCGCGAGTTGATTGATGTCGAAAGTGTGGTTGGCACGGAGGACGGCATGCGTCTGCGCCGCGGTATCCGGGGCATTGAGCGGCGCCTGCGCATTGCCTTTGGACTTTTCCTCCTGCGCTGCTGGCGTCTGCGGCGTCGAGACATCGAGGGCGATCGTCTGGAGGATTTGCCTCGCGTGGTCGCGCAACTCCCGGGCGGTCATCGTAGACGCGGCGGGCGTCAGGGTCGCGGCAAATGCGTCCCACTCGGCGAGGATCCTCTCCATATTGGCATGAATGAATCGCGCGATACGCATTGCGGGTACTTACCGAGGCGCTGGTTGCGGTGTCAAGGCTGCGCAAGCTAACGGAGCTCGCGCAGAAACCCTCGCGTCGCCCCCGGTTGCTCCCGTGATCGACGGAAGGGTGGATAGGCGCGGCGCCAACGGTCAGCCTCAACTTGCCGACCTGGCCGCGCGCGAGGCCGAGCCCATCCACTGATGGCCCTGCGCGAATCCGCCGCTGCCGTCGCGGCGCCTACGGGTACGCCGTGGTCGGGTACGACACCGTCGGGTACGCCGCAACCTCGTCCTCGAGCCTGTCCTCGATGCACTGCTCGAGCGCAGCGTTGTCCACCGCACCGTCCGCGCATCCTTCGATGCCGACGTAGCTCTCGCACTTGTCCACCTTCTTGAAGGCCGCCGCCTTGGCGGATGCGATCTTGCCCTTGGGGTCAGCAGAGCAGTCGACGGCCGGCGAGTTCTTGCCGCTCGCGTTGTTCTTCTCGCAGCTCTTCAAGGCCGCGGCCCACTTCGCGGCGAGAGTCGTCGCGGCCGAACCCAGTTGCTTCTGGCACGCGGCCGAGTCGCCGGCGGGCACAGCGGCCGGTACTTCGGGTGGCGTGATGCCGTAGGCCGAGTCGAGCGCCGTCGTCACCACGCTCTCGGCCAGGCAGATCGAACAGTCGGCCACGTCGTCCATGTCGAAGAGCACGATGCCCGCGCACGGCACCGGGCAGTAGGTACCAAGGCCCGTCGTTGCCGGTGTCATGTCGGCGCACTTCTTGTCGTCGACGCCGCCAAGTTTCGCGCGCAGCGACGCAGCCGCTGCGGCCACCGCGTTGTCGCGCGCCGTCGCATCGCAGGTGTCGCCGGCGGCAAGCGACGCGTAGCAGCCGCCCCACTGTTTCTGGAAGCTCTTGAGGTACTTGGTCTGCAGCTTGTCGATGCTGGCGCGGCAGGCCTGCACCTTCTTGGCATCGGTGTCGATGACGGCGCGGACCATCTCCACCGGAGCCGCCTTGCCGCCGTTCTCCCAAAGGTCGTGCAGGATGTCGCCGTCGGTGGTGGTGACGTTCTCGTCGCGCAGGAACTCGATCAATTCCCTGGTGGTGGTCTGGTAGTAGAGCACCACTTCGGCGCGAACCGCGTCGGCGCCCACCGGGTAGTCCACGTCGTCCCAGTACTGTCCGTCGGGGTAGGTCTTACCAACAGGCGCAGCGTCGACGGCCTCGTAGGCTGCGTTGGTGAAGCCACGCGGCGGAATGCGGTTGTCGAATTCGCGCACGTTGTTCAGCGCCAGGTGGAAACTCGGGCCGGCCAGGTTGCCGGTGGCCAGCGCCACGTCGGCGCTCATACCCTGCAGCGTTTCCCAGACGTACAGGCTCGGGTCGTAGTCGGGATCCGAAAGAATGGCGTGGTAGCCGACGATGTCGGCCTCGACGCTGTCGTACTCCCCCGACTCGAAGACGACGGCGTCGTCCTTGTCGAAGGCGCGCACGTGCAGCCACATGCGGCGACCGTCGGGGTAGCCGGTGGGCAGCTTGTGCCCGCCTTCGTTGGTGACACGCACGCTGAGCACGCCCGTCTCGATGGTTGCCGTCACGGTGGCCGAGCGGCGCAGCATCCGCAGCGAGCGCGCGGCACCCGCGGCAAGCACGTCGGCGTCCACTTCCGCGCCGAAAACCGGGTGCATCGGAATGATCAGCGGCACGAACGTGTTGGCGCCGACGAGGTCGTGCACCGGCATGTTGGTGCGCGTGATGCCGGTGAAGGCCGCCTTGCCGGTTACGCGCGGCATGTGGCAGCTCTGGCAGCTTCCGACCGTGTAGTCTCCGTCGACCCCGTCTCCGTCGCCGGCGAACTGCGGTGCGTACACACCGGCCATGCCGCTGTAGTCGCTCAGTTCCCACTCGGTGTAGGTTTGCTGTTCGGGGAACGCGAGGGCCGGATCGCCGGGCGCGTCGAACGCGCTGATCTCGTAGTCGCCGGCCATGTTGCGCTGGAAGACGGGGTTCCTCACTTCGTGGCAGGTGCCGCACATGCGCGACGATTGCTGGAAGGAAGCCTGCAGTGCATTGCGCGTCGGAGCGTGAGGATCGAAGCCGAGGTCGGCGATCAGGTCGAAAGGCCCGCGCACGGTGTCGTCGGGATCGACCACCATCTGACCGGCGCCCACGACGACGACCGGGTCGGTCAGCGCGGCGACGATGGCGGCGTCGCCCGGCGGCGTACCCGGCGCCAACTGAGGATCGACGAGGCGATGACAGGCCGTGCACTGCACGCCTTCGCGATCGGCGGCGGTAGTTGCGCTGGCGTCTTCGGGAATCGAGCGCCCTTCGAGCCAGCCCTTGGGCATGTGGCAGCGAATGCACATCTCGCCCGAGTGCGGCGCGTCCTGGTTGGCGATGGCCATGGCGGCATAGGTAAGAGGATCGCGACCGGCCTGGGCCACCATCGAGCCCTGCCACGTCGCCCACGGCTCCTTCTCCGGCGAGCCGTAGTCGGAGTGGCACCCTGTGCAGTTGGACGGCGTCGCCAGCGGATCGGTGATCGTGGAGGGCTGAGTGCCGGGAAATTTGAAATCCTCGCGGGTGGAAGGAACCGGGGTGCCGGCCACCGCAGGTGCGGCCAGACACAGGGTCAGGCCGAGGGCGAGACGCAGGGCCGACAGCAGGCCGGCGATGTCAGCGCGAACGCCGCGAGGCGTGCTCGATTGGAAGAGATTGCCTGTCACGAAATGGGTGGCCCCCTGATTGATAGGTAGTTGGACTACCTACATTGGCGCGACTGGAAAGGACAAACGGCGGAAAAGGCTCCTGAGTCAGCGCTCGCTGGTCAAGCGCGTCTTCGCGACGCGGCTGCGGCGCCACGCCGTCGGTGAGCTGCCCGAGTGACGTTTGAACGCCTTCGAGAAGGCGGCGGCGTCGTTGAATCCGACGCTCGCCGCGATGGCCTCGAGCTTGAGCCCGCTCTCGGAGACGAGAGCCTCGGCAACATCCCATAGCACCTTCTCGCGCAGCTCGCGGAAGTTCGCGCCTTCTTCGGCGAGGCGGCGGTGCAGCGAGCGCTCGCTCAAACCGAGGTGCTTGCAGACGACGCGGCGCTCAGCTCGCACACCTGCGCTGAGCAGCTTGCGGGCCGTGCGTCCAACCTGCTCCGTGAACGACTTCGGCTCCGGTTCGCTCGGCAGCAGCGCTTCGGCGAAGCGCTCGATCTGCTCGGCAATGAGCGGGTTGGCGAGCTTTCCTTTGCGGGACGTCACGCTGGACGGGATCACGAGTGCGTCGGCGCCCTGTCCGAAGCGGACCGGGCAGCCAAACGCCAGCTCGATCTCTTCTCGCCCGGTGTCGTCGGCGCGGCGGAAGCGAACTTCGGCAAGATGCACATCCTCACCGACGGCACGCTGCACGGTGCGGAGCGTGGCCATGAGCGTGTAGTCGGTCAGAAGTCGGCTCTCGAGCGCCGGATCCTCGTACGAGAAGACGATCCGGTCGCGTTCGCCGCGGCTCTCGATTCGCATCGATTGGATGAGGATGGGGCCGAGGCGGGTGCAGCGCATGAGCGCTTCATCGAGCCGTGCCGAAGAGATCAGCAGGTGGGCGAGGAGCCCGCGAGGCTCGGAGAGCCGCCCCGTGCGAAGGCCGACCAGCGGATCGCCGGTCAGCCGCTCCGCTTCCTCGAAAAGCTGCACGATCTTCGACACCGCAACGGGCTCGGCCCGCAGGAGATTCGTGAGGTCGAAGCCAGCGCGTCGAGCGATATCGGTCGTGCGCTCGTCCACACGACGCAGCGCTTCGATGATGTCGCTGACCTGAGGTCCGCCGACGAGCGGTCCGCCGCCCGCCTCTGGCCGGTTATCACAAGAGTTTGGCACGACCGGACAGGGCCCTCCCCGGGGCGAATTGGTAGCGTACTCGCCATCCCGATGCAGCAGGACCGGCCGTCAGGTGCCGTCCTTGTGCCCGCCGAAGGCGAGCGCGAGGACGCGCGCATCCTCGATCCCGCTTCTTCGGAGTGGACCAGGGGAGCACCGGATATGTGGAAAAGAGGAAAGGGGGCGCTGCCTCGCGTCGTGGATCTGGCTGTGCTCGGGGCCCTGCTCGCCAGTCATGGCGCACGCCTTGCCCGGGCCGAAGCCGAAAACGTCCTGCAGCCCGCGTCGCAAGCGGGCCGCGCCAGCGATGCCGAGATCGAGTTGCTTCGAAAACTGCTCGGGGTCCCGGCTCTGGAAGCCGCCGAGCCTGCTGAGGAGCTGCAACCACCGGCCCAGCCGGCCTCCGTCGAAAAGGCTCCGGCCAAACAGGAGAATCGCCAACCTGCGAAACCGCAGACCGTGAAGAAAAAGCCCGCGCCGCCCAGGGCCCGGCCGGCCTCGACGGGTTCGAAGACTACCGGCTCGTCATCGACGACGTCGTCCACCCAGAACCCGACCGTGACGCCGAGCCCACTGCCACGTGCCGCGGCCGATGAGGCTCCTGCAACAGCAACCGACGTGTCGATGCCCGGGGTCGAGCTTCCTGCTCCCGGCGAGATCGTCTCGATGCGGAACGTCGATCGCTGGAACCACCTGCTCGGACCATCGGTGAACTGGTCGATCCAGCGCGGAGCAACGCTCGAGGTCGCCCCGACGAAGCCGATGCCGCTCGAGCCGGAACGACAGGACGCCACGCAGCGTTACCACGGCCAGGTCGAGCTCGCTCCGGACAAGCGATCGATCCGCAACTACGTGGCCGGCCTTCCGTTCCCCTCCGTCGACGAAAACGATCCCGATGCGGCTCCGAAGATGATGTTCAACATGGAGAACCGCATCAATCAGGATGACATCGACGCCCGCAACTTCTCGTGCGACACGGGCAAGCTCGACGCGCGTGAGGGCTTCCAGCTCGAGCGCCGCTACAACATCGAGCACTTCCGGCGCCTTCACTACAACGGTCGTCTGTGGATCGACCCGAAGCCGAACATGCCGAACCCCGAGGGCATCCGTTATCTCGAGATGCTCTATCCACTGCAGGAGCCGTTCGACCTGAAGGGCGCCGGGTTCACGTACATCCGCTACCTCGATCCGAACCGCCAGGACGATTCGTGGCTCTACTTCCCGCAGCTCAAACGCGTGCGCCGCCTCGGCACCGCGCAGCGATCCGAAGGCGTGTTCGGGCAGGACGTCGACCTCGACAGCTACGGCGGTTTCGCCGGCAATCCGGCGTGGACCTCGTGGGCTCTGCTCGGCAGGAAGAAAGTGCTGGCATCGCTGCATGCGCGGAACATGCCGGCGCCGTTCCAGCCCGCACCCGCCGACTTCTTCCCCGACGACGTCTGGGAGACGCGGGACGTCTACGTGATTCTCGGCATCTCGCAGCTCGGCGGCTACAACTTCGGCCGCCGCATCATCTATCTCGACGCGGAAAGCTGGCTCATCCCGTACACGGAGATCTACGACCTGAAGGGACAGCTATGGCGAACGCTGATTCACGCGTGGAGGTTCGACCGTAAGGCGCATCCTGACGCGACGAGGGCGGTGTACGACAGTGAGCACCCGTTCATCTCGGCGTTCACGCTCGTCGACATGCAGCTCGAGCACGCCACGCGCTGCCAGTTCCCGTCGCCGGACATGCAGGGCGAGGACACGTGGTACTACCACTTCGGTCCGCAGGAAGGCACGACGCCGGAAGTATTCTCGGTCTCGAACTTCATCACCACGGGCCGCTGACAGGCTCGGTGCCGGATCGGGTTCCGGTTTCCCGGTCCGGCATCGCTCCCGCGCACGCGCTTGCGCGGGACGCCGGCAGCGTCTCCGGCGATCCTGGCCCCCCGGGATCGCGGGGCGCTGCCGGTGCGGAGGCTTCCGGATCGCTACGCCAACGCCCGGGTCTCGAGGCGGGTGTGAAACGGTCCAGCCCTGGTCAGGGCTTCGGTTTGGACCGCTGCGCCACCCAACCTCGGGCAGTTGCCCGTAAGTGCCTGTTTTTGCTCATGCTACCTGCTCGGCCCAGCGCGAAACCAACCAGTTTCGTCAAATTTTCGGCCGTAGCGGCCCGAATCGAGCCCCGCAAATCGCTTGAGAGGCCCGATCGGGCGGGCGGTCGGTCGAGGGTAGCCACCGCGGTTTCGCTCCTTGCGGGGCGTGATCGTTTCTCCTCAACTCGAGGCCGTCGTCTCGTGAGGGGACGACCCGGCCGAACTGCGATGAACCGCAATCTGGTTGCGCGGGGGAGGGCCGCGGTTGACCGAGAGTATGACCCGGTAATACTCCGGGTATGAAAACGGCAGTATCGATTCCCGATGACATTTTCGAGCAGGCCGAGGCGTTGGCCCATAAGGCCAAGCGCTCGCGCAGCGACGTATACGCGCGGGCCCTTCGCGAGTATGTCGCTCGCCATGCCCCGGACCGCGTGACGGCAGCGATGGATCGAGTTCTCGACGAGGTGGATCAGCCGCGAGACAAGCTCACGACTCGAGCCGCGCGACGGACGCTGGAGCGAAGCGAGTGGTAACTGTCTCCCAAGGCGAGGTCTGGTGGGCGGATCCCGGTGAGGCGCGGGGATCGAAACCCGGGTTTCGACGACCGATCGTGGTCATTCAAGGCGATGGCCTGAACCGCAGCCGCCTGGCGACCGTGGTCTGTGTCGCGCTCACGAGCAACCTGAAGTGGGAATCTGCGCCTGGGAACGTGCTTCTCTCTGAAAGCGCCACCGGGCTTCCCAAGGAGTCGGTGGCGAATGTCTCGCAGATCGTGACGCTCGACAAAGCCGAGCTGACCGAGCGAGCGGGCAAACTGTCCAGAGCGAAGCTGAGCCTGGTGCTGTCGGGAGTGGACGTGGTTCTTGGGCGATGATCTGCCGTCGGTGACCGGCGCACGCATGAGGTCGGCTCCGATGCTCCAACTATGGGGTTCGCCGGGCGGGACTGGCAGGACGTCACATGCGAAGACTGGGAAGCGCACGACCCAGGGCTCTACGCGATGTCTGGTGAGGCGTTCATTCTCCGCGCTGCCCGCTACAGGCGGCACTTCTGGTTCAGCGCGGCGGTGTCTTCGGCGGTGAGCTGCTGCGTCTGGCTGGAATTCAGCCCGTACATGATCGAGTCCGGGTTGCTGTTGTGCTCGATGCCGAGTGCGTGGCCGAGTTCGTGCGCGAGCACGTGCACAAGGTCGACCTCGTCGACGAACTCGTACACGTCGACGCGCACGCCCTTCGCATCGCGGACGTAGCGGCCCTGCTTGAACTCGCGCCCGGCCGTCGTGTTGATGGCGTCCACGTTCTGGTTGACCTCGGCCACCAATTCGTTGTGCCGCTCGGCGAGGCGGTTTGCGCGCTCGGCGAGCTCGTTGATCGCCTGCCGTCCGTTCTCGATCACCGCCGCCGTCTCCTCGAGGGCAGCCGCCTCACGCGTGATCGCGTCGAACTGCGCAGACGGGCCGCCGCGCGCGTTCCACGCGGCCACCACAGCGTTATGCGCAGCCAGTCGCTTTTCGTACGCTGCCTGCGCCACGAGGAAATCCTTGCGTCCGGCTTCGTACCTCTTGCTGGCGGCCACGTGCTTCGCCTTGACGTCGTCGGCGTCCCCGGTGATTTCGTCGATGGTTCGCTTGCGCGACGCATTGTGCTGCGCGGTCATCTGCCGCGCATCGTAGAAAAAGTTCACCGTCAGCTTGCCGTCGTCGCGATGCTCGAAGAGGTCGATCCCGGCGGCATCCTCCCAGATGGACTCGGCGCGACGAACGGCCTCGAGCATCCGGCTCTCCGAGAGTCCGAAGCGTTGGTCCACGTCTCCGAGTTTCCAGGTGATCGGCGACGCGCACGGAAACACCCAGCCGTAAATGGTGAACACTCCGTACGCGAAGAACGCAAAGAACAGCAGCAGTTTCATCGTCAGCGCGCGGGCACCCTGCCCGCTCCGAGCCGCGCACCGACCGTGAGGCCCAGCCCGGTGGCGGCCTCCGCAGCCGCGAGCTTCTTGCCGCCCACGCCGAGCTTCGCGAGCAGCACGCTTCCGCCGGCCGCGGCCACTTCCACGCCGGCCTCCGAAATCGCGAGCACCGTCCCCGGCGGCGCGGCGTCCCGTTGCGAAGCGATGCGTGAACCGTACAGCCTGACGACCGCGTCGCCGGCCTGTGCGTGCGCGCCGGGCGACGGATCGCAGCCGCGGATCAGGTCGTGCACCTGGCGCACCGATCGCGACCAGTCGACGCAGGCATGCTCGTCGCGACACAGCGGTTCGTACGTGGCCAGCGCCTCGTCCTGCACCTCGCCACGCGCGTCGCCCGCGAGCACCATCTCGGCGCACCCGACCGTCGCGGCAACGCCAGCGTCGAAAACCTTGCCGTAGTAGTAGGAACCAGCCGTGTCGTCGGGGCCGATCGCGATTTCCCTGCGGAGATAGACGGGGCCTTCGTCAATGCCGTCGTCGGGACGAAACAGCGTCACGCCGCCCGTGCGGCAACCTTCGATGATCTGCCAGTTGATCGCCGAGCCGCCGCGGTAGGCCGGCAGCAGCGACGGGTGAAAGCAGATCGAGCCGAAGCGCGGCGCATCGAGGACCTGCGACGGCACGATCCGCGTCACGTAGGCGAGAACGCCGAGGTCGGCCGACGCCGCGTCCACCTCGGCGGCCGCGTCGGGGCCGCGCCAGCTCTTGCGCTGCACCACGCGCACACCTTTCTCGAGAGCCGCCGCCTTGAGCGGATCGACGGGTCGCCCGGCCGCGTCCGGTGGCGGGCACACGGCCGTCACCTCGTGCCCGCGCGCGAGCAGTTCCTCGAACACCTTCTGACCGAACTGGGCCTGACCGAACAACAGGATCTTCGCCATGTCTCTGTTTGGCCGTGCCGAGATGGGCAGGCAACACCGCGGCGCCAGAAATCCGGGACAGGTACGGATTTTCGGGAGAAGCTGTCCGTGTCGCGGTGTCGGATCAGGCGCCGCCGGGCGCTACTGACAGTTGCGTCATAACGCATCGCATGGTACCCGCCGAAGGTTCGCCGTCCCGAAAACCCCGCGTAGGGGCGGCTTTCCGACAAGACGCGCGCGGCTAGCGCGCGCTAGGCAAGACCCGGGCGGCTGATCGCGCGCCGGTCAAGACGAGCGCGACGAGTGCGCGCTGGGCGAGAAGCGCGCGACGAGCGCGAATTGAGCAAAACCGCGCGGCGTGCCGCGCTTGGGAACGGATCGGCGCAGGCTGCTGCGCAACAATTTTCAGGGAGGCTACACAGCGTGAAGATTCTGGTCACCGCCAAGCGCGTGCCGGACTACGAATCGACGATCAAGGTGAACCCCGAGGGCACCGGAATCGTCGAGGCAGGTCTGAAATGGATCGTGAACCCCTTCGACGAGATTGCCGTCGAGGAGGCGCTTCGCATCAAGGAAGCCCAGGGCAGCGTCGAGGTCGTGGTCTGCAGCGTCGGCCCGGCCGAGGCCCAGGAACAGCTTCGTACCACGCTGGCGATGGGCGCCGACCGCGCCATCCTGGTCAAGGCCGACCGGCCCGACACCACCGTGGTGGCCCGGATTCTGGTCAAGATCATCGAGAAGGAGCAGCCCGACTTCGTGCTGATGGGCAAGCAGGCCACCGACGACGACTCGAACGAAGTCGGCCAGATGCTCGCGCAGCTGCTCGGCTGGCCCCAGGCCACCTTCATCTCCAAGCTCACGCTGTCGGCCGACAACACCTCGGCCACCGCGATGCGCGAGGTGGACGGCGGCATGGAGACGGTGGAGATCCCGCTCCCGGCCATCATCACGAACGACCTTCGGCTGAACGAGCCGCGTTACGCGTCGCTGCCGGGCATCATGAAGGCGCGCAAGAAGCCGCTCGAAGAGATCGACGCCGCCAGTCTCGGCGCCGACCTCGCGCCGCGCATCCTCATCAAGAAAGTCACGCCTCCGCCCGCACGCACCGCCGGCCGCAAGGTCGAGAGCGTGGACGAGCTGATCAAGGTCCTCCAGACCGAGGCCAAGGTTCTCTAAACAGGAGTTATGGCAGTGAGCAACGTACTCGTTTACGCAGAACACGCCCATGGACACCTGCCGAAGGCGACGGCCGTGGCCGTCACCGCGGGCAAGCAGCTCGCGGCCCTCAGCGGCGGACAGACCATCCTTGCGGTGCTCGGCTCCGGCATCAGTGAAGTGGCGGCGCAGGCCGCCAACCTCGGCGCCGACAAGGTCGTCACCGTCGACAACGCGGCGGTCGAGCACGCGCTCGCCGACGTAACCGCCCTCACGCTGAAGGCGGTGGCCGAAGCGGTCGGTGCCAGCACCGTCGTGTTCGGTGCGACCAGCAAGGGCCGCGACATTGCGCCGCGCCTTGCGGCAGCGATGGACGCCGCCATCGCCAGCGACGTCACCGAGATCAACGCCGACGGTACGCTGGTGCGTCCGATGAACGCCGGCAACGTCTTCGCGACGGTCGAGCTCGTCGGCGACAGGAAGGTGATCTCCGTTCGCACCACCGCGTTCGACGCCGCCACCGGATCGGGCGCCCCGATCGAAGCTCTCTCGGTGACGCCGCCGGCACCGGCCAAGCCGGCCAAGTACGTCGGCATCGAAGAGACCAAGTCCGATCGCCCCGTGCTTACCGAGGCCACGCGTGTCGTCTCCGGCGGACGCGGACTCAAGAACGGCGAGAACTTCACCACGGTGCTGGCGCCGCTTTGCGATGCGCTCGGCGCTGCGATGGGCGCCAGCCGTGCGGCGGTCGATGCGGGCTACGTGCCCAACGACCTGCAGGTGGGACAGACCGGCAAGGTGGTTGCACCGACGCTCTACGTGGCAGTCGGAATCTCGGGCGCCATCCAGCACCTGGCGGGCATGAAGGACTCCAAGGTGATCGTCGCGATCAACAAGGATGCCGAGGCGCCGATCTTCCAGGTGGCCGACTACGGACTCGTCGCGGATCTCTTCACGGCGGTGCCGGAGATGACCGACAAGGTGAAAGCGCTGGCCAAGTAACACCGCGCGCACCTCACGCACGTGCGCAAACAAAAGGCCGCACCGGAACATCCGGTGCGGCCTTTTCTCTGCATGAAAAAATGGGGTCAGACCCCATTTTCTGTGGCCTGGCCCCAGTTTCCCGGTGTACCTCAATAATGGGGTCTGACCCCATTTTTCAGTCGTCGTCGCCTCCGATGGCTTTGTACATCACGGCGCCGATCACCGCGCCGGCGAGCGGCGCGAGCCAGAACAACCACAACTGCCCGAGCGCCCATCCGCCGACGAATACCGCCGGCCCCGTGCTGCGGGCCGGATTCACCGAAAGGTTGGTGATCGGGATGCCGATCAGATGGATCAGCGTCAGCGCAAGGCCGATCGCAAGACCGGCGAAGCCCGCCGGCGCGCGACGGTCCGTGGAACCGAGGATGACCAGAAGGAACATCGCCGTCAGCACGGTCTCCGCCAATAGCGCCGAGAGCATGCTGTAGCCGCCCGGCGAGTGCGCGCCGTAGCCGTTGGCGGCAAAGCCGCCGGCGAGGCTGAAGCCCGGCGCGCCGCTCGCAATCTGGAAGAGGATGGCGGCTGCGAGAGTCGCGCCGACAACCTGCGCCACCATGTAGCCGGCCACGCCCGACCATTCGAAGCGGCCCGCCGAAGCCAGGCCCAGCG
>JBHEOD010000130.1:0-10098 GCA_046261745.1 Binatia bacterium
GGTCCATCGTGCGCACGTCGGCGAACTCGAGGCCGTAGATGCGCGTGAGCGCCGGATAGCCGTCGGCGCGCTGCTGGAACTCGTAGCCGAACGCGGCCCGCCAGTTGCGCGCCGGCGTGACTGCCTCGGAGATGCTCCGCGGCACGGCGTCGTCGCGCACGACGAGCGCGAAGGTGTTGTCGAAGCCGAGCGGCGCGGTCCAGACGAGGCCGTCCTTCGCATAGGCGGCACGAACGCGGGCCAGCACGTTGGCGGGAGAGTTATCGGTTTTCACGCGCGTGTCCGGCACGGCAGCATCCAGACGGGCTGGAGCTTGCGCTGCCACTCGCGACGGAACGTCGCCTGCCGAAGCCTCGTTTCCCGCGCCCGTCGTCCCCGGCGCGGTCTTGAGGATCGCGCCGTGCGCCGTGCCCGTGTACTCCACGTACACGTCGATCTGCCCTGCCCGCAGCGCTGAGTCGCAGACGAACGTTCCGCCGAGGTCGAGTCGCCTATCGACTCGCATTCCTGCTTTCTCGATCGATTGGGCGAGAAGCTCGCCGAGAATGCGCTGCTCGGTGAAATTCTTGCCGCCCACCACGACGACGTCGCCGCCGCCCGTGCATCCGCCGAGCAGCAGCGCCGGTGCGAGAAGCGCAAGAACCACGGAAAGCGAGATCCTGGCGAGCGCGCTGCTCACGACGCCGCGGCGTTCGCGCGTCACCGGGCGCTTCAGCCGCCGCTTGAGCACACCGAGCACGCCACTCACCACGCCGCGGACTCCACGCATCATTGCGGGGGCCTCAGCCGCCTCTCGATCCCGCCGAGCAGCCCATCCGCTGCCAATGCGAGAGCGGCCGCCGGAACCGCGCCGGCCAGGATCGTCGCGTGGTCGAGCATCGCGACGCCGCGGAAAATCAGCACACCGAGTCCGCCCGCGCCGATTGCTGCTGCGATCGTCGTCACGCCGATTCCCACGACGGTGGCCAGGCGAATCCCCGCGAGAATCACGGCGGCGGCCAGCGGAAGCTCCACGCGCGTGAGAAGCTGCGCATCGGTCATTCCCATCCCCCGTCCCGCCTCGCGGACGGCGGGGTCTACTCCTTCGATGCCGGTCACCGTGTTGCGCAGCACCGGCAGCAGCGCGTACAGCGTCAGCGCGACGAGCGCCGTGCGCGTGCCGATGCCGCCGATCCATGGCACCGGAATCAGCAGCCCGAACAGCGCGAGGCTCGGGATGGTCTGCACGATGCTCGCCGAGCCGAGCACGAATCGCTTCCAGCTTGGGCGGCGCGTCAGCAGCACTCCGAGCGGCACGCCCACCAGCGAGGCCACGCCTACCGACACGCCCACCAGCATCAGGTGGCGGCCGGTTTCGACAGCGATCTCCGCGGGCATAGCCATGAGTCAGAACGTCTGCGGTGCAAGCGCGTCGATCGCCGCACGTTCGAGGGCGGGCCCGGCGCCGTCGGCCGCCGCACGTTCGCGCGACGGCTCTACGCCTTCGGCCGCCGCACCTGCGCGCAACGGCGCTGCGTCTTCACCTGCGCCCACGAACGCACGCACCTCGGGATGCCGGCTGGCCGCGAATTCCTCAAGCGTGCCGGCGGCCACCAGCCGTCCATCGGCGAGCAGCGCAACGCGATCGGCCACGCGCGCGGCCTCCGCCAGGTCGTGCGTGACGAAGACGGCCGTCTTCCCGAGGCGCGCAGTGAGCGCACGAAACTCCGTCTGCAACTCGCGCCGCGTAACGGGATCCAGCGCGCCGAAAGGCTCGTCGAGTAGCAGCAGCGGCGGATCCGCCGCGAGGGCGCGCGCCACGCCGACTCTCTGGCGCTGGCCGCCGGAGAGCTGGTGCGGACGGCGCGCGGCGAACTCGCCGGCCGGAAGTCCGACGAGTTCGAGAAGCTCGCTCGTCCTGGCCGCGATGCGATCGGCAGGCCAGCCTTCGAGGGAAGGAACCATGCCCACGTTGTCGGCGACCGTCAGGTGCGGGAACAGTCCGATCTCCTGGATCACGTAGCCGGTGCGTCGTCGCAGCTCGATGGGATTCCACGCGGTGGTCTCGCGTCCTGCCACGAGCACGCGGCCCGCGCTCGGAAGCAGCAGCGCGTTGAGCAGACGCAGCGCCGTCGTCTTGCCGGATCCGCTGCGGCCGAGCAGCGCAAGCGTCTCGCCCTCGGCCACCTGGAGAGACAGGTCGCACACGATCCGGCGCGACTCGCCGACAAGGACGTTCGCGCCGACGAATTCGACGAAGGGTTTCAAGGCAACAGATCTCCGGCCAGGCCCGGCGCGTTCGCGTCGACAAGCAGGCGAAGCGGCCGGGGGCTTTCCCCGATGAGCGGAGCGATGTCGTTCGGAGAATCGGGACACGCGAGCGCGGCCAGCACGGCGGAGAGCTTTCGTCCGACGCCCACTTCGAACATGCCGCCGATGTAGGTGGGGATGCCGCGCTGCCGGCATGTTTCCAGGCACGCGATGGCTTCGAGCACGCCGCCCATGCGCGCGGGCTTGATGTTGACGGCCGCGGGCGCCGGCACGAGCGTGGCGAGCATCGCCGTGCTCGTCACCGCGGCGTCCGCGCTGAGGCACCGAAGAAGCGCCGGCGACCACGGGGCGCTTCCGGGACGCGGATCTTCGATCCACGCTTCGGGCAGGTGGCGATGCGCGCGTTCGTGGTCGGCCGCGTCGCCGCCGAGCTTGAAGTCGATGACAGCGATGCGGTCGAGCGCAGCGAGGCCGCGCCACGTGTCGTCCGACCAGGCAGGGTCCGCGTCGATTTTCAGTTCGATGCTGTCGCCAGAGCGTGCCGCGGCCGCAACCGGATCGTCAACGCGCTCGAACGAGACGACGTAGCGCACCGGCCCCGGGTCAACGCCCGCGAAGCCGAGGAGGCTGGTGCCGCGCTGCCGCAGCGCAAGATCGATGGCAGCCGCTTCGAGCGCGGCGCGATCATAGGCCGGGCGTGCAGCGAGCGCCTTCGCCCACCCGCCAAGTTGCCACGATCCACGGCAAACACCGGCGGCCGCTTCGCGAAAGCCGGCGTGCTCGGCGTCGGTCCATCCGACGTGCTCGCCGTAACCGGCCAGGCCTTCACCGCGCAGCGTGACGACGGACGTGGGCCGGGCGCCGTCGGGATACGACGGGATGGAGGCGTGCGAGAAGTGCACCTCAACTTCGTCAATGTGAACGGGCAGCGCTTCGAGTGCCGCGCCGAGTCCCTCAATCCCGCGCACAGCGCAGTCCCGCAAAGATCTGACGGCGCTGGGGAAGGTCCCAGTTGCGGAACGTATTGCGGATGGCGATCGACGGCGTCGCCCACGCCCCGCCGCGCAGCACCTTGTGGCGGCTGCCGAAATGCATCTGCGAATACTCGGGATACGGAAACGGCCGGAAGCCGGGGTACGGCAGGAAGTCGCTCGACGTCCACTCCCACACGTCGCCGAGCATCTGGTGGCAGCCGAAGTAGCTGCGTCCGCGCGGCAGCGCGCCGACCTGCGCGGGAGCGAAGTTGCGCTGGTCGAGGTTCGCGCGCTCCGGCGTCGGTGGAGTGTCGCCCCACGGGTAGCGGCGAGGCACGCTGCGTTCGAGATCCCACGCGGCCGCCTTCTCCCACTCGGCTTCGGTTGGCAGGCGCTTGCCGAGCCACTGCGCGCACGCCGCGGCTTCATGCCAGCAAACGTGTACGACCGGCTGCCGGTCGTCGAGCGGCGCGACGCGACCGAACGCACGCTCGCTCCAGCTTCCATCGGCGTTGCGAATCCACTGGGCAGGATGCTCGACGCGGGCTTCGCGCAGCCATCGCCAGCCCTCGGCTGTCCACAGGTCGTGACGGCAGTAGCCGCCGTCTTCAACAAAGCGCAGCCACGTGGCGTTGGTCACCGGTGCAACGTCGATCCAGAAGGACGCGAGTTCCACCTCGTGCGCCGGTCGCTCGTTGTCGTAGGCCGCCGTGCGATCGTCCGTGCCCATCGTGAACGGGCCGGCCGGCACGAAGACTTCGCCGAGTGCATCGCCGCTGCATTCGCCGCCGCATTCGCCGGGCGGATCGATTCGCCCGGCGGGCTCGTACTCGCGACCGGGCAGAAGCTGGATGCCCTGCAGGATGGTCTCGCTGTGCTGGGCTTCGTGCTGCGCGATCATCGAGAATACGTAGCCGCCGCGAAGCAGCGGATCGGCGGTGGAGAATGCGGTTTCCTCCAGCAGTTCCTCGGTCGCAGCGCGGGCGTCGGCCAAAGTGTCCAGGCAACCGTTCGGGTCGGCCAACGGCAGCGAGCCGCGCACGGAGCGCGGATGGAGCACCGGGTCGTACAGGCTCCGCACCACCGCGTCGTCGGCCTGGTCTCGCTTCCCGCCCGCCCGCGCCGTCCATTCGCGTTCGAAACTGGCGATGTGACCGAGATCCCAGACGACCGGGCTCAGGATCGGGCAGTGCTGGCGTGTCAGCGCGTCGTGGTCGAGCGGCTCGAGCAGCTCGAGGGTGCGAGTGCGCTGCCCGGCGAGATCGGAGCGCAGTCGCTCGCGCGTGGAAGTGCTGCGCGCCGTCGCAGGAGCGGTGCGGCGGAGCAGCAGCAACGCAAACAGCCGGTCCGGATCGGTGAACGTCTCGACATGGGCAAAGCCGTGGCGGGCGGCCGTGGCCGTCATGCCGGCACAGGCGAACTTGCGGCTGATCTCCACCAGCACCATCTCGCCCGCCGCGATGCGGAACTCGCGCTGCCACTCGGGCAGCCGAACGACGGCATCGCGGTTAAAGCGCGCAAAGATGTCGATGCGCGACTTCTCCGCATTCCAGCGCGCCACGTGCTCGATCGAGTCGAGGTTGAGGTCGGTGCCGAACTCGCGGTTCATGCGCGCAAACAGATTGAGTGTGAAGGCTGCGCTCCAGCCGGCCGCGTCGTTGTAGGCGGCCTCGAGGGTGGCGATGTCCTTGACGAGGTCGATGCCGAGCAGCAGCCGGTCGCCGTCGGCCATGTTCGAGGCCAGCAGCGGGAAGAACTCGTCCAGTTCCTCTTCGTTGAAGTTTCCGATGCTGCTGCCGAGGAACAGCAGCGTGAGCGGCGAGAAATCGCCCAGCTGCACGAGAGCCTGCTCGTAGGAGCCGGCGACGCTACGCACGTCGAGGCGCGGGAACTCGCCGCGCAGCGCTTCGCAGGTTTCCGCGAGCATCGTGCGGCTGATGTCGATGGCCACGTAGCGCGGCGACGAGTCGGCCTCCGACCACGCGCGCAGCAGGTGACGCGTCTTGGTGGCGCTGCCGGCGCCGAGCTCGACAAGCGTCGTTGCGTCGCAGAGCTCGCGAATGCGTTCGGCGCTCACGGCGAGGATGCCGTCTTCGGTGCGGGTGGGGTAGTACTCCGACTGTTCGGTGATGCGTTCGAAGATCGCGCTGCCGTGCTGGTCGTACAGGTAGCGGCAACTGAGCCAGCGCGGATGGTCGCCGAGTCCGCGGATCACCGATCGCGCGAAGGCCTCGCGAAGGAGATCCGGCTGCGCGACGCGGGCGCGGCGCATTCCCGGCTGCGGCCTCAGCATCCAAAGGCTCTACGCCCGTGCGTGGACCCGGTCAATTCCTGCGTCGCCCCCGGGCGTGGGGCGCTTGCTCCGCCGCGCAGGCCTCCATTGCGTGTCCATTACGGTTGTCTGGCACGCGTCAAGGCGCTAAGCCCGCGAAGGAGATGGCATACACATCCACCGCCCACGGCACGCGCTGGGTCTTCGACGACCTGAAGACGCTGCTCGCCAAGGCAACGCCCGAGCGCTCGGGCGACCATCTCGCCGGAATCGCGGCCGAGAGCGCGATGCAGCGCTTCGCAGCGCAGTGCGCGCTGGCGGATCTTCCTCTCGCGGAATTCCTTTCCTGCGAACTGGTCCCGTACGAAGAGGACGAAGTCACTCGACTGATCGTCGACACGCACGACGCGGCTGCGTTCGGCGCGGTTTCTTCGCTGACCGTCGGCGGTTTTCGTGAGTGGCTCCTTTCGCCGCTGGCGACGGCCACTTCGCTGGCGGAGCTGGCGCCCGGCCTCACTCCAGAGATGGTTGCCGCGGTTTCCAAGATCATGCGCCTGCAGGACCTCGCGGTGGTGTCGGCCAAGTGCGAAGTGGTCACGCGTTTTCGAAGCACGATCGGGTTGCCGGGCCGGCTTGCGACGCGCCTTCAGCCGAACCATCCCACCGACGACAGCCGCGGCATCGCGGCGAGCATCGTGGACGGCTTGCTGCTCGGCGCCGGCGATGCGGTGATCGGCGTGAATCCGGCCGGCGACAGCCTCGCCGGCTACATTCACATCGTCACGCTGCTCGACGACATTCGCGAGCGTCTCGACCTTCCGGGCCAGGGCTGCTGCCTCGGCCACGTGACGACGGCCATCGAAGCCATCGAAGCCGGCGCGCCGGTCGATCTCGTGTTCCAGTCGATCGCGGGTTCGGAGAAGGCCAACGCCGGCTTCGGCGTGTCTCTCGCGCTGCTCGACCAGGCGCGAGGCGCGGCGCTGTCGCTCAAGCGCGGCACGGTCGGCGACAACGTGATGTATTTCGAGACGGGGCAGGGAGCAGCGCTTTCGGCGGACGGTCACCACGGCGTGGACCAGCAGACGATGGAAGCGCGCGCGTACGGCGTGGCGCGCGCGTACCAGCCGCTGCTGCTCAACACTGTCGTCGGCTTCATCGGTCCCGAGTACCTCTACGACGGCAAGCAGATCCAGCGCGCCGGCCTCGAGGACCACTTCTGCGGCAAACTGCTCGGCGTGCCGATGGGCGTGGACGTCTGCTACACGAACCACGCCGAGGCCGACCAGGACGACATGGATTCGCTGCTGACGATGCTCGTCGCGGCCGGCGTCAACTTCGTGATCACCGTGCCCGGTGCGGACGACGTGATGCTGAACTACCAAAGCCTCTCGCATCACGACGTGCTGGCGGTGCGAAAGCTCCTCGGACGCCGCCGTGCGCCGGAGTTCGAGGCGTGGCTCGAGAAGGCCGGGCTCGCGGACGCGGACGGCAACCTGCTCGACAAGCCTGATTTGCGCGCGATTGAGCCGGCGCTGGCGGCGATCGGGGCGCCGGCGTGACGCGCGCGAGAACTTGCGCTGGCGGCCATCGGGGCGCCGCGGTGACGCGCGTCGGAAGTTGCGCCGGCGATCGTGCCGTTCGGCGCGGCTTTGCATCGCCCATTGGCCGGTCGTCGTGAAGCGCGAAGATTCCCCGCCCTTGCCGGCGATTGTCGAATCCGCCGTGCCGCGCGGCGCGCTGGCGCAGTTCACCGATGCGCGAGTCGGGCTCGGCCGTGCGGGCTCGAGCCTGACGACACGCGCCCACCTCACGTTCGTCGGCGATCATGCGCGCGCCCGCGATGCGGTGTGGACCGCTGTTGATTTCGCGGCGCTCGCGTCAGACCTGTCCGCGCTCGGTCTCACGCCGTTGCATCTTCACAGTGAAGCGATGGATCGCGCATCGTATCTGCGCCGTCCGGATCTCGGACGTCGCCTGGATGCGGCTTCGGCGGCCGCGCTGGCGTCGGCGGCGCTTGCGGCGCCGCAGCGCATTGCGCTCGTCGTGGCGGACGGCCTGTCGGCCGAAGCGGTGCAAAGGAATGCCGTGCCGCTGGCCGCGGCGCTGCTTGGCGAACTTCGCGCGCGCGAGATGGAAGCGTCGAGCGTGGTCCTCGTTGAGCAGGGACGCGTGGGCATCGGCGATCCGATCGGCGAGGATCTTGGCGCCGACATCGTCGTCGTGTTGATCGGGGAGAGGCCGGGGTTGTCGTCCGCCGATTCGCTCGGTTGCTACATCACGTGGTCGCCGCGGCCTGGCACGCCGGATTCGCGCCGCAACTGCGTGTCCAACATTCGCGCGGGTGGGCTTTCCTTCGAAGCGGCAGCCGCGAAGATCGCGTGGCTGGTCGGTGAAGCGCTGGCGCGCAAGCTGACGGGCGTGGAACTCAAGGAAGGTGCGGCGATCGCTCCGCTGGTGCGTCCGGGCTGATCATCTCGTGGGTGTGAAGCTTCGCCGGCGGCACGGTTCCCCGATTCGATCAGCCGGATCGCCGAGCGGTACGCGACGCTGGTCACGCCGCGCACGCCGCGGATACGGATTTCCTTCACGACGATCAGGTCGCTGACGAAATAGCTCAGTGCCCGCCGTCGCCCGGCGGGTCGTAGAGGTCGGGACGGTCCGGTCCCGTTATTACCAGGTGCCCGGCCGCACCCTTGTCCGTGCGAAAGATCGCGTGATCCACCAGCACGTAGGTGCCGGGAACCTCCACGTCGAACTCGACCACCGTCGCGCCGCCGGCCGGCACCAGCGTCGTCTGAATGCTGCGCCCTGGACGGCTCAGCAGGTCGCCCTCGCGATACACCTTGTCGAAGACTTCGCCGATCACGTGAAACGACGAGATCAGGTTCGGCCCGGCGTTGCCGAAGAAGATGCGCACCCGCTCGCCGCTGCTCGCCTGCAGCGCTCCGGCGCCGGTCAGCGACTCGACGCTGCCGTTGAAGACAACGAAGCGCGGGTGTTCGTCCGCACCGTCGGTCGGCGAGTAAACTGCCGCGCCACCACTCGGCGGGTCGGTGTAGAACTCGCTCTGCAGCACGTAGAACTCGCGGTCCACCTTCTTGAGGCCGTGTTTGGGCTCGACCAGGATGAGCCCGTACATTCCGTTGGCGATGTGATCGGGCACCGGCGGCGTGGCGCAGTGATACACGAACAGCCCCGCGTGCATCAGCTTGAAGGTGGCGACTTTGGTTTCCCCCTGCTCCGCCAGCGTTACCGATGCGCCTCCGCCCGGGCCCGTCACCGCGTGCAGGTCGATGTTGTGCATCATGCCGCTCGCGTCGGTGTTGGTCAGGTGCATCTCCAGCGTGTCGCCGACACGCGCGCGGATGAACGGGCCGGGGACGCGGTCGTCGAACGTCCAGGCTTCGTAGCTGATGCCGGTGGCGAGAGTCACCGTCGTCATCTTCGTCTCGATATGGACAACCAGCGTCTCTTCGCGCGAGCGCGATATCGGCGGCGGGACATCGGGCGCGTAGGCCATCGGCGCGGGAATTCCCGCCCCGTGGGCGGTTGCGGCCGCCAGCAAAACGATCGACGCGAACAGCGCGGGCAAGGCACAGCGGTGCAGGTTCATCGTGGGATTCTCCTTGGTCAGGATCGCGAACTGGAGGGATGCTCCCCCAAGCGCCTCCATGCTTCCCACGATACCGGGCCGGCGGGTATGACGTTTGTCATCCGTGTGTGGCGGCGTTGCGCTGCGCGGCGGGCCGCCGGGTGCGATTCGCAATCTCCGGAATTCGCCGCCGCGCGTCCGCCTCCAGCCTGGTGCGCAGGCGTTGTAGAGCGGGCAGCACTGCAACGATGGCTGGTAGGCGAAGCGCTGGCGCGCAAGCGGACTGACGTGGAACTCAAGGAACGCGCGGCGGCGGCGCTGCCTCCGGCCTGATCGACCGCGCAGCTTTTTTCACGGAATCGGGTATCCGCCCGGCTCGCGAGGCGGCAGGAACTCCGCTGCCTCAAACGTCACACCCGGGAAGTCGTCGATGGTGAGGATGTCGGCGCCGGTTGCGCGCGTGACGCTGCGGTACTCGGACTTGAAGCGGTGGGGGTCGCGGTACACCTCCACGCACAGGTCGCGAAGGTTGACGATCCAGTAGCACGGCACACCGGCGCGCGCGTAGATGGCCGACTTGGTGAGGCGGTCCTGGGGAAGCGAACTCAGCGCGACCTCGACGACGAGCAGGGCCCGGGTCGGGAGAGCGTCGTCGAAGGCGTCGAGACGGCCCGGGAGCACCATGAGATCGGGCTGGGGCACGCTATTGTTGCCGGCCACGAATGAGGACTGGACGCGAGTGCGAACATCCAGGCCGAGCCTGCGCTGAAGGACGGACTGAATGAGTTCGAGGGCGAAGTCATGGCGGGGTGACGGGGGAGGCATCGCGACGACGAGGCCATCGAGAAGTTCCACGCGATCATCGGAGGTGAGGATGCCGCACTCGGCGAGCGCGTAGTAGCGATCGACGGTGTAGTGGCCGAGGGACGCGGCGGAGTCGCTCATGGGCGAATCATGCTCGCCGGGCGAGGAGGCGGAAAGGCCAGTCCGCGCGTCATTCGCGATACTCC
>JBHEOD010000131.1:0-9749 GCA_046261745.1 Binatia bacterium
GCTTCAGGCCTTCGTCGGCGAGAAGTCCGACGACAGTTTTCTCGCGCGCCGGGTGCACTGCTTCCCGAGTCGCGAGGCGCCGCCGCTCGAGATGGTCTCGCCGTCGGTGGACGTCGAAGCGTCGCGCACGTCGGCGCTCTACCAGCTTGCGCAGAGCAAGGCGCCGATCCTGGTCGCCTCCGTCGAAGCCGTCTCGCAGTGGGCGATTCCTCCCGAAGCACTGTCGGCGGCCTCGCTCTACTTCGTGGTCGGCGACGATCTTCTTCTCGAAGAGCTCGTGCCCAAGCTCGAGGCCTCCGGCTACCGCAAGGTGGCGACGGTAGACGAGCAGGGCGAGCTTGCGGTGCGCGGCGGCATTGTCGACCTGTGGCCGCCGGGCTTTGAGTATCCGCTGCGCGTCGAGCTCGGCGGCGACACCGTCGAATCCATACGGCTGTTCGATCCGGGCGACCAGCTCTCGTTCCAGCCGAGCGAAGACCTGGCGGTTCTGCCGTCCTCTCCAGTTCCGCTCGAGCGCATGGCCGACGCCGAGGTCCGACAAAAAATCGCGGCGCGCTGCGAGGAGATGCTGCTGCCGTCGTCGGAGAGGCGCCGCCTCGACGAATACCTGGCTTCAGGCGTGATCTTTCCCGGCATCGAGCTGCTCGCGCCGTACGCGTACGGTCGCCGCACCACCATCCTCGATCACCTGCCGGCGGATGTGCTGCTCGTCGTCGTGGATCCGCCCGCGGTGGAGATGGCGGTCGACACGCTTCACGAAACGCTTGTCGAAGCCGGCGAATCCGCGCGCAGCGCAGGCACCTTCCATCCGGAACCGGCGCTGCTGCATCTCGACCGCGCGGAGCTGCACACGCTGATCGCGCGCCGCCCGCGCGTCGAGCTCGATTTTGCCGAAGCCCTCGAGTCGAGCGGCGAGGCCGGTCACCGCACCTGGCGCGTGGACGTCTCGCCGAACACGCAGGTGACGGCGGCGCGCGTGCATGCCAAGGCCCAGCGCGGAGAAAGCGGCTTCGCGCCGGTGGTCGATGCGCTGGCCGGTGCGCGCAACGACGGCAACCGCGTGATCCTGCTGGCGTCCGATCCGACGCAGCTCGGCCGCATCGAGCACATGCTGACGAACGCGGGCGTCGAGCGCATCGTCAAGGGCCAGACCTTCCAGAAGGCGATGGTCGGTCACGCGGGATCGATCTGGCTGGTGGAAGGCCACCTGCACGAAGGCTTCACGCTCGGCGCCGATCACGTGCTCGTCGTCAGTGACGAAGAGATGTTCGGCGAACGCCGCTCGCGGCCGCGCCGCCGCCGCGCGGCCCGCGCACGCATGCTGAGCGCGCTGGCCGAGCTCAAGCCCGACGACTACGTGGTGCACGTCGATCACGGCGTCGGCCATTACCGGGGCCTGCGGCACATGAAGGCCGCCGGCATGGAAGGCGACTTCCTTCACATCGAGTACGCCGGCGGCGACCGTTATTTCCTGCCCGTCGATCGCATCAACCTCGTCGAGAAGTACACGGGCGGCAGCGGCGCGGTACCGCAACTCGACAAGATCGGCGGCGCGAGCTGGGAGCGCACCAAGCGCCGCGCGCGCGATTCCATCCTGGAAATGGCGCGCGAGCTGCTCGACCTCGAGGCGTTCCGCCAGGTGATCAAGCGCCCGCCGTGGGCGGCGCCCGGCCCCGATTTCGAGGAGTTCGAAGCGCGCTTTCCGTTCGAGGAAACCGAGGGACAACTCTCCGCCATTCGCGACATCGTCGGCGATCTTGCGCGCGACCGGCCGATGGATCGCGTGGTCTGCGGCGACGTCGGCTACGGCAAGACGGAAGTTGCGGTGCGCGCGGCTTACCTTGCGGCGATGGCGGGCAAGCAGGTCGCGGTGCTGGTGCCCACCACCGTGCTCGCGCGCCAGCACCACGAAACGCTGTGCCGCCGCTTCGACGGCTATCCGCTCAAGGTCGTGATGCTGTCGCGCTTCCACAGCAAGGCCGAGAACGCGGAACTGGCCAAGGGGTTGGCCGACGGCAAGATCGACGTGGTGGTCGGCACGCACCGGCTGTTGCAGGCGGACGTGCAGTTCGCGCGCCTCGGCCTGCTCGTCATCGACGAAGAGCACCGCTTCGGCGTCAAGGCCAAGGAGTACCTGAAGAAGCTGCGCCGCGAAGTCGATGTGCTGACGATGACGGCGACGCCCATTCCGCGCACGCTGCAGCTTTCGCTGAGCGGTGTGCGCGACCTCAGCCTCATCGAGACGCCGCCGGTCGATCGGCTCGCGATTCGCACCTACGTGGCGCGCCACGACGAAGGGCTCATCCAGCAGGCCATCAAGCGTGAGCTCGGCCGCGGCGGACAGGTGTTCTTCGTGCACAACCGCGTGAGTTCCATCGAAGCCACGGCCCATCGCATCGGCACGCTGGTACCGGGCAGCCGCATCGGCGTCGGCCACGGCCAGATGGACGAGGACGCGCTCGAGAAGGTGATGGTGGACTTCTTCGAGAAGCGCATCGACGTGCTGGTGTGCACGTCGATCATCGAATCGGGCCTCGACATTCCTAATGCGAACACCATCCTGATCGATCGCGCGGACACGTTCGGCCTTGCGCAGCTCTACCAGATCCGCGGCCGCGTCGGCCGCTCGCATCGCCGCGCCTACGCGTACCTGCTGATTCCCGGCGAGCGCATGAGCGAGGACGCGCGCAAGCGGCTGGCCGTGCTGCAGGACCTCGACGATCTCGGCGCGGGCTTCCGCCTCGCCGCGCACGATCTCGAGATTCGCGGCGCCGGCAACCTGCTGGGCAAAGCCCAGTCCGGGCACATCGGCGCAGTGGGCTTCGACATGTTCCTGCGCATGATGGAAGAAGCTACGCAGGAAGTTCGCGGCATCGTGCCGACCGCCCAGGTGGAACCCGAGATCGAGCTCGGCGCCGAGGCCTTCCTGCCGGACTGGTACGTCTCCGACATCGGCGAAAGGCTGCTGCTGTACAAGCGGCTCGCAGGCGCGGCGGACGCCGAAACGGTGGACGCGCTGCGCGACGAACTGGAGGACAGGTTCGGCACGCTGCCGCCCGAGGCGAAGGCGTTCGTGCGCATCATGCGGCTGCGCCCGGCCCTCAAGCGGCTTCTTGTGGTGTCGCTGAAGGGGAGCGATAACGTCGTCGCGCTGCGCCTCGACGAGCGTTCGACGGTTTCCGGCGAGTTGCTACTCGCGCTGGCGACGAAACAGCCCAAGCGCTACCGCCTGCGCCCCGAGGGCGTATTGATGATGACGACCGCGCCCGGCGGCTGGGACAACCTGGTAAGTGAGATCGAGAAGCTGCTTGACCTGCTCGAGAAGGGCGACCTCGGAGGATTGACGAATGATCGAAGCAAACAGCCACCTTCTGCCGCACGGAGCTTCAGGCGTGCCGTTCGCTGACGCGGCGCAAGGTCGTTGCGGGGATTCCGTTTTGGAGAAATCCGTACCTGTCCCCGATTTCGCTGACGCGTCGCAGGGCGGTCGCGGGGTTTCTGCTTCGCGGAAACCCGTACCTGTCCCCGATTTCCGCGCTCGCGGGCGGCGTCGTGGCCTCGCTATTGCGACGCTGGTTTTGCTTGCGGCTTCCGCGGCTCCGGCGGCTTCGCAGCCGCCTCCCGCGGCGGAGGCCAAGCCGTCGACCGCCGTCCTTTCGGGCACCGCGAAGTTCGACAACGGCGTGGTTGCGGTGGTGGACGGCGAGCCGATCACGCTGCGCGAGCTCAAGCGCTACGGCATCACCGGCGCTCCGTTTCTGCCGCCGGAGATCCGCAACGACTACCGCGCGCTGCTCGACTCGATGATCGAGAATCGCCTGCTCAAGGCAGAGTTCGTCAAGAACGGCGTCACGGCGCCCGACGAGATGGTCGAGCGCTACATCACCGGTGTGCTCAAGGAAAGCGGCCAGACCAGGGCGTCGCTCGAGGCCGACGTCGTCAATGTCGGCCTCACGTGGAAGGACTACTTCGAGCGCATGCGCGACGAGGTGAACCGCATCCAGCTCATCAACCTGCTGATCCGCTCCCGCGTGAACGTGTCGGAGGAAGAAGTGCGCCGCGCGTGGGAGTCTGGTTCCGAGTTCGTCGAATCGGAAAAGCTCGTGGTGGGAGCCATCTTCATTCCGGCGCCGCTCATCGGCGAAGGCGCCGAAGCAGCGAAGGAACAGGCCCTCGCGGTGCACAAGGAGGCGCGCAGCAATTTCGAAGCCGCCGCGCGCGAGCATTCCAAGGGACCGGCAGCCTCCGAAGGCGGTGTCCTCGGCGAATTCGAGCGCGGCTCGATGGCGCCCCACTTCGAGGAAGCCCTGCAAGGTCTCAAGAAAGGCGGCGTGTCCGAGCCGGTGCAGGCTTCGGGCGGCTACTACATCGTCAAGCTCGTCGACATCAAGAGGTCTGGACGCCAGCCGTTCGAAGACGTGAAGGAAGAGCTTTCGGAGAAGATGTACGAGCAACGCCTGAACGAACGCTATCAGAAGTGGGTGACGGAGGACCTTCGCAAGGACCATCGCATCGACAACCTCGTGGACAGCCTGGCGGAGATCGCGGCGAGCAGCACCGCACCGCGGCCGGCGGCGCCTGCGAGTGTGGCGCCCGCTACTGCGCCTGAGTCGACGCCGCCCGCGAATGCCGCGTCGGATCCTGCACGGCCCGCGACACCCGCGAACGTTGTGCCCGCCGTGCCGGAGCCTGCGCCTGCCGCGAGCGCCGCGCCCGCCGACGCGCCTGATGCCGCCAAGCCGGTGCCCGGCGCGATCATCAAGAAGTGAAGCCTCTCGTCGCCGTCAGTCTCGGCGACCCTGCCGGCATCGGACCCGAGATCGTCGTGGAGGCCGCCGCGCGTCCGGCGGTGCGCCGCGCATGCCGTCTCGTCGTGTTCGGCGACGCGGGTGTGCTCGACGTTGCGCGCAAGGTGCGACGTATCGCCGCGGGCGCGAAGAGCGCGATCGAACGGATCGAGGGCGTCACGCAGTTCAAGCTGACGGGATCGCTGCCGAAGCCGGGCAAACGCTGCGGCGAAGCGTCGTTCCGGTATCTCGAGGCCGCCGCGCGTGCGACGGCCGGCGGTGGCTGCGACGCGCTCGCGACGGCGCCGCTCAACAAGTACTGGCTGCACGCGGCCGGCCACCGCTACGACGGCCACACCGAGTATCTCGCCGAGGTGGCCGGAATGCCGGCCACGATGATGCTGGCAGGGCCGCGTCTTCGCGTCGTGCTCGTCACCACCCACGTCGCGCTCGCGCGTGTCCCGAAGCTGCTCACCACCGAGCGCATCGTCGCGGCGGGGCGCACGACGGCCGCGCATCTTTCGCGCTTTCACGGCATTGCGCAGCCGCGCCTCGCGGTGGCCGCGCTCAATCCCCACGCGGGCGAAGGCGGGCTTTTCGGAGACGAAGAAGCGCGCATCATTTCTCCTGCAGTGACCCGACTTCGCCGCGCGGGAATCGATGCGCGCGGCCCGTTTCCGGCCGATACGCTGTTTGCCGCCGCGGTGGCGGGTACATACGATGCCGTGCTTTGCATGTACCACGATCAGGCACTCATCCCGCTCAAGCTCGTCGATTTCCGTGAAGCCGTGAACGTTTCGATGGGCCTGTCTTTCCTGAGGACGTCGCCGGACCACGGCACCGCCTATGATCTGGCCGGCACAGGCCGCGCCAGCGCAGACAGCATGGAGGCATCGATCCTGCTGGCGGCCTCGATGGCGTCCAGCCGTCGCGGCGCCGCCAAAGTCGCAGCTCCCAGGCGCGTCGAGCGCAACGCCACCACCGCCAAGAGCGCACCGGCCGCGAAAACCAAACGGATCGCCCGCGCGGGAGCCGCCGCCAAGAGCGCAGCTGCCGCGCCGGCCGCAGAACCAAAGCGCGTCGCGCGCAAGTCGCCGACCGCAAAGGCCAGACGTTGAAGCACAATCCCCAGATCTTTCGCGAGTACGATATCCGCGGCGTCGCCGGAGTGGACTACGACGAAGAGTTCTCCGAACTCCTCGGCCGCGCGTTCGCGTCGATGCTTCTCGAGCGCGGCATCACGCGCACTGCCGTCGGACGAGACTGCCGCCTGAGCAGCCCGGCCCAGTGCGCCGCGCTGAAGAAAGGCATCCGCGGGGCCGGCGTGGATGTCATCGACGTCGGCATGTGCGCGACGCCGCTGCTGTACTTCGCGGTTCCGCACCTCGAGCTCACGGCCGGCGTTGAGGTAACCGGCAGCCACAACCCTCCCGACCACAACGGCTTCAAGCTGGTCGTCGGCAACGCGACGATCTACGGCGACGACATCCGCGACCTCGCGCGCCGCATCGAGGAGTGCAACTTCCCCGAAGGCGACGGCGGCGAGGAGGCGTATTCGATCGGCCCCGCCTATCGCGGCTTCATGGCCGAGCACTTCGGGCCCAAAGCCGGCGGTCTCAAGGTGGTGGTGGACAGCGGCAACGGCACCGGCGGACCGGTGGCGCCGGGCGTGTACCGCAGCATGGGCTGCGACGTGACCGAGCTGTTCAGCGAACCCGACGGAACATTCCCGAATCATCATCCCGATCCGACGGTGGCCGAGAACATGGTGGACCTGATCGCGAAGGTGCGCGAGACCAGCGCCGATCTCGGCATCGCATTCGACGGCGATTCCGACCGCATCGGCATCGTCGACGGCGAGGGGCGCATCATCTGGGGCGACGAGATGCTGGTGCTGTTTGCGCGCGACATCCTCGCGCGCAACCCCGGCGCGACCATCGTTTCCGAGGTGAAGTGCTCGCAGCGCCTCTACGCCGACATCGAGGCGCGCGGGGGCAAGGGCATCATGTGGAAGGCCGGCCACTCGTTGCTCAAGGCGAAGATGCGCGAGACCGGTGCGCTGCTCGGCGGTGAGATGAGTGGCCACATCTTTTTCGCCGACCGCTATTTCGGCTTCGACGACGGAATCTACGCCGGCGCGCGCATGATCGAGATCCTCGCGCGCAGCGGCCGCACCCTCTCCGAGCTGCTCTCCGACCTTCCGCGCACGGTCTACACGCCGGAGATCCGCCTGCCGTGCCCGGACGACCAGAAGTTCCTGCTCGCCGAAGCAGCGCAGCGTCGCTTTCGCGAGCTCGGTCACGAGATCGTCGACGTGGACGGTGTGCGCGTGATCTTCGAGAACGGCTGGGGCCTCATCCGCGCGTCGAACACGCAGCCGATCCTGGTGCTGCGCTTCGAGGCCACCGACGACATCTCGCTGGCGCGCTACAGGCGTCTGGTCGAGGGCGAGCTCGAGCAGCTTCGCAGCGGGCTCGAACAGGAGATCGGGCGAGGGTGAGCGACTCGATCGTCATCCGCGGCGCACGCCAGCATAACCTCAAGAACATCAGCCTCGAGATCCCGCGCGACCGCTTCGTGGTGATCACCGGGCTGTCGGGGTCTGGCAAGTCGTCGCTGGCGTTCGACACGATCTACGCGGAAGGCCAGCGGCGCTACGTCGAATCGCTGTCGGCGTATGCGCGGCAGTTTCTCGAGCAGATGGAGAAGCCCGACGTGGACTCCATCGAGGGACTCTCTCCGGCCATCTCGATCGAGCAGAAGACCACCACGCAGAGTCCGCGTTCGACCGTCGGCACGATGACCGAGGTGTACGACTACCTGCGCCTGCTCTACGCGACCATCGGGCGGCCCCACTGCTGGCAGTGCGGTCGCGAGATCTCTTCGCAAACCGTCGCGCAGATCGCAGCGCGCATCGCGGAGTTTCCGCAGCGCTCGAAAGTGGACGTGCTGGCGCCCATCGTGCGCGGCCGCAAGGGCGAGTACAAGAAAGAGCTGGCCGACCTTCGCAAGCAGGGGTTCCTGCGCGTGCGCATCGACGGCGTGCTGCGCGACCTCGGCGAGGAGGTGACGCTGGCGCGCACGCAGGTTCACACGATCGAGGTGCTTGTCGACCGCATCGTGCTGCGCCCCGGCGTGGAGAGCCGCCTGGTCGATTCGATCGGCGTCGCGCTGCGCCTGGCCGAGCAGAGCATCATCGCCACGTGGACGTCGCCGGACGGCGAATCGGGCGAGGAGAACTTCAGCCAGCGCTTTGCGTGCTCGACGTGCGGGATCTCGTTCGAGGAGCTGAGCCCGCGCACGTTCTCCTTCAACAGCCCGCACGGCGCGTGCAAGGAATGCAACGGCCTCGGCCGCACCGCCTCGTTCGATCCGGCGCGCCTCGTGGTGAAGCCGGAGGCCAGCGTCGAGGAAGGCGCGCTGGCCGGTTGGAACCGCCGCCTGGCCGACAAGTACGACTGGGCGCTGGCGGCGATCACCAAAGAGAACGGCGCGAAAGTGTCAACGCCGTGGCAGGACCTGCCCGAGGAAGCCAGGCGCATGCTGCTGCACGGCAGCGGTGAGAGGCGCCTGCCGTTCGCGAAGGGGGCGGTGCGCGCGTTCACCGGCGTGATCCCGCTGCTGACGCGTCGCTACAAGGAAACGGAATCCGAGTGGGTGCGCTCCGAGCTCGAGCCATACATGTCGGAGAAGACCTGCGAGGCTTGCGGCGGCAAGCGGCTGCGCAAGGAAGCGCAATCGGTGCTGGTGGGCGGGCGCAGCATCGTCGACGTGGTGGCGCTGCCGCTCGACGACGCGGCCACGTTCCTCGACACGCTCAAGCTGACGCGCCGCGAGCAGGACGTCGCCAAGCTCGTGCTGCGCGAGATCACCGAGCGGCTGCGCTTCCTGCTCGACGTGGGCCTGTCCTACCTCACGCTCGAGCGCGCGACGTCCTCGTTGTCGGGCGGGGAAAGCCAGCGTATCCGGCTCGCCACGCAGATCGGTGCGGGGCTGACCGGCGTGCTCTACGTGCTCGACGAGCCTTCGATCGGCCTGCACCAGCGCGACAACGCGCGCCTGCTCTCGAGCCTTCGGGCGCTCACCGATCGCGGCAACTCGGTGCTCGTGGTGGAACACGACGCCGACACGATGCACGCCGCCGATCACCTGATCGATCTCGGACCGGGCGCCGCCAAGCTCGGCGGCGAGATCGTCGCGCAGGGCACCTGCGCGGAAGTGATTGCCAACGAGGCGTCGCTGACCGGCCGCTTCCTGTCGGGCAAGGAGAGGATCGAGATCCCGAAGAAGCGCCGCAAGGGCACCGGCCAGTCGCTGCTGGTGCGCGGCGCGCGTCACCACAACCTGCGCGGTATCGACGTGTCGATCCCGCTGGGCTGCCTGACCTGCGTGACGGGCGTTTCGGGGTCAGGCAAGAGCTCGCTGGTGATCGACACGCTCTACGCCGCCCTCGCACGGCGACTCAACGGCGCGGGCCTCGAAGTCGGCGATCACGACACGATCGACGGACTCGATGCGATCGACAAGGTGATCGACATCGACCAGACGCCCATCGGACGCACGCCGCGCTCCAATCCTGCCACTTACACCGGGCTGTTCGGCGACATCCGCGACCTCTACGCGATGACGCCCGAAGCGAAGATGCGCGGCTACGCGCCGGGCCGCTTCTCGTTCAACGTGCAGGGCGGCCGTTGCGAGGCTTGCTCGGGCGGCGGGATGATCCGCATCGAGATGCACTTCCTGCCCGACGTTTACGTGCTCTGCGACGCTTGCGGCGGTCGGCGTTACAACCGCGAGACGCTGGAAGTTCGCTACAAGGGCAAGAGCATCGCCGACGTGCTCGACATGACCATCAGCGAGGCCTTCGAATTCTTCGAGGCCGTGCCGAAACTCAAGCGCAAGATGCAGACGCTGTGCGACGTCGGCCTCGGCTACCTCAAGCTCGGCCAGCCCGCCACCACG
>JBHEOD010000131.1:9759-10078 GCA_046261745.1 Binatia bacterium
TGGTGGAAGCCTGGTGGTGGCCGGAACGCCGGAAAAGGTGGCGGCCACGGCGGCCTCGCATACCGGACGTTTCCTCAAGGCCGTGCTTTCCTGAAACAGCCGGACGGGTCCGGCTGCCTCACGGGCCCGATCCTTCTCTCTGGCGTGAGCTGCGGGACGTGGCGGCCGACGCGGAGCGCTTGTCCATCGCGCGCCGCATCGGCAACATGCGCGCGGGGGAATTCATCATGGCTCTGTTCGTTGCGCTGCTGCTGATCGCATTCACGTTCCTGCTGGCACCCGCCGGCGTCTCGCCGGCCTCATCGCTACGCTTCTACGG
>JBHEOD010000132.1:0-6851 GCA_046261745.1 Binatia bacterium
ACCTCTTACAAGATTTCCGGCTGCAAGAATACCCCGTGCCTTGAAGGGCGAAACAACTAGCAGAACTCCAAATCTCCAGACCTACTCAAAAATCGATACGCCGTCCGGCGTCACGATATCCGCCGATCCGGTCCGCATAGTGCGCCTCGGCCAGCGTTGAGGATAGCGAAAGCACCCGACAAGGCAGGACTTCGCTCACGCCAAAACCCGATAGCCCGGTCCGTATATCAACCGCCTCGCAGCCGGTACCCACAGAAGTGTTGCGTGTCGCACATCACGCCCTCGCACCGCCGGCAAGCCACACCGCAACTACCGCCGCAACGGCAACCTGTCCGCCAGACTGAGCACTCCCGCCGGCCCGCGGTTCAGCACGTGCGTGTAGATCATCGTCGTACTCACGTTCTTGTGCGCGCTTCGGTCAGGTCCGCTCCAGCGTTCGCAAGTAACGCACGAGGCCGAGAATCGAGAGCGCGAGCATCACGTGCACGCCGACCACGGGCGGCCAGCCGATCACGTAGAGAATGTCGTTGGCCAGGCCGGGCTTGAAGGGACCGCCGCCGAACTCGAGTCCGCGCGTTCCGAACAACGGGTGCAGCATGGCCGGGATCGTGAAGAGCCAGGCCGTCACCAGCGCCGCCCAGAACAGCAGGCGGTGATGCCCCTTGCTGAGCAGCATCCATGCGCCGCCCAGACCAATCGCCATCAGCAGCAATCCCTGCGTGATTCCTTCCATGTGGGCCATGCGCCATCCGCGCGCGTCATTGGGAATCACGAGCTCGATGCTGCCCGGGATCGGCCAAAGCACGATGCGGCCGAGCAGCGAGAAGAACCACGCCCAGCCGGAAAGAATCGCTGAGACCATCAGGCCGAAACCGTTGAGAAAGAGCAGCACGCGAAGGCGCTCGGGCATCGGGATCATAGGGAACTCCTCGGTGAAAAGATGGAGATCGTTCTCACGCCGGAGCGCCCGGCGGGGCATCCGGCGCATCGATTGCCGACGGCGCGAGCATCGCCGAAGGCGCAAGATGAATCTGACGCGTGTCGAGATGAACCAGCCGCTCGTCGCCGGTGTCGTAGAGGCGCACCCAGTCGCGTGCCCACTCCGGGTCGGCGAAGCGGGACGGCCGGTGCCACGGCAGCAGGCTTTCGAGAATCCACGGCATCGTGTCGACGAAAATCTTCGCAAGCACGAGCTTGAGCTGGAGGCGGGTTCGCCATCTGCCCCACAAACCGTCCCGCTTCAGCAGCATCACGTAGGCCCTGCGCGTGCGCGAGAGCGTATGGTGCATCGCGAACAGCAGACCGTAGATGCGCATCCAGTATCGTCCGACCACGTGCTGGTACACGTCGAACGCGGCGTGCTTGTGCTCGAGCTCCTCGACGAAGTGCCACAGCACGAGCGAGGACACCGCCGGATCCGCGTTGCGGAAGTAATACTCGCGCCCATTGATCAGCATGTGGCCGATGGCCAGCGCCATCGTTTCGAATCCGGCCGCGTAGGCGAGGTGGAAGTCGAGGCCGCGCTCGCGGCGAAAGCGCGCGTAGTCGCTTTCGAGGTCGGCTTCGTGCGCACGCAGCGATTCGTAGCCGAGGTCCGGGGCAAGCAGCAGTTCGTTGAAACGACGATGCTGCTTGTAGTGATGCGCCTCCTGTCCCATGTATCCGCGCGCTTCCTCGGCCAGCTCCGGATCGGTGATGCGCGGCAGCGCGTCGCGGATGGCCTCGATGAGGTAGGGCTCGAGGTAAGGCATCAGCAAGGACGCCGCGTTGACCATCTGGCTCCACTCGGGCTTGTCGCCGTGCCAGTGCGCACGCAGGTCGGCGGGGTACGAAAACGAGATTCTTCGAACGAGGATGCCGGCCGGTGTCTTGCGGGCAGGCATGGCGCTCAGTCCGGGAGGCCGAGCATTCGCTTGGCCACCACACCAAGCTGGATCTCGCTGGTGCCGCCCTCGATCGCATTGCCGCGCGAGCGCAGCCAGTCGCGCGTGACGGCGATCTCGTCCTCATCGAAACCATCGCCTTCCCATCCGAGGGCCTGGGGACCGGCGATCGACGTCAGCAGGTGCTGGCGGCGCATGTTGAACTCGGACGCGTACCACTTGAGCAGCGAGCTTTCGGCGCCCTGCTTCGCCCCGGCCTTGCGCTCGGCGTGAAGGCGCCCGATCGTCATCTCAAAGCAGCGACGGTCCAATTCGCTCTGCGCGACCTTGCTGCGTATGGCGGCATCGCGGATGCGTCCGTCGAGCATGCCGACGTAGCGCCTCGCCGCGGCGACGAGCGGACTCTCCTCGGCGGTACCGGCCGTGCTGAACACTTCGCCGTGGGTGGACCGCTCGAATTCGAGCACCGCCTTGCCCACCGTCCAGCCGTCGTTGATCGCGCCGACCACATTTCCGACAGGGATGCGCACGCTGTCGAAGAAGGTCTCGCAAAACGGCGACTTGCCGCTGATCAGCCGGGTCGGACGCACGCTGACGCCCGCAGTGTCGAGGTCGAGCAGCAGGAACGTGATGCCGGCCTGCTTCTTCGCTGCGGGATCGGTGCGCGCGAGCAGGAACATCCAGTCGGACTCGTCGGCATATGACGTCCAGCATTTCTGTCCGTCCACAACGAAATGATCGCCGTCGCGCACGGCGGCCGTGCGCAGGCCGGCAAGGTCGGAGCCCGCGCCGGGCTCGCTGTAGCCCTGGCACCAGCGAACGGCTCCCGACGTGATCGGCCCGAGGTGCTCGCGCTTTTGGGCATCGCTGCCGAACGCGAGAAGCGCGGGACCGATCATCGTCAGGCCGAAGCCGACAAGTGGCGGCGGAATCGTCGCGCGAGCCATCTCCTCGCGGACGATGCGGGCTTCGTCGTCGCTGAGGCCTCCGCCGCCGTACTCGACCGGCCACGCCGGCGCCGTCCAGCGCTTCTCCACCATGCGTTCGAGCCAGAGCTTCTCGTCGGCATCGTCCCAGCGGTAGCGGCGCCCGCCCCACACTCCGTCGAACGGGGTGGACTCGCGGCCGATCAGCGACGCGGGGCAGTTGGCCGCCAGCCACTGCCGCGTCTCCTTTCGGAAAATTTCGAGGTCGCGCATCAGCGATCCACGCCGAGTCCGATGCGCAGCGCGGCCACCGCGTCGTCGAACGCGCGGCGCGCCTCGCGCACCACGCCGGCCATCGAGATGAAGCCGTGGATGAGGCTGTCGTAGTTGCGGTACTCCACGTCCACGCCGGCCTCGAGCAGACGGTTGGCGTAGGCCTTGCCTTCGTCTCGCAGCGGATCGTAACCGGCGGTGAGCAGGAATGTGGGTGGCAGTCCGGTGAAGCTCTCGGCGCGTAGCGGCGACGCACGCGGGTCGAGACGCTCGTCGGCGTTGGAGACGTAATTATCCGCAAACCAGCGCATCAGCACGCGCGTGAGGTAGAAGCCGTCGGCGAAGGTCTCGTAGGACTCACCTTCGTCCGCAAGGTCGGTGACGGGATAGATGAGGAGCTGGAAGTCAGGGCAGCGCTCGCCGCTCGCCAGCGCCTGCTGCGCGACGACGGCCGCGAGATTGCCGCCCGCGCTGTCGCCGCCGACGGCCAGGCGCCCGGCATCGCCGCCGAACTCCGCCGCATAGGTCGCTACCCAGCCGAATACGTCCACGGCGTCTTCGGCCGCAGCCGGGAAACGGTCTTCCGGTCCCATCCGGTAGTCGACCGACACGACGACGCACTCGACTTCCTTGGCGAACGCGCGCGCCACCGCGTCGTGCGTCTCCAGATCACCAACCGTCCAGCCGCCGCCGTGGTAGTAGACCAGCACGGGCTTCGGCGCGGCGTCATTCGACGGCACGTAGATGCGCACGGGAACGGCGCCGTGCGGCGTGGTGACGACGCGGTCGTCGATGCGCGCCATCGGCGCGGGCGCCAGCGTGAGAAGGCCCGCGGAGTCGCGGAAGAACGCGCGCGCTTCCAGCGGAGCGAGCGACTCCAGCCGCGGCAGGTTCGCGGCGCCCATCAGGCGAAGCAGGAGCTGAAGCTGGGGATCGAGGGTCTGGCCGTCGCGAATCTCGGGCCTTCCGGCGAGCACCGTGACGACGGGATCGGGCAGACCGACCAGGAATGCGACTACGGAATTCTGAACGCTTTCGAGCAGAGATGGGGCCATGGGTCCTGCGATGCGGCGGAGTATAGGGGCTCGTCCCACGTGAGCAAAGGGGATCCCGATTCGCATCACTCCAGTCGAACACGCTGCCAGGTTTCGAAAGGGCCGCGAACCGGGGCTCGAGCTTCGATCGGCGCACCGACGGGCGGGGTCTTTGCGCAGCCGGCTAGAAAAACCAGCCGCGCGACTTGGGCTTGAGCTCGTGCTGGCAGCGCGAGAGCTGGGAGCCGTAACGCGCCGCGCGGCCGGCCACGCGCTCGGCAGTGCCGAGCAGCCACGCCTTGCGCCGGTGGGAACCGCGGCGGTAGCCGGTCGGCCCCTCGTGGTAGGCAAGATAGAGGCGGTACGCGTCATCCTTCGGGATTCCGCACATCTTTGCGCTGCGCGCGTTGTACCAACCGATGAAGTCGACTGCGGCGCCGAATTCATCGCGGTCGGCTCGTCGCGCGCCGGTGGCCTCGCGATATTCCTTCCATGTGGACTTGAGGGCTTGCGCGTATCCTTCGGCGTTCGACGGCCGCGAGCCGGGGATGAAACCAAGGATCTTGCGCCGCGGCGGTTTCGCGTCTGCGACGAACGAGGACTCCTGGCGGATGAACGCGAGCTGGATTCCGATAGGCACCCCCCAGCGCTTGTTCGCGGCGAGGGCCTCTTCGTACCAGCCTTTCTTTTCGCGGAAGATCGAGCAGGCGTCGTCGGGACGCTGGGGAGGCTTGGTGGCCGAGCAACCTGCAAGAACGACCACGACGAGGGCCAGCGCCCCGCTCGCCTTGAGCGACGTCGCGTTAACGACGGCCATGTCCATCCACCTCCACCACAACACCCACCGCCAAGACTAGCGCCGCCGAACGCGAACGCGAACACTTCGAGACGAGCGGCTAGCGCTGAAGCACCGCGACCGCAGCATCGATGGCATCTTCTTCGAGACCAGCCTCACGCAGCACGTCGGCAGTATCGGCGCCTAGGGCGGGCACCGCTCGCAGGGCCGAAGGCGGCGTCACTTCGGCGCCGTCACGGAAACCCACCGGCGACGCAACGGCGCGATAGTTCTCGCGGCCGGGCCCGCCCTCAACCTCGACGATGCCTCCGTTGGCCAGCGCCTGGGGATCGCGAACCACTTCGGCCGGCGTCTGCACCGCTACCCACCACACGCCTTCACGATCGAAACTCTTCGCCCACTCGTCGCGCGTGCGCTGGAGGAAAATCGAGTCGAGGATCGCGATCAGCTCGCGGCGATTGTTGCGGCGTCCCTGCGGCGTCTTGAAGCGTTCGTCGAGCCGCAGCTCGAGGCGCTCGATTGCTTCGCACAGCATCGGGAAGTGGCGATCGCTCTCGAGACCGATCAGCCAGAACCACGCGCCGTCCTTCGCGCGGTAACAGTTCACCATCGGGTTGTCGCTCTCGGTGCGCGGCAATGTGCCGCGAAGCTTGTCGTAAACGAGCTGGATGCCGAGGTCCCATCCCAGGCAGTACATGCCGGTGCGCAGCAGGGAAGTCTCGACGAGACGACCGCGCCCGGTGCGGCCGCGCTCGAGCAGCGCGCCGAGGATGCCGGCCACCGCCGCGATGCCCGTCACGTGGTCGCCGAAACCGCCGCGCAGCGCCAGCGGCGGTTCGCCCGGCACGCGAAACAGGTCGGCGGCACCCGTGCGCGCCCAGAAGGCGCCCACGTCGTAGCCGGGCCGTCCCGCTTCTTCGCCCTCGAGGCCGTAGCCGGTCACGCTCGCGTAGACGAGGCGGGGATGGCGCGCGAGCAGTTCCTCGTGGCCCAGGCCGAAGCGCGCGAGCGCAGCGGGCCGCATGTTGCTGACGAACACGTCGGCGGTGGCAAGGACGCGCTCGATCGCGGCGCGGCCGGCGTCCGTGCCAAGGTCGAGTACAACGCTTCGCTTGCCGCGGTTGTCGAGGTCGAAGGGCGGGTTGTGAGGGACGTCGCTTCCGATCGAGAGCCGGAAGAATCCGCGCATCGGGTCGCCGGACGGCGCCTCCACCTTGATCACGTCGGCGCCCCAATCCGCGAGGATTCCACCCGCGGCCGGTCCGGCTACCCACACTCCCATCTCGACGACACGAATTCCCTCGAGCATGTTCCTACCCCCTGCGCGCTTTTCTGAACCTTGGATCGGCCCCCGCACGTCGGCTTCGTGCGACCATTCCCGTTCCGGCCTGCGGCCCTCCGGCGACAGCCATAAAGCGCGGCCCGCGTGCCGTGTCGAGCCTTCGCAAAAATGCGCCCGGCGGCAAATCCCCTCTATTCACTAGTGAGGGGGTGTGGTACGAGAGGTTGTTCGGAGGCCCGGGCTGCTCTCGCAGAGCCCGTCGCGCTTCATTGTCCCGCGGCCAGGCTGGAACTTGAAGGAGACGCCTTTGAACGTCGATCGCCAATCCATTGTGATCCTCATCGCCGACGACGACGAGGAGGATCAGATGCTTACCCGGGAAACATTCGAAGACCGCCGGCTCGCCAACGAGTTGCGCTTCGTCAGCAACGGCGAAGAGGTGATGCAGTACCTGCGCCGCCAGGGGAAGTTCGCCGAGCCGTGGACGTCGCCCACTCCTGGCCTCATTCTGCTCGACCTCAATATGCCGAAGAAAGACGGCCGCGAGTGCCTGGCCGAGATCAAGTCCGACCCGGCGTTCAAGGAGATTCCGGTCTTCGTGCTCACGACGTCCCGGGCCGAGGAGGACGTCCACCAGACCTACGAGCTCGGCGGCAG
>JBHEOD010000132.1:6861-10029 GCA_046261745.1 Binatia bacterium
CAAGCCGGTCGGCTTCGACGCGTTCATGGAACTCGTGACGAGCGTCACCGGTTACCGCGTGGAGATCATCACGGCTTCCTGATGGCTCGCATCCTGTTGCCGCTGCCTGCGCGCGACTTCGATCCCACCGAGGCCGCGGTCAGCTGGAAGGTACTCAGCCGGTTCGGCCACGACGTCGTGTTCGCGACTCCCGACGGTCGCGCGGCCGTTGCTGACGAGCTGATGGTCACGGGCGAAGGCCTCGACCCGTGGGGCTTCGTCCCGGTGCTGAGGCGCATCAAGCTCATCGGCGCGGTGCTGCGGGCAGATGCGGAGGGTCGCCGGGCGTACGACGAGATGCTGCGCGACGCGGACTACCTCGCGCCGCTACGATGGGATTCTCTTCGCTGCGACGATTTCGACGGCATCGCTCTTCCTGGCGGACATCGCGCGCGCGGCATGCGCGAATATCTCGAGAGCGATCGGCTGCAGAGGCTGGTCGCGGAATTCTTCGCAGCGGGCAAGCCGGTCGGTGCGATCTGCCACGGCGTCGTGCTCGCGGCTCGCAGCGTCGATCCGGCCAGCGGTCGCTCGGTGCTTCACGGCAGGAGGACGACGGCGCTGACGTGGGCGCTCGAGAAAGCCGGCTGGACCTTCGGCCGCATCGGGCGCTTCTGGGATCCCTCCTACTACCGAACATACATGGAGGGTCCCGGCGAGGGACAGGGCTACCGCAGCGTCGAAGCCGAAGTCACGCGGGCACTCGCCTCGCCTTCGGACTTTCTCGACGTGCCTGTCGACGACCCCGACCGACGGCGCAAGACGAGCGGCACGTCCCGCGACCGCTTCGACGACCCGCGACCGGCCTTCGTCGTGAGCGACGGCAACTACGTCTCCGCGCGCTGGCCCGGCGACGCCCACACCTTCGCCAAAACCTTCGCGGCCCTTCTCGGCTGAACCAATCCCCGCCCCGGATACGGCTTCCCACAAAATGGGGTCAGACCCCATTTTCATCCAGATTCCCACAAAAGCGGGTCAGGCCGCACTCTCTACGGTCCCCTGTTGCCTGGGGGCGGGCTGCTACTGCAGCGTGCTCGACGTTGTCGTCGTGTCGCCGCCGCCGCCCATGGTTGTGGTGGTGGACGTGGTGGTCGTGGTGGTGGTCGTCGTCGTGCTGTCGTCAACGACGGCATCGGTGGCGGGAACGCAGTTGCCCGTCCCGGCAAGTTCGCACGCGGTTGTGGTGATGCGCAGGTTGGCTGACGCCACGTCGCCCTTGAACTTGCAGAAGGCGAGCGTTGCGCCGGGAGGAATGCCGCGGCCGCTGAGGATGTTGATCGTCAAGGAACCGTCGTCCGAGACGACCGAGCTGAACGCGAACTCGAACTTGCAGTTGCCGTCGCAGCCGTCGCCGGACGTCGGGCCGTCATCGCATTCCTCGCCCGCCTCCCGCACGCCGTTGCCACAGACGGCCGCGACGCCGCGCGGAGTCGCGGCGTCGTCGACCCTGCTCACCAGCGCGAGCGTGGTGGTGCTGGTCGACGTGGACGTGGAAGAAGTGACCGGAATGGTGAGCGTCGTGCTCGAGCCGGGACCAGCCGCCGCGCCGACAGTGCACTCGCCGTCGGAACCCTCAAAATCGCCGGAGGTTTTGCTGACCACGAACTCGATACTGGTCAGGCGCTCGGCTGTGAGAGACAGCACGAAGGAAACGGTCTGTGACGAGTCGCTTGGACCGCACGACGCGAGCAGTGCCGCCGCGCCCATCACCGACAAGGCCGAGTACCGAAGACGTTCGTTCACCCCATCACCTCGCTTCATGCGACGGCAGATTGCCTCATCCGCCGAAGAACACCACCGAGCGCTCGACGAACGAGGTGAGCGGGCCCGGCCACAGTCCCACGCCGATCGTGCCTGCCATCAGCAGCCCGGCCAGGACCACCACCTCGAAGTCCAGCGGGACGGTTTCGTCCGCATCGACGGGCCGGTCCAGCAACGTGACCACCACGCGCGTGCAGCACAGCAGGCCGATCCCGCTGCTCAAGGCCGCCACGAGGGCGAGGGCATAGCCGCCCGCCTTGATGACCGCTGCCAGGATGAGGACGCGCCCGGTGTAACCCGCCAGCGGCGGCACAGCCGACAGGGCCAGGAAGAACAGCGCGATCGCGACGGCCGCCACGCGCGCACCGCCGCGACGGCGCGCCAGGCCGCGCAACACCTCGATATCGTCGGAACCGGCCGCCTCCATCACCGGGGCGATGGCCGCCATCGCGCCGAACGTCATCAGCGCGTAGGCCACCGAGTGGAAGAGCACGGCCCCGAGCCCTTCGTCCGACAGCGCGGCGAGGCCGGCCAGCAGATAACCGGTCTGCGCCACCGACAGCCACGCGAGCAACCGCTTCAGGTTGGTCTCGCGCAACGCCGCCGCGTTGCCCACCGTCATCGTGACCATCGCGATAACCGACAGCAGCGCCGGCCATTCGACTCCCGGCAGTGTAGCCCACCCGTCGCCGCCCGAGGCGCCCGACAGCGCGGTGCGCAGCAAGCGCGCGAGCATGGCGAGACCGGCGATCGTCGATCCCACCTGCAACCAGGCCGACACCGGAAGGGCCGAGCTCTCGGCAAGGTCCACGCGCGACTGCTGCCACGGCACAATCGCCAGCTTCTGTCCGAGCCCGACGATCACGAGTGCGAGCGCCGCGAACATCACGGCCTTGCCGCCCGGCGCGGCCAGTGCCGGAGCGAGCTTGCCGCCGAGGGTCGCGTAGTCGAGCGTCATCAGCGCGGACGCCGCCGCGGCCTCGAGCAGCGTCGTCAGCCCCGCCTGCGTGGCGAACGCAGCGTCGCGGCGCGTCGCAATCCACAGAGCGGATGTCATCGTCGCCAGTTGGAATCCGGCCCATGCCGTCAGCACGTGAATAGCCGACACCATCAGGTCCATGCCGAGCAGCGACAACCCGAACAACGCCCACGAAACGGGACCGGCGGTCGGAACCTCCTCGTTCTCGCGCGTGCGCGTCGAGAGCCAGGCCACCACCAGCGCCGCCATCGAGATCACGAACTTGAAGAACGCCGCGAACGGATCGACGACGATCATTCCGGCCGCGAAAGTCCCTTGCGGCGCATCCATCGAAACCACGGCGCCGACCGCAGACACGGCGACCATCACCAGCGTGAAGTCGCCTGCCC
>JBHEOD010000133.1:0-3074 GCA_046261745.1 Binatia bacterium
GGTTAACGGACTCGGTGTGCTGGCGACGGTCCTCCAGCAGCGTTCGCAGGTCGCCGTCCAGCCTCAGTCGTGACGCGGCGAGCCATGCTTCGAGTTCGGCCGCTGCGCGCACACGCCCTTCGGCATCGTTGCGAAGCTCGCGGGCGTCCACTTCGAGGCCCTTGCGATCACGCGCGAGCAACTCACGGTCGCGGTCCACCGTCTGCGCGCGCTCCTCGAGCTCGCGTGCCTTCTTGTCGAGTTCGGCGCGAACGCGGGCGCGCTCGGCTTCGACACGCTCGCTGTCCTTGGCGAAATCGTCCTGAGCCTTCAGGACGGCTTTCTCGAGCTCGCGAACGCGGGCTTCGTCGGCCGCGACGAGGTCGCGCAGGTTCTTGTGCTCTTTCTCGAGCAGCTCGCGGCGGCTTTCGATTTCCCTGGCGCGCGCTTCCACCTTGGCCTGGCCTTCATCCTGATGACGGCGCAGGTCGGCGCGTTCGGTCGCGATTGTGTTTCGCTCGAGTTCGAGGGCGGCACCGCGCTCGTCGAGTTCGCGGCTGCGCAGCGCGAAGGCACGGGCGCTGGCCGCTTCGCGTGCCTCGGCTTCGCGCAGGCGCGTTTCGAGTTCGGCTCTCTGCTCGGTGAGGATGAGCTTGCCGGCTTCGACTTCGCGCTCCCTCAGCTCCATGCGGGCGGCGCGCTCGGTGTCCTGGGCCTCGATCTTCGAGCGTTCGACGCGGAAGGATTCGAGTTCCCGCGTAACCTGCGCGCGCTCTGCGGCGACCATCGCTTCGCGTGCAGCGATCTCTCTGGTGGCGGCCTGGGACTGGGCCTGCGCCGCGGCCTTCTCTCGCGCGAGGGCCTGGAGTTCTTCGTCGAGACGGTCGTGGGATTCCTGGAACGTTTTTTCGCGCGCGGCCAGTTCGTCGGCACGCTTGGCGGCGCGCTCGCGAACCAGCTTTTTCTCGGCCTCGAAAAGTGCGCGTTCCTCGTCCAGGCGGTCGCGTTCTTCGATGAGGCGCCGTTCGAAGGTTTGCGGATCGAGGGGTTGGCTCGCTCGACGCTCGAGTTCCTCGCGTTGCAGGTCGAACTGCTGGCGCTCTTCTTCGAAGCGCTCGAGGGCGCGCGCAAGATCGGAGCGCACCTGGCCGAGGGAATCGACCCGCGACTTGAGCGCGTCGCGCAGCGCGACCACGGACGCGACGGCGTCACGCTTCACCGACTCGATGCGGTTGAGTACCGCGTCAGTCGCCAGGGCCGCTTCGGGAGTTTCCAGTTTCATGCTCGTTCAGTCGTCGCGTCGTCCGCGCCCGCTCAGTAATCCGCTCCGCTGACGCGCGCCCCTGACAGGCGGGCCGCCTCCTGCCGGAGTTCCTCGAGGCGAACGGAGTGCGCCGACTCGATGGTATCCACCAACAGCAGGATCTTTTCTTCCAGCCTCGCGAAAGCGGAGTCAATCTCGGACGCACCTGCCTTCTCGCTGTCGGCGAGGCGTCTCCTGAGAATCTCGATGTTCGGGTCACTCATTTTCTGACCTACACCCCCGAATGGCGTTTAGCGCCCTTCGCCGATGATGCTGGACACATCGAACACGTCTTCCGTCGTCCCCTCCGCATCCCCCACGCTCTGGTACCAGCCGTCTTCAGTGCCCGCGAACTCGTCGGCAGGGAACTGGCATCGCGTAGCGTGGTTGAGCTGCATGTCGAACAGCGCGATGCCCGCAAGGGCGGGGCGCTCGTAGCCGACTCCGTACTTGGACTCCGGCCGCACCTTGTCGCGCTGCACCCAGTTCTGCACGAGGCCCTTCCAGAGCTTGCCCTGCAGGTCGAAGATCTCCGTGTACGGAATGAGGAACGTCTCGCGATCGATGTAGATGACGCGGCTGCCGAAGGCGTACCCGGTCAACTTCGAACGTCCTTCGAGCACCCAGACGTCACGCGGTTCCCACACGTCGTCATGGAGGAAGTCGTTGGGGGGCGGCAACCATTTCGACGGCATGCTGCGACCGCGCATGCTCGCGATGATGGTCTTGGTTCCGAGAAGTCTCCACTCCGTCCACGACGGATTGCCCGCATAGCCGCCATAGCTGTCGAGGTCGACATCCTGGCCGAACACGCCCTCGCTGCGTTGCGCGGTGCTCAAGCGACGCACACGCTTGGTCTGAGGGAAGTAGAGCCACGAATCGTCCTGGCGGCGCGGATCCAGGAAGCGGTTGTACGTGAAGCCTGCGCCCTTGAGATCGAAGGGCTCCATCACCGGATGCAGCATTTCGCGGTAGCGAATGTTCTCGGGGTTGCTCCAGGTGGGCTTCGGATCCGTGTAGAGGCGGCTGACATAGTAGAGGCGGCGGAAATGCCCCGTAATGTAGTCCCGCTCGACCTGCAGACCGGTGGTGGTGCCGAACGACCCGGTCTTGCAGCCGAAATACCGGATATCGAGATCGTCGACCGCGATCCTGTTGTCCCAGTTCAGGATCATCTTGATGCCGGCATCCGGGTCGTCAGTCTGGACGAAGGGGAAGGGAATGCCGGCGACGTAGTTGTGCATGTACGTCTTGTCGTCGGAGAGGCGGACCTGGGCGCTGTAGCGTTGGGTGGCCGCCGCTCGCGCGGGTTCCATCGAGATGGGCTGGTTGGCGACCACCGGGAGTTTGGCGCCGCGTCGCACCACCCATGCGATCGACGGGCTGATGAAGTCCTTCCAGCGATCGAGATTGCCGGCCTCGACGACGGTGCCCGGCGGCGGCACGTTGGGCGAGATGAAGGCGGACGCCGGCGCCTCGGCGGGCTCTTTGGCCGGCTGGGCGGCTTCCTGGACGTTCGGCGTCTTCTTCGGGACGACGGCGGGCTTGGGTTTGGGCTTGGGCTTAGCCCGCGGGGGTGGGGCCGCCTTCTTGACGGGCGCCCTGGTCGCCGGCCTGGCCGCTTCCGGCTCCGGTTCTGGTTCCGGAGCCACGACCTCGGGCTCGAATTCCTCGGCCACCGGCGCTTCGGGGTCGTCCAGGGAGAAGATCTGGCGGCTCAGGGCCCAGATGGTCCCGTTGTAGGTTTCGGGGTTTTCCTCCGGTTGGATTCCCGCCTGGTCCGGGTCCGTGT
>JBHEOD010000133.1:3084-6528 GCA_046261745.1 Binatia bacterium
CCTCGGTGGCCGGTGCGCCGGCTTTCGGCGCACCGCCGCCGGCCGGAGCCTGGGCATCCTGAGCAAGCACCACCGGCGCCGCCAGCACCATGCCCGCGAGCAGGAGCAGGCGTCCTGAACGCAGGAGTTTCGTGGCCGTCTTGTGGAAGGAATCGCTCAAAATACTCGATGTCCTCTCGGCGCTCGTCGCGGCTGGCGCTCGGAGATCCGGCGCCGTCACCGGGGTGTCGCGCCGTTGGTGGCGAACGGTTCGACTCGCTCCCTGATGCTGTACCGAGACGGTCCGCCGATCGGTCGAGGCGCGATGGTGCTTGCGCGCTCCCCGATCAGCAACCAGAAAAGGCAGCCTTGGTCTCCCGGGCACGGAGGATCGCCTGTCTCTCATGCCGGCCACCGTCCCAACCAACGGCCGGTCGCATCGGTTACTACGATTCCAACACGAGCGATGCAACGGAAAGAGCCGTTTTTTCGCGGCTTTCGAGCTCCAAAGGCTCGCGCGCCCGGGCGCCGGAGCGGACCCGCCGGTCGACCCGACGGCATGTTGCTGCTACCCGCCGCGCGGCCGCCGAGGCCGGCGCTCTCGGCTTCCTGACTGCGCTGACCCAGCCGACGCCGGAAGAGCTCGCCCTGGAGATCGGTCGCACCCGGGAGCTGACCGACAAGCCCTTCGGTGTGAACCTGACCATTCTGCCGGCGATCAAGCCGCCGCCCTACGCGGAGTACCGGCAGGCCATCATCGAGAGCGGCATCAAGATCGTCGAGACGGCCGGCTACAAGCCTCAGGAGCACGTCGACGAGTTCAAGAAGCACGGCATCAAGGTGATCCACAAGTGCACGGCCGTCCGCCATGCCCTCTCCGCCGAGCGCATGGGTGTGGACGCCATCTCGATCGACGGCTTCGAGTGCGCCGGCCACCCGGGTGAGGACGACATCCCCGGGCTCATCCTGATCCCGGCCGCGGCCAACAAGGTGAAGGTTCCAATGCTCGCGTCGGGCGGCTTCGGCGACGGACGCGGCCTCGTGGCCGCGCTGGCCCTCGGCGCCGACGGCATCAACATGGGCACGCGCTTCTGTGCGACGCGCGAGGCGCCGATCCACGACGCCGTCAAGCAGCAGATGGTGGTCAACGACGAGCGCTCGACCGACCTCATCTTCCGCACCCTGCACAACACTGCGCGCGTGGCACGCAACGCGATCAGCCAGCAGGTGCTCGCCCTCGAGAAACAGGGCGCGAAGTTCGAGGACGTGCGCGAGCTGGTGGCCGGTGCGCGCGGCCGCAAGGTCTACGAGGTGGGCGATCCGGAATTCGGCGTGTGGTCGGCCGGCATGATCCAGGGCCTGATCCACGACGTGCCTACCGTGAAGGAGCTCATCGACCGAATCATGGCCGAAGCCGAGGCCATCATCCGGCAGCGGCTCGACGGAATGCTCGCGCCCCCAGCCTGAGCATTCGCCCTGCTCGTGGTTTCATGCCGCCTGACCCTCCGGGCGGCGGCCCGTGTACCAGAACGCAGCAAAGAAGGCAGCGAGCAGCGTCATGCCGAGCGCGGCGCCGAACGGCCAGTTGCGCGCTGTTCCCTTGAACTGGTTCTCGATGATGTTGCCGATCATGTCGACCTTGCCGCCGCCGAGAATGTCGTTGACCGCGTAGAGTCCGAGCGCCGGCACGAACACGAGGAGCACCCCGGCCGTGATGCCCGGCCGCGTGAGCGGCACGATCACGCGCGAGAAGACGCGTCCGGGCGTGGCGCCGAGATCGAACGCCGCGTCGACAAGCGAGCGGTCGAGCTTCTCGACCGACGTGTAAATCGGCAGGATCATGAACGGCAGAAACGTATAGACGAGGCCGACAAGCACCGCGCCGGACGTGTAGAGCATCTCGAAGGGCGCGGAAATCATGCCCGCCTGCAGCAGCAGGCTGTTGAGCAGGCCCTCGCTCTTGAGAATCGTCAGCCACGCGTAGGTGCGAATGAGGAAGCTCGTCCAGAACGGAATCATCACGAGCATCACGAGCAGGCTTCGCCACTTCTCGGACGCGCGGCCGATGGAATACGCAACCGGGTAGCCGATGACGAGGCATGCGACCGTGGTTGCGCCGGCGAACACAACGGATCGCACAAGGATGCGCAGGTACGTGGGATCGAGCACGGCCGCGTAGTTGGCCAGCGTGAACTCCCACACGACACCGCCGAGCGTGCCGCGCTTGCAGAAGCTGTACGCGAGCATGATCAGCACAGGCGCGACCACGAAGGCCGCCACCCAGGCCAGCAGCGGCGCGAGCAGCAGCCATGCCACCGGGGTGGCCCGGCGCCGCGGCTGCGGCGCGTTGCCGGCGATGTCGCTCAGTTCCTGTCGCATGACAGCGCGCCGGCTTTCCTCAGCCGCCGGCCTTGAGGTCGGTGACGAGCTTGTCGACGTCGGCCGCGCGCTCGCCGATGTCGGTGAAGCCTTCGAGCTTCGGATTGCCCGCCGGATAGCTCGCGGGGTTGGCCAGTTCCTCCGGCGACAGCAGCTTGCGCGCCTCGAGGTTCGGATTGGTGTACGGGAAATCGGACGAGATCAGCCTGCTCACATCGGGACGCAGGATGTAATCCATGAACATCATCGCCCCCGCCGGGTTCACGGCGTCTTTCGGGATGGCGAGACTGTCGACGAACCGATGCGCTCCCTCGGCGGGCAGGATGTACTGGAACTTTCTGTCCTTGCCGTAGAGAAAGGCGGCCTCGCCCGACCACACGATGCCGAGATCGACGTCGCCGTTCAGAAGCGGCGTCTTCGGACTGTCCGAATCGAAAACCTTGACGAGCGGCAACCACGACTCGAGCACCGGCCTTACCTCCGCCAGCGCTTCGGCCGTCACGTCATTCGGACGACGGCCCCGTACGGCCAGGGCCCAGCTCACGATCTCGCGCGGATCGTCGAGGACGACGATGCGGCCTCGGTATTTCTCCTGGAACACGTCGCCGTAGCCCGTGACCGGCTCCTTGATCCGCTCGGTGTTGACCACGATGCCGACCGAGCCGGCCATCCACGCAACCGAGTACCTCTGCTCCGGGTCGTGCGGAAGACCCCTGAACTCCTCGGAGATGTTCCTCGCGTTGGGAACCTTCGACCAATCGACGGGCAGCAGGCGTCCTTCCTTGACGAGCGCCTCGATCGCGTACTCCGACGGCAGGATGAGGTCGTACTTCTGCGCTCCCGACACGAGCTTGGCGAGCATTTCCTCGTTGGAGGCGTACGCCTCGTAGTTGACCTGGATGCCGGTCTCTCTCGTGAAGCCGTCGATGACGTCCTGGGGCACGTACTCGGACCATGCGAACAGATTGAGTTGCTTTCCCGCGCGCGCGGCAGGCGAGGCCGGGTCCGGATCGGCCGCCGGTGCAGCAGCGGCGGGCGGCGCGGTGTCCGCAAGGGCGGCGGCCTGCCCGGGCCTCTTCTCGCAAC
>JBHEOD010000133.1:6538-9500 GCA_046261745.1 Binatia bacterium
CAACCGTTCCCCGCGAGAGCGGCGAGAAGCGATGCAGCGACGATCATGCAACGTTTCATCTGGTCTCCTTTCGGCCACCAATCATTGACCGGCTGCGACGCCTGATCAGGTGCGTGCTGACGGCAAGCAGTGCCGTCAGCAGAATGAACACCGTGGAAACGGCATTCAGGCTCGGATCGAGTCCCTTCTTCACGCGCCCGAAAATCTCGAGCGGCAGCGTGCGCGAACCCGCGCTCGCGGTGAAGTACGTGACGATCAGTTCGTCGAGCGACAGCGAGAACGTCATCAGCGCCCCGGCGACGATGGCCGGCATCAGGTAGGGCACGATCACTTGGCGAAACGCAGCGGACGGCGTGGCGCCGAGATCCATCGCGGCTTCCTCCAGCGAAGGGTCGAGGCCGGCCAGCCGTACCTGCACCGCCACAAGCACGAACGGGAAACAGAACGTGACATGCGAAATGATGACGCTGGAGAAGCCAAGCTCGAGATGAATCGCGACGAACAGGATCAGCAGACTCACGCCCAGGATCACCTCGGGAACCAGCATCGGAACGTAGAAGAGGGTTCGCCAGAGCCGGGCCCCGCGAAAGTCATAGCGGTGGAGCAGCCACGCGCCCGCGGTACCGAGCACCACGGAGAGCACGGTCGTCACGGTCGCCACGTAGAGGCTGTTTTGCAGCGAACGGACGAGCACCGCGTCGCGCCACAGGGCCCGGTACCAGTCGAAAGTGAATCCCTCCCACACGATGTTCAGTCGCGAGGTGTTGAACGAGTACGCGACGAGAATCGCAATCGGCAGGTACAGGAACACCATCGTCGCGGTGGTCCAACCCCGGAGCAGTCTCTGCGTGGCTTTCACGGGCGAAGCTCCCGCGGGCAGGTGCGTGTCGCAGGATCCATCGTGCGCGCGTACACCAATGGGACCGTCCATTGCAAAGCCCCGTTCATCGCCTCCATCACTCGCCGCGCACGACGCCGGCGCGACCCGGTTCGCCCGGCACCAGCAGCGCGATCCGGCGGCCGGGAGGCGGCATGGTCGTCGGGCTGAGCGGCACCATGTGGTCCGCGCGAACGTGGACGGCGAACATCGATTGCAGCGCATCGACGCTCCCGCGCAGTTCCTCCCAGGGGATCGCCGCTTCCTGTTCGCGGCCGACACGGCGCACGACGAGGCAAAGCGGAACCGGACGCAAGCCGCTGCGTTCAATCTCGGACGCGCTGCGGAAATCGGGTTGCAGGTAGTCGATCTTCTCCGGATCAACGAGGCGAAAGCCGGCCTTTGCGTAGGAGCGCAGCCGTGCCCCCGCAACCGGTGTCTCGCCGTCGTCGTGCTCCATCTCGGCCACGAGCGTGATGAAGGGTTGTCCGGCGTCGCAGCCTGGCTGCTTCGCCTCGATTCCGGCGTGGCCGGTCCTTGCGCTACGTGCCAGCGCGAGACAGCGCCGGGCGGTCTCGACGGGCAGCGCGCGAAGCCACGAGGCCAGTCCACGGCCTCGCATCGACGGCTCGACGAGCACGTGCGAAAGGTGCACGACGACGCGCGCAGGCCCGGAGCCTTCGAGCGTGGCGGCCGGCACGATGGCGGTGTGGTCACGAATCGCGACGATCTCTCCGTCGCGCCGGACGACGATCAGCTCGTAAAGCAGGTGTTGGTTGCGAATGGGCTGCCGTGGATCCCACGAGAGACGGTCCTCGATGACTTCGCGTCGTTCCATCTCGCCGCGTTCGCCGAATTCGCGCCAGAGTCGGCGAAAGACCTCGTCGAAATCGTTCGCGGTCCCGCAACGCAGCGATGCGACGGTGAACGCTTCCCACGGCGCTTCGAGGACGCTGTAATCGCCAGGCGCAAGGTCGCGCGCATGTGGCTGGAACGGACCGAGGGACACGGGCCGAGCGTGTCGGTTTCCGCAGTTGCAGTAAAGGTGCCCGGCGGTGGCCGCTACCTGATTGCCATCGCTTCGCCTACCAGGTTTCCTTGAGCGTCCGCACCTCGATCTCATGCGTCCAGTGCGCGCAGGTGGCCTCGCGTTCCTCGCCCGGAGACGAGCGGGGCCCGGTGTTTCCGGTGGAGAGCGCGGGTTTGCGTCGCCATTGCGGGTACGGGGCGCTTCTGCCACAAGCGCCGCGTTGCATCCCCCCGACCCGAACGTCCCCGTCATCTCCCTCGAGAACGTGCACAAGCGCTTCGGCTCGTTCGCCGCGATTCATTCGCTCGATCTCGACATCCGGCGCGGCGAGTTCTTCTCGCTGCTTGGGCCGTCCGGGTGCGGCAAGACCACGCTGCTGAGATTGATCGCCGGCTTCGAGGAGGCAACGGGCGGCTGCATCCGGCTCGACGGCGCGGACGTCTCGAACGTTCCGCCCTACCGCCGCAACGTCAACACCGTCTTCCAGCAGTACGCGCTCTTCCCCCACCTCAACGTCTTCGACAACGTCGCGTTCGGCCCTCGCGCCAAAGGTATCACCAAGGCGGAAACAACCACGCGCGTGCGCGAGATGCTCGACGTGGTCCGCCTGCAGGGTTTCGCCGAGCGCCGGCCTGAGCAGCTTTCGGGCGGCCAGCGCCAGCGCGTCGCGCTCGCCCGCGCGCTGGTCAATTCCCCGAGCGCGTTACTGCTCGACGAACCGCTCTCGGCGCTCGACTTCGAACTACGCCGGGCGATGCAACTCGAGCTCAAGAGGATCCAGCGCGAGATCGGCATCACCTTCATGTTCGTCACGCACGACCAGGAAGAGGCACTGGCGATGTCGGATCGCATCGCCGTGATGAGCGAGGGCCGCATCGAACAGGTGGGAACGCCCGAGGAGATCTACCTGAGTCCGACGACGGTTTTCGTGGCCGGCTTCATCGGCGCCGCCAACCTGATCCCCGCGCGCGTGCTACGCGCGAGCGGGCCATCTGCCGAAGTGGAGTTGCCGGGCGGGGGCCGCGCGGAAGTGACCTGCGGCGCATCCGGGTTTG
>JBHEOD010000133.1:9552-9911 GCA_046261745.1 Binatia bacterium
TCGTGGTCGTGAGGCCGGAGCGCGTGACCGTGAGCGCCTCCTCCCCGCCGCCGGGGACACACTGTTGCACTGTTCCGGTCACCATCCGGGACGTCGTCTTCCAGGGCCCTGTGCTTCGCTGTCGGATGCGCAACGACAGTGGCGACGACATCATCGCGAACATCGACGAAGCCCTGCGTCCCGAAGGCCTGGTCGCCGGCGCACGGATGTGGGCTGTCTGGGACCCGACCGCGGCGCGGCTGCTGCGACCTCGCACGGAGCATTCATGAGTTCTCCCGATCTTCGTACCCTGTTCGACCTGTCGGCCCACGGCTCCGACGTCTACGTCGGTGAGGGACTGACCTATCCGTGGGGCGGGC
>JBHEOD010000134.1:0-246 GCA_046261745.1 Binatia bacterium
GTTCGGAATCGGCCCGGCCTCGCGGCCTGGGCGCGCGGTGTGGGCGATCGCGGTCCTGTGCCTCCTCGTTCACATCGCGGTGTGGGCCGCGGCGTTTCACCCGCCCGAGTCGATCACCGCGATGAAGCTCATGCGCACGGTGGTGCGCGACCTGCTCCAGGGCGGGGCAGGGGTCGCCCTGGTGGTGCTCGCGCTTGCGGCGCCAGCGGCGGCCGCCCTTCTGGCGTGGAAACCGGCGACGGCGGC
>JBHEOD010000134.1:256-9762 GCA_046261745.1 Binatia bacterium
CACGTGTGGAGCCGCCCGCGCGATCGTCCGTGATTTCGCCGGTTGCAGGATACAACGTGGTGCTGATCTCGATCGACAGCCTGCGCGCCGATCACTTGGGTGCCTACGGCTACGAGCGCGACACTTCTCCGACGATGGATTCGCTGGCCAGGGACGGCGTGCTCTTCCGTCACAGCATCAGCACTACTTCGTGGACGCTGCCGGCCCACATGTCGCTGCTGACAGGACGCTCGCTGCTCGGCCATGGCGTGGTCTCGGACGATCGCAGTCTGCCCGCGTCGGTGCCGACGGTGGCCGAGGGATTTCAGAACGGCGGTTACGAGACGCACGCGATTGTTTCGGCGCCCTATGTGCACTCGCGCTACGGCTTTGCACGCGGCTTCGACGACTATGACGACCGCACGATCTACTTCGAGACCAACGAGGATTCCTACCGCAGCGTGACCGCCCCGCGCGTGCTCGACGCGACCGACAGCTACCTCGCTCGCACGCGCGACGCGCCGTTTTTCCTGTTCCTGCACTTCTGGGACGTGCACTACGACTATGCCCCGGGGCCGCCCTACGATTCAATGTTCGACCCGGACTACGCCGGCAAGGTGGACGGCAACAACTTCTACTTCGACCCTGCCATCCGCGCCGGAATGGATAGGCGCGACCTCGAGCATCTGGTCGCGCTGTACGACGGCGAGATCCGCCTCGTCGACGACCACATCGCGCGACTGAGGGCCACACTCGAACGTCTCGGCATAGCCGAGCGAACCATCATCGCGATCGTTTCCGACCACGGCGACGAGTTCTTCGAACACGGCAACAAGGGGCATCACCGGACCCTGTACGAGGAAGTCCTCCACACGCCGTTCGTGTTGCACGTACCGGGCCGCCGCCCGTCGACAGGCCAGGTCACGGCGGAAGCCAGCCTCCTCGATGTCGGGCCGACGCTACTTTCGCTGGCCGGCCTCGAGCGTCCTGCCGGTTCGGAAGGCCGCGATTTTTCCGGCCTCTACACCGGTGCGCCGCTGCCGAATCCGGGCCCCGTCGTCGCAGAACTCTACCGCACCGGCACGCGCAACGTGCAGGTCGCGCAGATCGATCGGCGCCGCAAGGTGATCCACCATTTCCAGCGCCGGTCGCTCGAAGTGTTCGACCTCGCTTCGGACCCCGGCGAGCAGCGTACGCTGGCTCCGCGCGGCGAAGTGGCACTGCCGGAGGTGGCCACGCTGAAGGACTGGCTGGAGGGACACTGGCATCGTTTTGACAAGCGCGTGCGCACCGAAGGGATCAAACCGGTGATTCTCGACGAAAGGGCGCTCGAGCAGCTTCGCTCGCTCGGATACCTCAACTAACCGTCGTGAGCCGTTCCGTCTTCTATGCCCTTGTGGCCCTTGGCCTTGCGCTCCGCGTGTGGATGCTGACCCACTACTCGCTGGTCAGCGGCGGGGACGTCGACGTGTATCTCGCCGACGAGGGCATTGTCGGCCTGATGGCGAAGCACATCCTCGAGCACGGTACGACGCCGGTGTTCTTCTACGGCCAGTCCTACCTCGGCGCTCTCGAAGCCTACTGCGCGGCGGCGGTTTTCGCTGTCTTCGGTGTCGGGCTGCTGCAGCTGCGGCTGGTTCCCTTCCTGTTCTCGATTGCGCTCGGCGTGCTGGTTTACCGCTTTGCGTATCGATTCTATTCGGTGGCGGTGGCGCGCTGGGCGACGGTGTTGGTGGCCATCGGCCCTTTCTATTTCCTGCAGTGGAATCTCAAGGCGCGCGGCGGCTTCGTCGAGCATGTGTTCCTGCTGTTCGTCGTGATGCTGCTGTTCTGGTCGTTTTACCTCTACCGAAGGCGTGATCGCGCCACGGCGTTCGCGCTCGGCCTCGCCTCCGGTGTGGCGTTGTGGGTGAACCAGTTGGTCGGAGCGTATCTGGCGGTGATGGCTGGCTTGTTGTGGCTCGATCGCGAAGATCGCCGGGGCTGGACGGCCGCCCTGGTTGGTCTCGCGCTCGGCGCGTCGTTGCTGATCGGTTACAACGTGGTGAATCCGTTGGCGACGGTGCGCTCACTCGCGCGCAAGGCGCTCGTGATGAATCGCGTCGACGTCGAGGAGCGTGACGAGGCCTGGGCCCGCCGGGGACTCGAGGAACGTCTTGCGGCGCTGGGGGACGGCTTCGACAAGCTTGGCATCGTGTTCGGCGTGCCGCCGGGGGCGGACGTCGAGCGTCTGGGCCTCAGCGAGGAAGCCCGCGAGGGCGGCCCGCTTGCATGGCCTCGCCGAAGCCTTTTTCTGCTGCCGCTCGTGGTCTTCGGCGTGGCGGTGCTGGCGGCGCGGCCGCGCCGCGGTCCCGGCGGGTGGTCCGCGACCGGATCCGACCAACTCCTCGGGTTATTCTTCCTCGTGACGTTCGCCGTCGGCTACGTGAGCCCTCGCTACATGCTCCCGGCCTATCCGCTGGCGGCGATTCTCGCGGCTGCCCTCGTGGTGCGGCTCGGCGGTGCACGCCGGTTTTGGATGACCGGTGGACTCGTCGCGGTGATGCTCTTTCACGTCGCTGGCTGGGTGGACGCCGCTCTGACCCCGACCTCCGACGAGGAGGCCCGTGGAGAGCGACTCGTCTCATGGCTGGATGACCGCGGGATCCGCGCCTGTTATAGCGCGTCTCCGCTGTACCACCTCGTCTTCCAGGGCGAGGAGAAGGTGGTGATCTCGCCGCTCCAGAAGAATCGCTATCCGGCTTACGACGCGGTCATCGAGGCGGCCGGGGCCATCTGCTACGTCTTTCGCGAGGATCAGCAGGACAAGCGCCAGCATCTTGCGATGATGGCGCTGCTCGAGGCGAAGGAGCTCCGCTACGAGAGTTCCGAGGTGGGTCCCTATCGCGTGCTGCACGACTTCGTGCCGCGCTCGGGGCTGAAGGGCGTCGACGTACAGCGGGTACGCAGCACGCCGCTGCGAGCACTGCCCGCGAGGGGCACGGAGGCCACATCGGGTGGCGCCCGTCGTGATGAGAAGAACGGATCGGAAACGGAGAATCGATGACGAAAGAGCTTGAACACAAGATCAAGGACGGCAGCGCGCGCGCTGCGGTGGTGGGACTCGGGTATGTGGGCCTGCCGCTTGCCGTCGAGTTTGCGACGTCTGGATTGCGGGTGACGGGAATCGACGTTTCGCGCACGAAGGTCGACGCGATCAACGCCGGCCGTTCGTACATCCTGGATGTCCCGACCGAGCGCGTCGAGAAGCTCGTCAGTGACGGCCTGCTCGAGGCGACCAGCGACTTCGCTGCCATCTCCGACGTCGACACGATCAACATTTGCGTGCCCACGCCGCTACGCAAGACGCGCGAGCCCGACCTCTCGTACGTCATCGGTGCAATCGACAGCCTGATCCCGCACATGCGGCCCGGCCAGTTGCTGATCCTCGAGAGCACTACCTATCCCGGAACCACCGACGAGATCGTGCTGCCGAGATTGCGCGCGGCCGGTCTCGAACCCGGCAAGGACGTTGAAGTGGCGTTCTCCCCGGAACGCACGGACCCCGGCAACAAGCTCTACGACACGCGCAGCATCCCCAAGGTGGTCGGCGGCTGCACGCCGCTGGCGAGCCGTGCCTCGCGTGCCCTCTACGGCCGCTGCATCGACAACGTCGTGATGGTGAGTTCCCCGCGCGTGGCCGAGATGGTCAAGTTGCTCGAGAACACTTTTCGCAGTGTCAACATCGCGCTCGCCAACGAGATGGCGATGATGTGCGATCACCTCGGCATCGACGTGTGGGAGGTCATCGACGCGGCGGCCACCAAGCCGTTCGGGTTCATGCCGTTCTATCCGGGGCCCGGGCTCGGCGGCCACTGTATCCCGGTCGACCCCCTGTACTTGACGTGGAAGGCGAGGGCGGAGGGGTTCGAGCCGCGCTTCATCGAGCTGGCCGGCCAGATCAATGCCCAGAAACCCGAGTTCGTGGCCTCCAAGGTGATGGATGCGCTCAACGACCGCAGCAAGTCCCTGCGCGGTTCGCGCATCCTGGCGCTCGGGGTGGCGTACAAGCGCGACGTTGACGACGTGCGAGAGTCGCCGGCCCTCGACGTGATGGCGTTGCTGCTCGACAAGGGGGCGGACATAACCTTCTCGGATCCGTTCGTGGCCGAGGTAGAGCTGCGCGGAACGACGCTGCATAGCGTCACGACCGACGCGGACACCATCGCAGCGGCCGACGCCGTGCTGCTGCTGACCGATCACACGGCCTTCGATCGTCCTGCCATTGCTGGGGCAGCTCGCCTTCTCATTGACACGCGCAATGCCTTCAAGGGCATCGCCGGGGATCACATCCTGCGCGTCTGACAGCCGATGCGGCCGCGAACGAAAGGGGTGGATGCACAGCGGGGCACAAGAGGCGGGAAGCCGGCGGCTGCCGGCCGAAGGCGTATCGGCCTGGTGATCGGCCAGCTTACCTATGGTGGAGCCGAGAGCCAGCTCTTCGAACTCGCGCGTGCGCTGGCCGCTTTCGCGGATCCTTTCGTCTACTGCCTGTCCGCGAGCGCGGAACCGTACGGCTCCCGGCTGCGCGAAGCAGGCGTGACGCTCAGGGTGATGCCGTCGCGCGGCAGCTTCGACGTCTCGCGCGTGAGGGCGCTGCGTCGCGCGCTCGTCGACGACGGCGTCGAGGTCGTGCACTCGTTCCTGTTTCTGGCCAGCGGCTACGCATGGCTCGCTTCGCGCGCGCTGGCAGGGGTGCGGCTCGTGACATCGGCGCGCAACTGCAAGCCAGAGGCGAATCCGCTGAGACGAGTGCTGCTGAAGGCGGCGTTTCGTGCATCCGCACGCGTGATCTGCAATTCCTGCGAGATGGAGCGCTACGCGCAGAGCTACTACGGTGCGCCGCCGGATCGCACGTGCGTGGTGCTGAACGGCGTCGATACCGAACGATTCGGACTGCCGCGCCGGCCTCATGACGGCCTTCGCATCGGCACCGTCGGCCGCATCGAGAAGCAGAAGAATCTCGGCGTATTCCTGGACGCCGCGGCGCTCGTACTGGCCGCAAGACCCGATGCAAGGTTCGAGATCGTCGGGGACGGCTCCCTGCGCGGCCGGTTCGAGGCGGAGGTGGCCGAGCGCGGCCTTGTCGGCATCGTGTCGCTGCCCGGGACGCGCAGTGACGTTCCTGATTTTTACGCCGGCCTCGACCAGTTCTGGCTCACATCCGACTGGGAGGGCACGCCCAACGTGGTGCTCGAGGCTTTGGCTGCCGGCCTGCCGGTCGTGGCCACCCGCGTTGGCGGCACTCCGGAAGTGATCGATGACGGCGTGACCGGGATCCTCGTCGAAGCGGGCGACGCTGCCGGAATCGCCTCGGCTTCGCTCGAACTGGCAGCCGATCCCGCGCGCGCGGCAAAGATGGGTCGCCTGGCGCGGAGCGCGGCGGTCGAACGCTTCTCGATTCCCGCCATGGTTGCCGCGACGGTCGCGGTGTACGAGGCCGCGCTCGCATGAACTTGCCTTTCGTCAGTGTGATTGTCCCGATGCGCAACGAGGCGGCGTGGATCGATCGTTGCCTCGGCAGCGTCCTCAATCAGGACTACCCGTCCGACCAGATGGAAGTGCTGGTGGCCGACGGCATGTCCACCGATGCGTCGGCAGCCATGCTGGCCGAGCTTGCTGCCCGCGATCACCGCGTACGGGTGATCTCCAATCCCGGCCTGATCGTGCCAACCGGCCTCAATCTTGCGATCGCTGCGGCGCGCGGAGAAGTCATTGCACGCATTGACGCGCACACAGTGATCGAGCGCGACTACCTGCGCCGCGGCATCGGGTTGCTCGAACGCACCGGCGCCAGCAACGTCGGCGGTCCGATGGTCTGTCGCGGGGGAAGCCCGATCGCCGAGGCGATTGCTTCGGCCATGGAATCGCGATTCGGCATCGGCGCCACGTTCCATTTCGCGAACGAGGAGACCGAGTGCGACACCGTGTACATGGGCATGTGGCCTCGCCGCGTCTTCGAGGAGGTCGGTCTCTTCGACGAGGAACTGGTGCGCAACCAGGACGACGAACTGAGCTACCGTATCCGCAAGGCAGGCGGCCGCATCGTGGTTTCCCCGTCCATGAAGTCGCTGTACCAGAATCGCGAGTCGTGGACGGCGCTGGCCCGCCAGTTCTGGCAGTACGGCGTGTGGAAGGTTCGCGTGCTGCAGAAGCATCCGCGCCAGATGAGCCTGCGTCACTTCATCCCGCCGGCCTTCCAGCTCACGATCGCGCTGCTCGGCCTTATCGGGCTTCTTTGGCATCCCGCGCTGTGGACCGCGCTCGGCATCGTGGCATTGTACGCGGGCATCCTCGCGGTTGTGGCGGTCAGGAGTGCCCGCGAGCCGGCTGAGCAGGCGAGACTGTGGCTCGCTTTGGTGCTCATTCACCAGTGCTGGGCGGGAGGTTTTCTCGCGGGGTTGTGGCATTTCCGCGACCGCTGGGGGAAGCCGGAGACGGAGCCGCGCAAGATCATGGCGAGGTGGCGATGACATCGTCGCTGGCAGCATGGCGGCGAGCGCGCCGGGCGACATGCAACAGGAGTGCGGCCGCGGCCGCGCGGAACAACGTGCGGCAGCGGCCGCACGAGATCGCGTGCGGCCGCCGCCGCACAGGAGTGTCATGAGCGAGCAAGAGTTCACCGTTTCGGTGCTGATTCCCTGTTACAACGAATTCCACACCGTGGAGAACGTGATCGCGCGCGTGCGCGCGGTGCCGGTCAAGACCGAGATCATCCTCGTGGACGATTGCTCGCGCGACGGGACGAGAGACCTTCTCAAGACCATTGCGGCCGAGGACCCTTCGCTCAAGGTGTTCTTCCACGAGATCAACCGCGGCAAGGGCGCGGCCATCCGCACTGCGCTGGCGGCGGCAACCGGAGACGTGGTCGTCGTGCAGGACGCCGACATGGAATACGACCCCATGGAGTACCCTGTGCTCCTCGAGCCGATCCTCCAGGGCGTGGCCGACGTCGTGTACGGATCGCGCTTCCTCGGCGGGCCGCACCGCGTGCTGTTCTTCTGGCATCAACTCGGCAACCAACTCCTCACGTTGCTGTCGAACGTGATGACCAACCTCAACCTCACCGACATGGAGACGGGCTACAAGGTGTTCCGCCGCGAGGTCGTTCAGCGCATGCGCCTGACCACGGACCGCTTCGGTTTTGAGCCGGAAGTCACCGCCAGGGTGGCGCAGATGCGCTGCCGGATTTTCGAGGTACCGATCTCGTACTGGGGTCGCGACTACGATGCGGGCAAGAAGATCACGTGGCGCGACGGCGTGGCTGCACTGTGGTTCATCTTCAAGTTCAACGCGCTCGACCGCATGCCGCCGTCGGAACGGATCAAGCCGAGTGATGCGCACTGGGTTCGCCTCGAGGCCGACCGCACGCCGAGGACACGGTCCTGAGCAAGCTCTGGCTCGTTACCGGCGGCGCTGGATTCATCGGCTCGCACATCGTCGGCGAACTCGTGGGGCGTGGAGAGGCCGTCCGTGTGTTCGACAGTTTTGCGACGGGTCTCGAGAGAAACCTTGAGGCGTTCGCGGGCAGGGTGGACGTGGTTCGCGGCGACCTGCGCGACGCCGAGGCCGTTCGGAAGGCGGCGCAGGGCGCGACGCATGTGCTGCACCTCGGGGCCCTGGGGTCCGTTCCGCGCTCGGTCGAGGATCCGGAGACGAGCAACGACGTCAACATCGGCGGCACCCTCAACGTGCTGGTCGCGGCGCGAGACGCCGGCGCCGAGCGCGTGGTGTTCTCGTCCTCATCGTCCGTCTACGGTGCCAACACCGAGATCCCGAAGCGGGTGGGCATGCCCACCGATCCTGTTTCGCCGTATGCCGTCACCAAGCAGGCGGCCGAGAGCTACACACGCGCATTCTGGCGCGTCTACGGACTGCCGACCGTCTCGCTACGCTACTTCAACGTATTCGGCGAGAATCAGCGGCCCGACTCGGCCTACGCGGCGGTCATCCCCAAGTTCATGGACTGGGCCATGCGAGGCGAACCGTTGGTCATTCACGGGGATGGTCTGCAGTCGCGCGATTTCACCTACGTCGACAACGTGGTTTCGGCCAACCTGCTCGCGGCGACCGCGGAGGGAGTGGACGGGGAAGTCTACAACATCGCCTGCGGAGGCAGCTATTCGCTGGTTGACATCGCCGATGCGCTGCAGGGGGCCTTGGGTGCACCGATTGAGCGGCGTCACATCGAGGCGAGGGTTGGGGACGTGCGTGCCAGCCTGGCCGACATCGAACCGGCGAAGACACGGCTCGGATATGAGGTACTGGTGGACTTCGATGAGGGGCTCGCACGGACGTGGCAGAGCTTCCTGCGCCGTTACGCCGCCGCCTGACCGCCCCCCTCCACAAAAAAGAATGCGCGATTGCGGGTGCCGCGGTGCACCTTTTACGAGTCACCAAAGACTTCGAGTCTTGCCAGCCACCCCGAGGCGGCCTACGCTCTGGCGACGGTCGAGAGGGTGCCCGCAGACCACTTGGCCCAGGGAGAGAAACTCATGTTCAGGAACACGAAGTTCGTGGTGGCGGCGGCGACTGCGTTGCTCGCCACGACCGTCTCTGGTGCGGCCGCAGCATTGGCCCCCGATGTTCGCTGTGAGTCCGGCAAGCTCAAGGCAACTGCCGTCTACGCATCGTGCCTGCTCAAGGCCGAGTCCAAAGGTCTGCTCAAAATGCTCTCCCCCGATTTCTCCAAGTGTGTGGAGAAATTCAATGCCAAGTTCCCCAAGCTCGAGGAGCAGGCCGGCGTTGGGATCTGCCCCAGTGAGATGGACGTTGCCGATATTCGCGACCTGACCGATGAGTACGAATCGACGGTGGCGCTGCTTCTGTCGGGAGGAAGCCTGCCGCCGACCGGCCTTTGCGGTGACGGGATCATCGATGGCGGCGAGGATTGCGATGTAGGCGACCTTGACGGCGAGACCTGTGCGACCCAGGGCTTTTTCAACGGCACACTCGCGTGCGCGCCCGGATGCAGTTTCGATACCTCCGCCTGCAACGCGACGAGGTTCGAGGACATCGGCACGACCATCCTCGATCACCAGACCGGGCTCGAGTGGGAGAAAATTCCAACGGAATCGCCAATCTGGCCAACGCCCACGACGCGGACAACCTCTACACTTGGGCCGTCGGCGCGAGCAATTCCACGCAGTCGGGAACGCTCTATTCCGACTTCCTCTTCAAACTCAACGGAACAGTCGACGATCCGACGAAGACGACACTCAATTGTTTTGCCGGCCATTGCGACTGGCGTGTCGCGACCGTGGACGAGCTGAAGGGCCTGATGGTGCCGGGATGCGGAGCAGCCCCTTGCATCGTGGATCCAATCTTCCTGCCCAACCCGTCGAGTCTGTACTGGACGAATTCGACGCGCGCCGCCGCGCCTACCGGGGCGTACTACGTGAATTTCGCAGTGACCGCGACGCCGATCGCGGGGGACTTCAAGACCGCTGCCCATTTCGCGCGCGCGGTGCGCACGATGCCCTGAGCTC
>JBHEOD010000135.1:0-3073 GCA_046261745.1 Binatia bacterium
GCCTCGCGAGCCCAAGGCGGCGAAGGTGGCAAAGTAATGGACTTCGGCCTCTCCGACGATCAGTCCCTCTTTCAGCAGTCGCTGCGCGGCTTCCTTGCCGAGCGCGTTCCCACCGAGCGGGTTCGCTCCATCATGGAAAGCCCCGGCGGGCACGACGCCGCGCTCCTTGCGCAGCTCGGCGAGCAGGGCGTCACCGGCATTCTCGTGCCGGAGGAATTCGGCGGCACCGGGCTCGGCCTGCTCGATGCGGCGCTGGCCGCAGAAGAACTCGGTAACGCCGCCACGCCGTTCTCGTTTCACAGCGCCGCGGTGCTCGCCCCGCTGCTGCTGGCCGCTTCGCGCGGCGACGCGAGGAAGCGCGAATGGCTGCCGCGCATCGCCGAAGGCAAGGCACTGGTGTCCGTGATTCTCGGGGCGCCTTCCCCGCGCGCCGGCAAGCTGCGCGGTAGCGTGATGTTCGTGCCCGACGCGATGAGCGCCGATGCGTTCGTGGTGCAGTGCGGAAGCGCCGAGGCGCCGGAGTTTCACCTCGTTTCGCGCACGGCTGCCGGCCTGCGAGTGGATCCGCTTGCGACGGTCGACGACACGCGCCGCGTGGGCGAGGTGTTCTTCGACGACGTCGTCGTGGACGCTGCCACGCATTTCGACATTCCCGACGGCGCGGCGGTGCTCGAGCGCGCGATCGATGCGGCGCGTGTCTGTCTCGCCGCCGATTCGCTCGGAGCTTCGGAGCGCTCGCTTCACGAAGCCGTCAAGTACGCGCTCACGCGTGAGCAGTTCGGAAGGCTGATCGGCTCGTTCCAGGCCGTCAAGCACATGTGCGCCGAAGTGTTCGCCGAGGTGGAGCCGGTGCGCTCGCTGCTGTGGTACGCAGCGTTCGCATGGGACGAGAAGCGCGCCGACGCACCCGCAATGGCCGCGCTGCTCAAGAGTCACGCCACCGAAGTTGCCACCGAGGCCACCACCACCTGCGTGCAGGTATACGGCGGCATGGGCTTCACGTGGGAATGCGACATGCAACTGTGGTTCAAGCGCGCCGGGTACAACCGGCAGATGTTCGGCACGCCCACAATGCTCCGCGAACGGGCAGCGGCTTTAAGCGCGGCGTAGCCGCGCGATCCGATGGGTTCGCGGCGTAGCCGCGCGATTCGATGGGTCGCGACGTAGCCGCGCGATCGGATGGGTCGCGTAGCCGCGCGATTGGATGGGTCGCGTAGCCGCGCGATTAGATGTGGTCCCGCACTCCCGCGATCCCCGATCGCGTAGGTGACGCATCACGGACTTCGTCTCGCGCAACCCTCAGCCGCGTCACGTCGCATTCGACAAGGTCAGGAGTCGGGATCAAGTTTGTCCCATGGAAATCGTGTGATGCGAGCAGCAGCCGTTCTTCTCTTTCTGCTATCAGGTTGCACCATGATGGAAAGTTCTCTCGATCCGATCCCGCTCGTCCCGCGCGTGGAACTGCCACGTTTCATGGGCGATTGGTACGTAATTGCGCACGTGCCCACCTTCATCGACCGCGGCGGACACAACCAGGTCGAGAACTACAGGCTGACCGACGACGGCAAGGTGGCCACCATGTTCACGTTTCGCAAGGATTCTTTCGACGGCAAGGAGAAGCTCTACACACCCACCGGCTATGTGCGCGAGGGATCGAACAACGCGCTGTGGGGCATGCAGTTCCTCTGGCCGATCAAGGGGGAGTATCGCATCGTGTATCTCGAGTCGGACTACTCCGTGACCATCGTTGGTCGCAACAAGCGCGATCTCGTCTGGCTGATGTCACGGCAGCCGCAGATGAGCGAAGCCGAGTACGGACGATATCGGGCGTTGATTGCAGGCATGGGCTACGACGTCTCCAAGCTGGTGCGCGTGCCGCAGCGCTGGCCCCAGACCGCCAAGGACTAGACGCGCAAAAAACCGCTGCAACGCCGTAAAGCTCGCGTGAGCTCAGCATCGCCGCGGCGCCGGAACGACGTCCGGCATTGCTCACTCCGGCGTGTCGTCGCCGAGATCGCCGGCCAGCGAAGGTGGCAGCAGCTCGTCCGGCTGAAAGGTCACGTCTGGAAACGCGTCGATCGCGAGAAGATCGCTCCCCGTCGCGCGCGTGAGGCTGTCGTAGCGGGACTTCCACCGATCGGGTTCGCGGTACACTTCGACGCAGTGGTCGCGCACGTTGACAATCCAGTAGCAGGGAACTCCGGCCCTGGCGTAGATCGCCGACTTGGTGTGGCGGTCCTGGCTTACGGAGCTCTGCGCGACTTCGACGATCAAGTGGGCTTGACCCGGGTGGCGACGAAAGTAGTTGACCGGTCTGCCTGGAACGACGGCGATATCAGGCTGAAGGACGCTCGTGTCCCCGGCGAGAAACGAGGACTGGACACGGATGGCAACATGGAAACCGAGTTTTTGCAGCAGCACGTACTGGACGTGGTTTACCACGGAGTCGTGAGGCGGAGATGGAGGGGCCATCGCTACGATGAGGCCGTCCAGTAGTTCCACCCTGTCCTCCGGAGACAGGATCCCGCACTCTCCCATCTCGAAGTAGCGCTGCACACTGATGTGCCCAGACTCCGGGCCCGCATCGCTCATGGCCGCATCTTGGGCCGCCGGGCCGAGATAGGCAAGGGTACGGTCATCACAGCGATGGGATGAACCTGGAGGTGTTGCCCAGCAGTCGGACTGCGAGGACGCGCGGACGTCAACACGTGTGAACGCACTACTGCCGAGTGATCCATGGACCACGCCGGATGCCAACGCCGGGTGTCGGCGAATCAATCGTCGAGAAACAGCTCGGCGGCTTCGACATCCAGATCGGGAAACGCGGAGAGTCCTTTTCCACCTGCCCGACGATGGCCGCATGCATCGGCGCCTGCGGCGGCATCGCGACGATGAGCCCCTCGAGTAGCTCGACACGGTCGTCGCGCGCGAGCACTCCGCAATCGGCCAGCGCGAAGTAGCGCTCGACATCGTACGGCATGGGATCGACTACGGTGCTTTGCCTCGGGACAAAAGACCCGACGATGACGGGTCTGTGATCACTTCGGTCGAACCTGATCACGCGACTTCGTGT
>JBHEOD010000135.1:3083-9601 GCA_046261745.1 Binatia bacterium
CCCCGCCGATTTCAGCGCCTCTCGGAGGCTCTACGGGGCCGACTTTTAACGGTTTTCGCCGAAGAAACGGCGAAAACAGTCACACGCAGGGAAGGGGCAGGAAACGAATATCAGCAAATCCGCATACTTAGGTTGTCGAACGGGCCGGGCGCTGCTCTGGCGGCCTCTGCCCGCTCCAACTCTGGGCCTTTTGGCGTCCACGCTGCTGTCCGCTGACCTCACGCGTACTTGTTCAGTTCCAGCCTCGCCACCATCCCCCGATGCACCTCGTCGGGCCCGTCGGCGATGCGCAGGGCCCGCGCCATTCCGAACAACCGCGACAGCTCGGGGTCGGTCATTCCTTCGCCGCCGTGAATCTGAATCGCGGCATCGACCACGTTCTGCAGCACGTTCGGCGCAATCACCTTGATAGCCGATATGTCGGTCAGCGCTCCGAGCGTGCCGAACCGGTCGAGCGCCCATGCCGCCTTCAGCGTCAGCAGCCGCGCCTGATCGATCGCCATGCGGCTGTTCGCGATGATGTCACGGTTGCCGCCCAGGTTGGCCAGCGGCTTTCCGAACGCGACGCGTCCGAGCGCGCGCCGGCATAATCTTTCCAGCGCGCGTTCGGCAGCGCCGATGGCGCGCATGCAGTGGTGGATGCGTCCGGGCCCGAGGCGGCCCTGCGCAATTTCGAATCCGCGTCCCGGGCCAGCGATGATGCTCGATTTCGGCAGTCGCGCGTTGTCGAACAGGATCTCGGCGTGTCCGTGCGGCTCGCCGAGATGGCCGAAGACGGGCAGCATGCGCAGGATCTTCACACCGGGCGTGTCGACGGGCACCAGCACCATCGAGTGACGCTGGTGACGGTCGGCCGACGGGTCGGTGACGCCCATGAAGATGAGGAACTTGCAGCGCGGATCTCCGGCGCCGCTGGTCCACCACTTCTGGCCGTTGAGCACCACCTCGTCGCCTGTGACTTCGCAGGTCGCCTTCATGTTGGTGGCGTCGCTCGAGGCGACGGCAGGCTCGGTCATCGAGAAGCCGGAGCGTATTTCGCCGGCGAGCAGCGGCTCCAGCCATTGATGCTTCTGTTCGTCGCTGCCGTAGCGCACGAGCACTTCGGCGTTGCCGGTGTCGGGCGCTGCACAGTTGAAGACCTCGGGCGCGAGAAAGCTGCGTCCGGTGATCTCGGCAATTGGTGCATAGTCGCGATTGTCGAGGCCGGCGCCGTACTGCTCGTCAGGCAGGAAGAGGTTCCAGAGTCCGGCGGCTTTGGCTTCGGTCTTGAGCTCCTCGACGATGGGTGGCACGCGCCATTTCCGCCAGTCGTCGGAGCCCGAAAGCTGGTCGAGGTAGGTCTGTTCGTTCGGCACCACGCGCTCGCGCACGAAGCGTTCGACCAGAGGAATGTAGGCCCTGGCCTTGTCGGAATGTTCGAAGTCCATGACGTTCTCTAGTGCCAAATTCCTGCAACGCATAACCCGGCTGTTCCCACTCGCCGGCGGTAGACCGGGCCGCGCAGATTCATCGAAGAGATGCTCCGCGCGCGAGGTCGTGCGGCGAAGCCCGATGGACTCCGCCGCACGACGTGGACTCTGCATGTGGGATGCCGTCAGGCGGCCTCAGCCTCCGCCGTCCACTCTTCGGGCGCCGTCTCGTACGACCACCCCGTCTTCAGCCCGATCGTGAACCACACGAACGAGAGCATCCCGCTGATGAAGATGGTGTCGCCCACCATGCGCATCCACCTCAGATTCTGCAGCAACGGTTCCTGCAGGAACTCCGCGCTGCGCGCGTACCACAGGCCGGTCTCCACGCTCGCCCAGGCCTGCGCGATGCCGATCGGCAGCAGGCTCAGCGCCACCATCAGCCCGAGTCCGATGTTCATCGCCCAGAAGGAGTACGCGAGCACGCCTTCGCGCCACGGCTGGTCGGTGCCGAGCTTGCGAAGCACGAGCAGGCACAGGCCGAGCGAGAGCAGGCCGTAGACGCCGAACAGCGCGGTGTGCGCGTGGACGGGTGTCGTGTTGAGCCCCTGCAGGTAGTACAGCGCGATCGGCGGGTTGATCAGGAAGCCGAACAGGCCGGCGCCCACCAGGTTCCAGAACGCGACGCCGACGAAGAACATGATTGGCCAGCGGTAGGTGACCATCCACTCGGCCTTGTGCTGCAGGCGCAGTGTCTCGACCGCCTCCCCGCCGATCAACACAAGCGGAACCACCTCGAGCGCGCTGAAGACCGCGCCGATGGCGCTGACCGAAACCGGTGTGCCGCTGAAGTACAGGTGGTGGAACGTGCCGGGAATGCCGCCGAGCAGGAAGATCGTCGTAGCGGCGAGGAACGCGCGCGTGGCCACGGTCGTCCGAACCAGCCCGAGGCTCGTGAACAGGAAGGCCATCGCGCCAGTGGCGAAGACTTCGAAGAAGCCTTCCACCCACAGGTGGATCACCCACCACCTCCAGTATTCGGCCACCGCGAGGTTCGAGCGCGCGCCGTAGAACAGGCCCGACCCGTACAGCAGGCCGATCGCGACAACCGACGCCGTCAGCAGGCTGATGATCTCATGCTGCTCGGTTTTTGCGCGCAGCGCCGGCCACATGCCGCGCAGCATCAGCACCAGCCACAGGAGCAGCCCGACGTAGAGCGCGATCTGCCAGAAGCGACCGAGGTCGACGTACTCGTAGCCCTGGTGCCCGAACCAGAAGCCTGCGGTCAGGTTGGTGAAGTACTGCTTGATCGAGAACCACTCGCCGGCCAGCGAGCCGACGACCACGACGAGTAGCGCGCCAAACAGCACGTTGACGCCGAGACGCTGGAAGCGCGGCTCGCGTCCGCCAATCACCGGCGCAAGAAAGAGCCCAGCCGCAAGAAACGCGGTGGCGATCCAGAACATCGCGAGCTGGATGTGCCACGTGCGCGCGATCGCGTACGGCAGCAGCAGAGTGAGGTTCAGGCCGTAGAACGAGTCGCCCTCCACCGTGTAGTGCGCGAGCAGCGCTCCCAGCATCACCTGGCCGGCGAACAGCGCCACGACCACCGCAACGTACTTGCCGATTGCGCGCATCGACGGAGTGGGAACCAGGCGCGCCAGCGGGTCGCGCTCGGGGACCACGAGCGGCGCGTCGTCGGCCTTGGCCACCGAGTGGAACCAGGCGATCACCGCGATGCCGGCCAGAAGAAGCACGATGCTGACGATCGACCACACCACGTTGGCGGCGGTCGGCTCGTTGCCGACCAGCGGTTCGTGAGGCCAGTTGTTCGTGTAGCTGAAGGTCTCCCCCGGCCGATTCGTGACGCAGGCCCACGACGTCCAGAAGAAGAAGTTGCTGAGTCGCTCCAGTCGCACCGGGTCGGTGATCGCGTTGTCGTGCAGCGCGTAGTTGCTACGCAGTCCGTCCAGGCTCGCGTCGCCGCCGAAGAGCGCGCTGTAGTGCGCGGCGCTGGCCGCCATCGCCTCGGCCCTCGCGTCGCTGACGATGAGCACGCCAGTTGTCGGGTCGAGCGAATTGGTGCGAAGCTCGCGCGGTAGCCGCTCTTCCAGCGCGCCGCGCTGTTCGGCGGACAGAGCCGCCAGCTCGACGCCGTGGTCTCGCCGGCTCCACACTTCCAGCAGCGCGACGGCTTCGCGGTGCAGCCAGTCGGCCGACCAGTCAGGCGCCTGGTACGCGCCGTGGCCCCAGATCGAACCGATCTGCTGACCGCCAATGCTTTGCCACACCTGTTGTCCGTCGAGGATCTGCTCGCCCGTCATCAGCGTCCGCCCGGATTCGGTGACGACGGACGTGGGAATCGGCGGCGCCTGCCGATAGATCTCGCGTCCGAAGAAACCAAGAATCAGGAATCCGCCGCCCACGACAGAAACCAGACCGGCCCACCGCAACTTGTTGCCTCTCATGATCAGTCCTCCCCGTAGAGCGCCTTCGGGAACAACACGTTGTTCTCGAGGTGGATGTGGAGCATCAGCTCCTGCTTGAGTTCGAAGAGGCCGAGGTACAGCGCACGCCAGCTGGTGCACGCCTCGGCCGGCGGTGTGTAGTCGCTGGTGAGCACGTCCAGCTCGGCCAGGTTGCGGGCGTGATCGCGATGCTCTTCTTCCATCACCTGCACCGGCATGCGCGCCATGCGTCCGCGGCCAGACTGGATCAGCGGGAACAGCACCTGCTCTTCCTTGCGCATGTGCTGCTCGAGCTCGTCCTGCATGCGCGCGAGATGGAGGCCCAGCCCGCGAGGACAGGTCGGCTTGTCGCCGTGCACGCGCTCGACCTTGCGGGCCAGCGCGAGGAGGCGCACGAGTTCGGCCCGATGCGGCTCGTGGAAGCGTGTCAGGATGTGCTCGATGAGGTCGCCGGCCGCGCGCTCGTCCCAGCGCTCGAATGCATTGGGGCGCTCGGACTCGGCCGCGATCTCGGCGAGCACGGCGTTCGGGTCGAGGCCTTTGTCGGTGCACGCGCTGGCGAGGTCGCGCTGGCCGCCGCAGCAGAAGTCGAGGTGGTGGCGCTGGAAGACGCGCGACGCGCCGGGCCGCGTGGTGGCCAGCTCGGCGAGACGCCGCTGTGGGGTAAGTTCGGTTTCGGTTTCGATCATGGGGGACTCTCCTCTCAGGATGCTGTCCCCCAAAGCAGGGAGCGTGCCGTGGTTCCGAGCGTTGGAAAATCAGCTAGTTAGGTTCTGTCCGTTGTCGTTTCCACTCGCCCACCAGCGTGTGATAACGACAACACGTTGCTGCAATGACAACACGGCCCCACCTCGACGACCTGCTTCCGATCGCCCTCGACATGAGTGCATCGCTCACCTCGAAGGATCGCGCCCAGCGCCTGGTCGACGCCGTGATGCGCGCGCTTCCGGCGGACGCCGCCGTGCTGCTGCGCCTCGACGGACACGACCTCGTTCCGCTGGCGGCGCGCGGCGTCTCCGCCGATGTGCTCGGCCGCCGCTTCCCTCGCGACGCGAATCCGCGCCTCGACATCATCTGCCGCGCCACCGTGCCCACCGTCTTCCCGGCTGCCAGTTCGCTGCCGGATCCGTACGACGGCCTGATTGGCGGATTGACCGGCCATCGCGTGCATTCGTGTGCGGGGCTTCCACTGATCGTCGAGGGAGAACTGGTCGGCGCGCTCACCGTCGATGCACTGACGCCGAACGCGTTCGACGACATCGAAGAGAGTTTCCTCGCGCACCTCGGCGCGCTGGCGGCAGCCGCGATGCGCACGGCAGCCCTCATTCACGCGCTCGAGCAGCACTCGCGCCGCCAGGGGATCGTCGTGCGCGAGATGGTCAAGGAGGCGCTCGACCTGCAGGGCGGACTGCTGGTCGGGCGCAGCGAGAGAATCGCGAGGCTGCTGAAGGAGATCGACCTGGTCGCGCGCTCGGAGTTTCCGGTGCTCGTCACCGGCGAGACCGGAACCGGCAAAGAGCTGGTGGTGCGGATGCTGCACAGCCGTTCGGCGCGCTCCGAGCAGCCGCTAGTGTACGTCAACTGTGCCGCGCTGCCCGAGTCGATCGCCGAGAGCGAGCTGTTCGGTCACCGAAAGGGCGCATTCACCGGCGCCGACGAGGAACGGCTGGGGAAGTTCCGCGTCGCCGACGGCGCGACCTTGTTCCTCGACGAGATCGGCGAACTGCCGCTGCACATCCAGCCAAAACTGCTGCGCGCGCTGCAGGAAGGCGAAGTGCAGGCGGTCGGAACCGATCATCCCTACCACGTGGACGTGCGCGTGCTCGCCGCCACCAATCGAAACCTCGAAGCGGAAGTGGCCGCCGGTCGCTTTCGTGCAGATCTCTTCCATCGCCTCGACGTCGGCCGCGTCGAGGTGCCTCCTCTTCGCGAGCATGCCGAGGACATTGTGGAACTGGCGGGGCATTTCGCCGATCGCGCGCGGCAGCGCCTCGGAACCGGCGCGATTCGTGTCAGCGGCGATGCGCAGGCCGTGCTCAAGCGAGGAAGCTGGCCCGGCAATGTGCGCGAGCTGGAGAACCAGATCTATCGCGCGGTGCTGCGCGCTTCCTCGCGTTCGGGCAGCGGCGAGTTGGTGGTGGTCACGGAGGCGGACGTCGGCGAGGTCGGCAACGGGCATGCTGCGACCGCTAGCGTTCTCGACTCGAATACGCCGGCGCCGCAGAATCTTTCGCTGCGCGAGGCCGTGGACGACTTCCAGCGCCGCATGATCCGCCGGGCGCTGGCCGATCACCGCGGCAACTGGGCGGCGGCCGCGCGGGTGCTGGGCATGCACCGCAGCAACCTGTTTCACATGGCGAAGCGGCTGGGGTTGGAAGAGTAGGGGCGCGCCGGGCGTTCCGGGCGTTCCGGGAGGACCGCATGTTCACGCTGTATCTGGCTTCCGTATGGCTCCACGTGATGGCGGCGACGATCTGGGCCGGCGGGCTCTTCTTCCTGATGCTCGTCGTGGTGCCCTGGCTGCGCAGCGGCTCGAGCACCGAGCCTGCGCGGCTGCTTCGCGAGACGGCCGGCCGCTTCCGCACCGTGGCCTGGGCGTGCTTCGCCATCCTGCTGGTGACGGGAACGTTCAACCTGTGGA
>JBHEOD010000136.1:0-6820 GCA_046261745.1 Binatia bacterium
GTGGACGGGTGACCGGTTTCGTTGAGCAGGTCGGTCTGAACGACAAGCACCGGCCGCGTCTTGCCTGGCTCCGTGCCGAGGCGAGGACTCAAGTCCGCCAGATAAAGAACACCGCGGCGGATCTTCACGACTCGTCGAGTCCTTCGGCCACGAGAAGATTAAGCTCCTCGATCTCTGCCGTGAGAGCTCCGCGAGTGGCGGCAGACGCGGTCCGGTACGCGGCGCGAAGGCTCTCCCGATCCGTCGACTCGTCCTCGGCCAGCGGTACGAACAAAGGGCACGCCAGCGAGCTGATCCTAGCTTCCGAATCGCTAGCGAGTCACCAGCTCGTAAAGCCGCCATGCGCCGTCGATGCCCTTGAGCTCGTGCTCGCCGCGCTCGACGAAGGACCAATCCCCACCGAGCAGCAGATCGCGGACCGTGGACGACACCCAGGTGGCGCCGCCCGAAGCCGCCTGCTGCACGCGCGCGGCGAGATTTACCGCCAGGCCGGACACGTCGCCGTCCTCGCGCACCACGATCTCACCCGCATGAAGGCCCGCACGCACGCTCAAGCCGGCGTCTCCGAGATCACGCACGAGTTCGGTCGCACAGGCCAACGCGGCGGAGGGGGACGTGAAGGTCATGAGCAGGCCGTCGCCCATGTTCTTCACCAGCTTCCCGGCATGGCGGTCGACCGCATGCCAGGCGATCTGGTCGTGGCGATCGAGCATTCCGCGCCAAGCCTCGTCGCCGACCTCCGCCGAGCGAGCGGTCGAGTTCACGAGGTCGGTGAAGAGTACGGTGGCGAAGTGCCGCTCGCTCCGCGCAACCGGTGCGCGGCCCGTCACGAACTCGACCAAGACGTCGGTCAGCTCACGCCAGTTCGACATGATCCAGCAGAGGTGGTCCTCCCCTGGAAACTGCAGGTACCGCGCCCCGGGAATGTGTTCGGCCAGATAGCGGCCAAACGCTGGAGCAATCGCCCGGTCGCCGACCACGTTGACGACAAGCGTGGGCGCCCGGATGTCTCCGAGACGATCGTTGGCGTCGAGACCGAGGACGCTCGCGAACTGACGCCGGATGTCGGCTGGGCTGCACGTCTGCCGCTGGAAGCGCCCGACCCATCGAATGAAGGCCGGGTCGTCGTTCTTGCTCGGAGCGAAGAGATCGACGAAGTGCTCGGGCTCGCGTCCCCATCCGTCCATCATCCGGGTGAAGCGTTCGAACACGGCCTTCCGGGACATCGGGGGATCGTCCTCGTGCCTGCGGAGGTTGCCGAGAGCCGAGGCGCCGATCATGGAGTTCACGAGGATCAGCCGATCGACGCGCTCGGGGTGCATGGCAGCGAAGAGCTGCCCCATCATGCCGCCCTCCGAAACGCCGATGATGTGCGCGCGCTCGATCCCTTCGGCGTCCATGACGGCCTTGATGTCGTCGATCCGCTGCTCGAGGGTGGGCGCCTGGTCGAAGCGGTCGGAGCTGGCAATGCCCCGCTTGTCGAACTCGAGGACTCGAAGGTACTTGCCGATGCGCTCGCGCGATCGGCGATAGACCTCGTGCTCCCAGGAAAGCTCGACGTTGCAGACAAGCCCCGGAATCATGACCACGTCGGGGCCCGACCCGAAGCGCTGGTAGGCGATGTTGAGGTCGCCGCTGCGCGCGTACTTGATGTCGGAAATGTCCATCGGCGTTTTGGGAGCGGGATGCCCGCCTTCTTCAAGCGTCTATTGTGATTCGCGAGGTCGAAAAACAAACGACGAAGCGCACCGCACCTCGCACTTCAGGCCTTCATCGTACGGGCACATCGGCCAGCACGATCGACGGCCATCTCGGCGAATTTCCAGAGGCCATCCTCACGCAGCCCAGGTCGCACCAGGGTGCTGGCGACTACGTGAGCCGCCGTCCTCACGCTTTCGCTGATCTCCGCAACCCGCCTTCGAATCAATGGAATGCCAAGACCTGTATCGACAGCGAACTTGGCCCAGCCCTTCGCGTCCAGTTCGGCAAGCGTAGCCCGTTGACCGATCTTCATGGCCAACTTCGGCGACAGCTCGGGATAGGCGAGGGTTGCGAGAAGATCGTAGAGCGGGGCGAGACGTGGGCCGTCGGCGTCATGGAGGATCGAGAAGTTCTTGCCGTGTGCATCGGCGTTGCCGGCGATCACGTTGAAGATTGCAGCATCGAGAAGCTTCAGCACATCGACCGCGGGCCTTGCAGCGACGCTTCGCAGCAGGGCAAAGCAATCCTTGAAGGTCGGGCCGCCCTCGCTGGCGTACTTGACCTCCGGCGGCACGCCGAGGGCTTGGCAGAAATCTTCCTGATGGATGCGACGCACGTTTCCGTCCGCACCGAGCGCCCGATCGTAGCGCTGAACGAGCAGAAACGGTCGATCACGGACAACCCGCGGTTCGACCGGCGCGACCTCGAGGCCGACGGCGGCGGCAAGGCGCATCACGAAGGCCTCGTTCTCGGTGGTGGCCGAGAACCGCGGGATCGGCGGCTTGAGGATGTGGGTGGTGGGCTGGCCGGGAGCCGGCAAAGCCACGGCCCCATCCACCAGAACCACCGGCACTTTCGATTGCGCGCCGGCCAGAGACAGGCGCAGTCCGTTCTCGCCTGCAAGCAGCGGGCGGACACCAAGCGCGTCCAGCACCCGGATCAGGCCGGCATCGTCCAACGGGGTCGGCCGCTGAAGCGGTGCGGGTGCGTGTGCTGATTCGCCGGCGGGCAAAAGTTGGAGCGCACCCGCGACATCGCCGCCAAGGCGATCGAGAAGGGCGAAATCATTGCTGCGTGAAACGCCGAGCGCCTGTGCGGCCGCGTCGCGCTGGTTTTCTTCCGGCAGGAGACCGCCGAAGAAGGGGCGACACTCGTGACGGGTGAAGGGCTCTGCGCGCTTTGGAAGCGAGACCGACAAAGGCTGGGTCTGGTCGTCGTTGAGCCATCCCGGCGAGTAGGCGAAGCCGAGTTCGCCATGGCGGTCCTGAGTCAGGTGGCCGACAAGGCGCCCCTCCCACCAGATATCCAGAGTGCGCATCACGGCTCCCGTGCTGCTTTAGGCGGAGGCGGCGACGTGATCTCCAGGGAGCACCCGAGCGCCGCCAGTACTTGAAGTGCCTTCCCGATTTGCGCGGTTGGCTTGCCCGCTTCGAGATCGACGATGAAGCGCAGGCCGACACCTGCCGCGCCGGCAAGCTCGTCCTGGCGCAGGCCGGCGGCTTTGCGGGTGCTTCGAACAAGGTCGCCGATATCGGCGGTGGCGATCGGGCGTTTCGTCATGATATTTACCGAACGGGAAATTATCATGGGCTCCCGAAGGATGTCCACCATGATTTCCCGCTCGGGACATTCGTGGCTTTCAGGGGGCTGGGAGGCGCACATTATTCCCGCTCAGGAATATTGCTGCGCCGGCTTAGGCGTGAAAGCAGCGTCTCGGCGGCAGCCTCGACATCGCGGCGATGCGCCGGCTCAACGAGGCGGTCGACAACCAGCCGGAACGATCCCTGCGAGCGAGCTCTCGGATACTCCCCCAACCATCGGACTCATCGGAAGAGCGAGCAATCCACGAGTCGACTCCGGCGAGTAGAGGTTCAACCAGCTACCGGACGTCGTCACGGTTTTCCTCCTGCCGTGTAGTCGAAGATCACGTGTTCCTCGGTCACGAAGAGGCGCGAGTGCTCGAAGTCGATGAACTCGCGCTCGTCGTCGAGGAGGCGCTGGGCGGCGGCGCGGCCTTCGTCGCTGCTCATGCCGGCCGTCAGCGCGTCCATGTCGTCCCACCAGACTTCGGTGATCCCGTCGAAGGCGTCACCCATGCCGCGCGACGCGGCGAGGGCGGCGTTAAGCGGCGTGTCGATGGTGTGGCTCTGGAAGTAGCGGCGGGCGCCGATGGCGGCGGCGGCGGCTTTGACGAGGGGGCCGTGGGTGACGAGCCAGCGCTCGCGAAAGGTCTCGGGCGTGAAGTCGGCGCGGCGGCGGATGATGTAGACGAGCTTGATCATGGGGCGGCTATCTCCTGCCCGGTCAGCCGAGAAGACCAGGGTTCCTCTTCCACATCGACCAGGCGAGTGCGGACGCGAACGTTACCCACGCCAGATACGGGAGCAGCAGAGCACCGGCAAGCGGGCGCACGCGCCAGAACGCGACGATGGTGGCGAGGATCAATGCCCACAGGATGACGATCTCGACGAACGCGAGCGCGCCGAGATGCCAGGCGAAGAAGAGCCAGGTCCACAGCGCGTTGGAGGCCAGTTGAACGAAGAAGAGCGACAGCGCGGCCGAGGCGCCGCGAAAGCCGCGTTCTCGCCAGACGACGGCGATGCCAAAGAGCCAGCTGGCGCCCCGGCGTCAGCCCGGCCTCTGCGGATGCTGGGGCAGATCGTCGGTGATCGGGAACCACGGCGCCTTCGACTCCACGAAGATGTGGGCGCGGGGGCGCATGGCGGGATCGACGTCGAGGCTGCCCATCGGGATGATCGCCAAGCCGCGGCTCTCGACGCACCACGGCATCGTCGAGCCGCAGTTGCGGCAGAACACGTGCGTGTAGCGCTCGGCCTCGGGAACCTTGTAGGACTGAAGCTGGTCCTCGCCGCGCGTGAAGCGAAAGCCGTCGAGCGGCACGAACACGTTGGTGGCGAACGCCGCGCCCCTGGACTTGCGGCAGCGCGAGCAGTGGCAGTGATGGGCCCAGGCGGGGTCCCCGGTCACTTCGTAGCCGACGGCGCCGCAAAGACAGCTGCCCGTGATGCTCATGGGTTCCTCCTGCGTCCGGCTCGTCTCAGTGGGGACGCGTGCCGGCTGCGACTGTGCTGGCTCCCACCGTGCCGGCTACGACAACGTGCACTGCCAGTAGCCGACGTCGAGCCAGCGGTCGAACTTGAACCCCACCTGTTCGAAGTGCGCAACCTTGTGCATGCCGAACTTCTCGTGAAGGGCCACGCTGGCCTCGTTCGGCAGCGTGATGCCGCCGATGACGATGTGAACGCCGCGGGCCTTGAGCATCGGGAACAGCGCGGCGTACAGGGCGGTGCCGATTCCGCGGCGGGTGTCGGTGTGGGAGAGGTAGACGGTGACTTCGACGGAGAAGCGGTAGGCAGAGCGGTCGCGCCACTTGGTGGCGTAGGCGTAGCCGATGACTTCGCCGTCTTGTTCGGCGACTAGCCAAGGGAGGGAGGCGGATTGCACGGCTTCGATTCGACGGGCGAACTCGTCGGGTGGGACGGGGTGTTCTTCGAAGGTGATGACGGATTCGGCGATGTAGTGGTTGTAGATGGTGGTGAGGGTGGGGGCGTCGGTGGGGCGCGCGTCCCGAATGCTCGCGATCCGGGCACTCTCAAGCGACATGGTTAATCTGACTCCTCGGTTGAATCGCGACGCGTTCACAACTCGATGAGCGCGCTTGAAGCAGGAGCGCTTCGGTTCGGGATCCTGGTACCATCTCTAAGCGTGCCCACGCTCCGGTTCAGCGGCGGGCCGTGCAGCGGACCGTCCGCTGCAACCGGTTGTTAGCCGGCGCCATTCGTTTCACGCCAGATTCTCCGTGTGCCGGCAGCCAGGGTACTTCGTACAACCCAGGAAGCGTCCGTGGCGGCCGTTTCGCTCCGTGAGTCGACCTGCGCAGCCCGGTTCCGGGCAGAGTCGACCACCCGCTGCAGCGGTTGATCCCGAGCCGCGGCTTGAAGGCCGTCTGGTCCCTCGTCCGTCACCGCCCGTGGCGCGACCGCGGCCCCCGCCGCGTGCGTCCACCTTTCCGTCGCAGCCCGGTTTTTCGCACTCGAAGTAGATTCCGAAGCGACCGTCGTTCCAGACGGTCGGGCTGCCACACTTCGGGCACTCCGGGTTCTCCCGCGCATCCAGCGCAGGTACGTCGTCACGGCGGCCGACCGGAGTGCTGATAAAGCGCGCAAGCTGACTGCAGGCCGCCGGGCTTTCGATACGTAGCATGCTCTCGTGCGTGTCACGGTGCGAGAGGATATTGAGCGAGCCGTGCCAGAGAATGCGGCCGTCGAGGATCGCGATCTTCTCATGCATGCGGGCGCGAAGGTCCACGGCGACACCGAGATCGCGCAGCGCGTGCACCAACTCTCCGACCTCGTCGGTTGTGCCGCCGCCCGGCTCGTCGGGAGGCCGGGTGAGGATGCGCACGCGGACGCCGCGGACCAGCGCCGCGCGGAGCGGGTCCACCCACCGGCCGGTTCCCGGGCCGGTTGCGAAGGGCGAGAAGATCACGACGGACCTGCGCGCGCCGGCGAGGTCTTGTTTGAACGCCGGGTAGAAAGTGCCCTCAGTGAACGCGCCGGCCGCGCCTTCCGGGAATTCGAAGGAGACTGGCATCACGCGGTGCAGCCCGTCTACCCAGTCGCGCTCGGCGAGCGGCAGGAGGGTGTTCAGGTCCAGCGCCTCGCCGTGCTCTACGAAGTTATCGACGAGCCGTCGGACGATGGCATCTTTGGGCGCCTTGGCTCGCAGGTACTCGAAGTTGCCGACCAGCACGACGTGATGGCGCGCTCGACTCGCGGCTACATTGAGAAGCCGCGAGCCGTCTTCCTCGATGCGCACCGCCTGGAGGAAACGTCCGAGCCGCGCGCCGAGCGAATCGGTTAGATCGAGCACCATCGCTTTCTTCTCGTTGCCCTGGAAGCGGTGGACGGTGGCGGCGATGCCTGCAGCTCGGGCACCGAGCCGGTCCTCGAGAAGCGCTTGGATCAGGCGCGCTTGCGAGGAGTAAGGGGCTACGGCGCCGACCGCGTCATTCGCCTCCCCGGCCAGTGGCAGGAAGCCGGTCTCGGCGAGGTGCAGGACGATGTTCCGCACCAGCAGGGCGTGGAACAGATTGTAG
>JBHEOD010000136.1:6830-8898 GCA_046261745.1 Binatia bacterium
GTCCAGGGGTGGAAAGGCGAGGTGTCCACGTACAGGAGCGGCGACGGGCCGAGCGGGAACTCACCTCCACCGCTGGAGACGCTCGGATCGGAGCGCAGCGGATGATCGGCGTAGAAGAGACGGTTGATGACCTCGCAGATCGGCTCGCGCATCCGGTATTGCGTGCGCAGCGCCACAAGCTGCGGGGTGGGCTCGCGCCGCTGTAGGAGCTCCGGGATGCCCGCCTTCTCAAACACATCGCGCTTGAGCCACTCCCCGACGAGCGGCTCGTCGGACATCACGATCGGCGGAAGCTGGCGGAAGTCGCCCGCGACCGTCACCGACTGCGTGGCAAGGCCCGCCGCGTAGTACACGAGCGGAGGCATGAGCATGGACGTCTCGTCGATCACCGCGACGTCGAACTGGCGCGAGGCGCTCTTGCCGAGGTAGGTGCGGTAGACCGTCGTCGCGAGGATGCGACAGCGCGCGAGCACTTCCTGTTCGAGCGCCACGAGCTCGCGGTCGATGGCGGCGATGCGCTCACGCATCTGGCCGAGGCGGGTGCGGAGAGGGGCGAGTCGCGCTTGCACCACCGACACCGGCGGGTGGGCCCCGGTTGCGGCGGTGAGGCGGTCGATCTCGCGGCGGAAGGCGGCGATTTCGGCGTCGTTCTTAACAGCGTCGCTAGCGAGCGCCCGAGCCGCGTCATCGCTGGTTTGGGCACTGCGGTCGGCAGCCGCGATCTCACGGTCAAGGCGCTCCGGGTTGAGACCGGAGAACAAACGGCGCACGACGCCCATCGTCCGGGTGCGTTCAAGGTCGGCGCGCAGGGCCGCGGCGCGGGTGCGATGCTGTTGCGCCTCCCGCGCTCTCGCGACTGCGCTCGAACGCGAGATCGCAAGTGTCTTTTCCCGCTCGGCGAGACTACGGCGCGTATGCTCGATCTGCTCGAAGTCTTTCAATGCGCCGACGAGAGCGCGCTCCTCGGTCTCGAGGGGCATCGCCTCGAGTGCGAGCTGATCCTTTTCGCGGCGCAGCGCCTCGCCGAGCCTCGCCACGATCTCCTCGAGAATCACTTGTGGACCAAAGCGCGTGCGGAGCTCCTCCTTCACGACTGGCCCCTTTCGGATCACCAGTCCCTGATGAAACTCGGGCTCTCCCTTCAGCCGCTCGGCCACGCGTTCGAGCGCCGTGTCCACCGCGATGTTGGTGTTCGACACCAATAGGACCGAACGGCCGGCGCGATAGTGCGCCTCGACGATGCGCGCAAGCGTCGTAGTCTTCCCCGTGCCCGGGGGGCCCCAGACATAGGTCGTGTCGCTTCCCAGCGAGCGGCGGACGGCGAGCATCTGATCGTCATTCGGCCGGCCGATTCCTTGGAGCACCGCGGGGTTGGGCTCGGCATCGGCAGTCCGCACAGGCGAGAGGCCGAGCACGCGGTCGCCCGCCTGCCGGTTGAACTGCGCCTCGCCGCTGCGGATCTTCTCCAACCGTTCCTTGAGTCGCTCGACCAAGAAGGAATCGTTCGCGACGAGACGCGCGGCGGCGATTCTCGGACCCAGATCCTCTTCGAGCGCCACGACGAGGACGCCATCGCGCCAGGACACGAGCACACCCGCAACGTCCGCCTGTCCGCAGGTGACGCGCACCGGGGTGTCGTCGCGCAGGTTCAGATCCTCGGCGACGATGAACCGGTAAAGCCACGACCCCTCAGCCGCACCGACGCGCTCGCCCCCACGCAGTTCAACCTGCGTGCCACCGCCCTTCTTGCGAATAGCGGCGACTTCCAGACCGAGCGCGTCGATCATTTGTGAAAGCGCTTCACTCAAAAAGTGGCCTCGTTCACGATTGCCGGTTTGCGAAAGGGAGGACTCCATGTCGCTGACGAAAGCTTCGCAAGAGCGCCTCCTCCATGTCGCGCGGAATGGGAGGTGGGTCGGTCCCCATCGCGAGTACGCGGAAGGCGCCATAGCTCCGCAACTGCCAGAGAATCTCGCCACCACGGTGCGGACCATTTTCGGAGGTTTTGCCGGCGGCGTGCCTTACCAGATCGCGAAGGCGCGCATGAAGAGATCGTGGCGTGCGTCGA
>JBHEOD010000136.1:8908-9243 GCA_046261745.1 Binatia bacterium
CGACCAGCCAAGCCGATATAGAGTACCTGAGTGCCGGGCACCCACTTGGCAGCGAGCTTGGTCCTCGACCACGGGCGAACGACGTTGTTCAGCTTTCTTGCCAAGTCGGGCTCTACGAAAGAAGGAACGTAGCTTGGGGGAGCAACAATCGCATACACGCCGCACCGCTGAAGCCACGGATATTTCGGGATCCCATTCGTGATCAGCTCACCTACCGCACCGACCAGCGTAAACTCATGCTCACCGATCGGCCAGTGGAGCTGCCGGTCGACCGCATTTGTGGTGACGACAGGAAGTTGGGCGGCTGCCCGAATCTCCCCCCGGTCAGTCCGAAC
>JBHEOD010000137.1:0-5326 GCA_046261745.1 Binatia bacterium
TTGTAATTTTCCCGCAGTCCCCGGCCGCATGGCTTGCGCAATCACCCTTGGTCTCCTATTTTTCAAAGGCGAAACAAGCTGCTCCATTCTGCGGCCATCGCTGACACCGGGGGGTGCCACAGTGGATACGAGACAGACGGTTCCAGGATTGAACCGGATCGAAAGCGACGCGGCCGCCGCCCTGACGGCATTTCTACTTGGAATGCTGGTGCTTCTGTGCACGACGGTGTTGGGGCTGCACTTCCTCTCCGGGCTCCCGCCCATCATGGTTTACGCGATCATCTTCGCGGTGATGGTCTTCGCAGTGGTCTGCGGGGTGGCCTTTCTAAGGACCAACGTGACGGTCAGGTACGCCGGCCCTCCGCAACTCCAGTTCCGCTCCCCGGTCCGGCGCCGCCGCCGAAGATCCGGCGGGCCCAAGGCTCTCTGATCCCTAAATTTTGAGGTCGACGACGACCGGACAGTGGTCCGAGCCGCGCACCTCGTCCCAGATTGCCGCCGCCTTGACCGACGGCAGGAACTCCTTGTTCACGAAGTGGTAGTCGATGCGCCAGCCGATGTTGCGCTCGCGCGCTCCGGCCCGGTACGTCCACCACGAGTAGTCCCTTTCCTCGGGATTTCTGCCCTCATACAGTCGCGCCGGCTTGAAGTGCCGGAACGTGTCGATCCAGCCCGCTTTCACATACCTGGACAGCGCCGCCCGCTCGGCCGGCAGGAATCCGGTCTGCCCCTGGTTCTCCTTGGGCCGGGCGAGGTCGATCTCCTCGAGGGCGGTATTCCAGTCCCCGGACACGATCACGTGCTTGCCCTCGGCCCTCTCCTCCTCGATGGTTTCGAGGACCGCCTCGTAGAACTCGAGCTTGAACGCCAGCCGCGCGGGATCGGGACCGTCGGCGGTCTGGCGCCCGTTCGGAAAGTAGATGTTGTAGAGCGTGAAGTCGCCGTGCTCGGTGGCCAGGATGCGGCCTTCCTCGCGCTCGAACGGAAGCCCGTACGTGACGAAGAGCGGCGGCTTGCGCGACAGTGTCGCGACGCCGCTATAGCCCGGCCGCTTGGCCGGATGCCAGTGCGCCGTGTAGCCGAGCTCCCCGATGCGGGCGAGATCCGTCTCGGAGATCTGCTCGGCCGTCGCCTTGATCTCCTGCAGGCACAGCACGTCGGGCTTCTCGCGTTCGAGAAAGTCGAAGAAGCCTTTCTTCAGGACGGCACGAATTCCGTTGATGTTCCACGAGATGATGCGCGTCAAGCCGTCAGCCTCTGTACGATCCGTACGGCCGCCTCGCGGGCGAGACGGCGGATTCCTTCTTCGTCAATGATGGCCACCGGGTGCGGCAGCCAGACCATCGGATAATCGGGCATCGCGAGCAGGCGAGCCTGGTCGAGGGCTTCATCGAGAAACGCCTCGGTGGCCACGGCCGCGGTCGGAATTCCGAGCTTCTCCAGCCTGACGACGTCGTGCACACTGCACGACACGCAGGATCCTCAATCGGCGAGCGCTTCGACGACGGCGTCGCTGCGCGTGCGCAGGCTCTCGATCACGTCCGCGGGCGCGGGCCGCGTGAACGTGGGCTTTTCGGCATGCCATACTTCGGCGCCATACTCGCGCGCGAGCACACCGCCGAGCTCGGAAAGGAATTCGGCAGACTTCGGCTTGCGGATCGACAGCAAGGCCACTCGCTTGCCGCTCAGGCTGGCCAGGCGCGGAGCCGGCGGCTGGGGGTCGAGGCTGCGATCGTCGAACGGGCTGACCAGTTCTTCCATTGGAGACTCCTTTGCTGCGGGAGGAAACGCTTCAGGCGTCTCCCACTTCCTTCGTGACCATGCTCGAGCCGAGCCCAAAACCGACCCACGGCGCAAGCACGGCCGAGAACCTGCCGGCTTCGCCGCCGGCTACGACAAGGACCACTTCTTCCACGCTCATCCATTTGGCAAGCACCGCGTCGTCGTCGAGAGCTGCCGCGAACGGGCCCTGGTCACCGCGACGCATGTCGCCGACACGCCGCTTCGAAGCCTCGACGATGCGCGCGGCGACTTCTGCCTTGCTCCAGCCGGCCTCGGCGAACATGCGCGCATGCTCGACGCAGATCACGAAGACGGTCTGGCCGCCGACCGGAAAGAAATGCGGAGAGAACACCGCACCGCCCGCCACCGCGATGCTGGCCAGCGTGTCGGTCGGATCGCGGCTGTAGTGGTCGGAGATCGTCGTCGGACCGTCGCCGGCGTAGACGGTGACCGAGCTGCGACCCTCGGCCACACCTCGAGTGGCGGCCAGCGGTTCCCACGGACTCTGCTCCTCGTTTTCCGCGAAACACAGGCTGATCTTTCCAGGCTGACCGAGCGTCGCACGATCGAGGGAGCCCGGCGTGCCGCGGCCCGTCAGGCCCGTCATCAGGCGGATCGCGCGGCCGATGGTCGCATTCGCGCGGTTCCAGCCGCCGAGGCAGTTCATGCCCGCATTCATCCCGATGCGTGTTCGCACCGGCCCGTTGACGATCACCACCGGCGCGCACGAATGCGTGGTGTTGGTGACGCCGTGCAGGTTGAACTCGGGATCGAGCACGGCCTCCGCGGCAGCCTTGACGACCGGGAAATACGTCGGATGACAGCCGGCGAGGACCGCGCAGGCCGCAAGGCGCTCGAGCGTGAGCTCGCCCATGCCGGGAGGAACCTGGCCGAGGGAAGCTGCCGCGTCGTGGTCGCCGAGCATCGCGCGCACGCGGCTGCGCGTCGGCGGAATCACCGGGAGCCCGTCAGTCCAGCCGCGGTCGAACATGTCTTCCAGTTCGTCGAAGGAACTCGACGCCGACGACACACTGGCCCGAAGCGCAGGGTCGAGCGTGTTCTTCGAACCGCAACCGGGCTTGACCAGCGGCGGCGCGGCGGGCGCGAGCCAGCCCTCGGCTTCAGCGCGTTCGATTCGCGCGGCTTCGGCCAGCACGTCCACGTAATCTTCGTGCGACCAGCCCTCGATCACGCGCTTGACGGTGCGGTCGGCGCCGACGAGCACGGCTGTCGGGACCGTTCGTACCCCGAACGACTCGGAGACGGCGTACGGTTCGGGTTCGGCCAGCGTGAGGAAACCGGCGCGGCAGCGCCGCATCGTCTGCTCGGCCACTTCGAGCGCATCCTCGTGAATCGCGACGAGAGAGGCACCGGCGCGTGCCAGCGGTTCACGCGCGCTCTCGAGACGCTCGAGGGTCAGTCGAGACGTGGGGCAATCCGCCTCGACGAACACAAGCAGCGCTGGCCCATGCTCGACGAGCCTCCAGAGGCTCTTCCAGTCTCCGCCCGGTGATTCGAGCGAGAACGAAGGCGCATCCTGTCCGGGTTGGATCATCTGGTTGCTCCGTCGGGTTGCTCCGTCGGCGGCGGCGGCGGAGCTTGCGTTGTTTCGCTGCGGCCCCTTCGAGTCAAGATGGCGACTGCTCCCGTCGCGCGTCGCCGCGCGCCTGAAGGCGCAGGCCCCCGCAAGAGCGGCAGGCCCGCGTTGACTACCGCCACCTGCGGAGCCTAAATTCGCCTCTCCCGCGCGCGGCCGACCTCAACCATCCCGTGGCCGCCCATGGGCCAAGGACTACGCATGAGCAGGAACGGATCCGCGCTGCCCCCCATTTCCGAGAGCTTCCCGAATTCGACGCGCGTGCTGCACAGCGCAGAGATGCCGGTCCCGGCGCGCGAGATCCGCCTGGCCGGCGGCGAGGCGCCGCTGAGAATCTACGACACGTCGGGCCCCGCCCCTGTCGAAACCGGCGGGCTGGCGCCGCTTCGAGCCCCGTGGACTGAGCGCCGGCGCGCACTCGGCTCCGCCAACATGTCGCAGATGCACTGGGCGCGCCGCGGCCTCGTCACCGAAGAGATGATGTTCTGCGCGATACGCGAGAACGTCTCGCCCGAGTTCGTGCGCAGCGAGGTGGCCGCCGGCCGCGCGATCATCCCGGCCAACATCAACCATCCCGAGCTCGAGCCGATGGTGATCGGCCGCAACTTCCTCGTGAAGATCAACGCCAACATCGGCAACTCGGTGGTGCGCTCGTCCATCGAGGACGAAGTCGACAAGCTCCGTTGGGCCACGCGTTGGGGCGCCGACACGGTGATGGACCTTTCCACCGGCGCCGACATCCACGAAACGCGCGAAGCCGTCATCCGTCATTCGCCGGTGCCGATCGGCACGGTGCCGATCTACCAGGCGCTCGAGAAGGTTGCGCGAGTGGAGGACCTCACCTTCGAGCTGTTCATGGAAACGCTCGTCGAGCAGGCCGAGCAGGGCGTCGACTACTTCACGATCCACGCGGGCGTGCGCCTCGCATACGTGCCGCTGACGGCCGGACGCCTGACCGGCATCGTGTCGCGCGGCGGTTCCATCATGGCGCAGTGGTGCCTGGCGCATCACAAGGAGAACTTCCTCTACACGCGCTTCGACGAGATCTGCGAGCTGATGAAGAAGTACGATGTCAGCTTCTCGCTCGGCGACGGCCTGCGTCCCGGCTGCATCGCCGACGCCAACGACGCGGCGCAGTTCGCCGAGCTCGACACGCTTGGCGAGCTCACGCTCAAGGCGTGGGAGCACGACGTGCAGGTGATGATCGAAGGGCCCGGCCACGTGCCGATGCACCTGATCAAGGAGAACATGGACCGCCAGCTCGCGGTCTGCCACGAGGCGCCGTTCTACACGCTCGGCCCGCTGACGACCGACATCGCGCCCGGCTACGACCATCTCACCTCGGCCATCGGCGCCGCGATGATCGGCTCGCTCGGCACCGCGCTGCTCTGCTACGTGACTCCCAAGGAGCACCTCGGTCTCCCTGACAAAGAGGACGTCAAGCAGGGCGTCATCGCGTACAAGATCGCCGCTCACGCCGCCGACCTCGCCAAGGGACACCCCGGCGCGCAGGCCCGCGACAACGCGCTATCGAAGGCCCGCTTCGAGTTCCGCTGGGAAGACCAGTTCAACCTGTCGCTCGATCCCGAGACCGCGCGAAGCTTCCACGACGAGACGCTGCCGGCCGACAACGCCAAGCACGCGCACTTCTGCTCGATGTGCGGGCCCAAGTTCTGCTCGATGCGCATCACCGAGCAGGTGCGCGAATATGCACGCGATCACGGGGTGGACGAGGCCAAGGCGCTGGCCGAAGGCATGCAGGAGAAGTCGCGGGAGTACCGCGACATCGGCGCGCCGGCTCCCGACCGCGTCAGCGTGCAGTGAGACAACTCGCCGTCGGCGTCCACCGACACGAATTGCGAGGACTTGTCGATTTAGTCCGCTCTACTTGCCGAACTGGCTGGCTTCCGCGGGCATGCGGAGACATCCTGCGGCCACTCTGATTTT
>JBHEOD010000137.1:5336-9121 GCA_046261745.1 Binatia bacterium
GCGCTTTGGTGGCGGCGGGACATTGGTTGCCCGGCTTCCCATCACGATGCAACGAAGGCTTCTATGCGAAAGACGATCACAACGGTGACGATTGGCGCGATGGTATTGGCCGCAACCGCGACGCTGGCCGGGCCGCCGCCGGAACAGAAGTGCCAGGCGGCCAAGAACTCCGCGGCCGGCAAGTACGCTGCGTGCCGGCAGGCTGCCGAGAAGAGCCTCGTTTCGACGGGCGACGTGATGAAGCACGGCGACTCGATCGCCAAGTGCGAGTCGAAATTCGCCAAAGCGTGGCAGAAGGCAACCGACGGCGCCGCGAGCGCCGGGGCGACCTGCCCGGATGCGCCGCTCCCCGCCTCCGACTACAAGACGTTGATCGATACCCAGAGCAGCAACATCGCCACGGCCCTCGGAGGCGGTGGGCTCACGATGCCGAGTACCTGCGGCAACGGCACCATCGAGGCCGGGGAAGACTGCGACTTCGGGACGATTGGCGGCGCCACCTGCAGCACGGTCACGGCGGCTGCCGCACCTTTCGGCGAAGTAACCTGCGGCGCCGGCTGTGCCTTCGACGACAACGCCTGCTTCCCGTGCCCGGGTAGAACCTTCGGCGGGTCCTGCGTTCTCCGGGGCGGCGACGGGGCGTCGTGCACGGCCACCTGCGCATCCGCCGGCCTCGCATACGATCCCGCAACGGCATCGATCGACTGCCTGGAACTGGGCCGAACCGTTTACAGTGACTATGTGGATTTCGGAGCACCGTGGGGGCCGATTGTCGTCCAGGGGATCAGTCTGACGGGAATTGGCTGTAGCGACCGGGGCGGCCCTCCGACCATGTATCTGGACAACGTGCCGACGCTCGGTGACGCCTACGGTTCTGGCTTCTATCGCTACTGCGCCTGCCGCTAGTCGGCCTGCGCAGCTCGCGCGTTCATGCGGCTGCGCATGCAGGCCGTGCGGAGCACGTTGGCGAGTTCGAGTTCCCAAATGGCGGACACGACGACGCGGTCGTCCTGCAGAAGTCGCGGGAGTACCGCGACATCGGCGTGATTCCCCCTTACTGACCGTACGTCACTGTCCATTCCGTACGGGTGCGTGCGGGCCCAGGAAGGCCCGAGACCTCATTGGCAGCAGAACTGCTCGTCGGGTTGACGCAAAGGGTGGCCACCGTGCGCGGGGAATCGGAGTCGGCCACTCCCGTCGCCGTGATCGTGGACGGGAAGCATTCGCTTGCCAGTGAGATGGTGCACGCTCCCGCCGATGGCATGGCGTCGGTACAATCCGAGTTCGTGCTGCACACATGAAGCGGCTTGCCGTCCTCCTCGAGGAATCCATCGCAGTAGCGCAAATTGGGCGGGTCGTCACAAAGGCCCTCGCCGTCCCCGCTCACCGCGCAGTTTCCACTGCTGCAGAAGTTGGGCGAAGGGTTACTCCCACTCCCTCTTGACGTGCACGTCGGGGCCGCGCACGGACCGGCGTCGAAGTTCGAGCAGTCGGCGTTGGTCGTGCAGACCGTGCTGGTATGGCCCGAGCACCGCTGGATGCCTCCCAAGCACGGGCCTACATCGACGCTCGCGCAGTCGGCGTTCGTGCCGCACGACTCGGCACCGTCGAGACTGCAGCGCATCCCCAGCGCCGCGAGACACGCGGCATCGCTCGAGCAGGGGAGCGTCGGATCGGCCGAGCACATGGCACACGGGCAGTTCTCGGAGATATTGCCGACGCACGGAATACCCGACGGAAGCGAAATCGCCGACGTCGATTCCACGTGCGCGAACTTGAGGCCCAGGCCGCTGATGTTGCTGGCGTTCGACGGCATGCAGTCGTAGCTCGTCGAGCCGCCGGTCGGAACCGGGTAGGTGGGGTCCGTGCCGTGCGCATCGCAGGCCGCTCCCGGCGTCTGGCCGTCCTCACAGGTTCCGCCCTTGATCCCATCGTTCGGCGTCGCATCGCCTGCGCAGACGGGACAAGGCTGAAGCGTCTGGATGCCGATGTGAAGCCTGAGGAGCTCGTTCAGCTGGACTTCCCCGCTGCCGGTGTCGGGGTTCCAGGTTCCGCTGGCATCCGACGAGGCGCGGGCCACCAGGCAGACAGGCGTGCCGCCGTTGACGGAATGGAACGGTGGCCGCGTGTAACACGTGCAGACGCTGCCCGCACAATCGTCGGCATCGGCCACCATCGGCTCGTCGCAGGTGATCGCCGTGTTGTTCGAGCAGCGGCAGTTGCCTTCGGCCGGATCGAAACCTGTGACGGTACACTCTCCATACGAGCCCGGCAGCGAGGCCGACGGACAGTTCAGGCCGAAACGCATCAGCGAACCGTCAACCGGATCGATGTCGTGCGTAAGGCCGCTCCAGCCGATGTCGATCTCGGTCGCGACGTCGGAGCCCACCTTGTCGGCGTGCAACTGCCAGCGCATCCAGGAGTCGGCGGGCAGATCGAGGGTCGTCGTCGTCGTCATGGTCGTGGTCGTCACGGTCGTGGTTGGGCTCGCCGCGACGAGCGGCGACCAGATGCTCGCTTGCGAGCTGAGCGCGACGATCTCGAGGTCCCCGCCGGATACGACGGTGCGCGACTCCACGCAGGGGTCGGGGCTGGCTACGCCCGGCGCACCGGAGCAGTCGGCCACGAGAACGCCGTTGCGCGCGAGCGACACCGTGAGCGGATCGGGAGGAAGCAGGGACGCGTCGATCGTGAACGTGAGAACCAGAGGTGCCGCGGCCGTCGCATCCGGCGCCGTCACTTCCACCTCCAGGCCGAGAATCTCGTAGCCGGACGGAGGCACGCCGCCATCCACCACGTGCAGCGTCACCGTTCCGGCGACGGGAGTCGCCACGCTGGCCGCGACCGGAGTTTCGGCGTCGGGGCCGTTGCCGTCGGGATCGGTGGTGACGGTGTCGCCGGCGCCCGCGACCGCCTCGGCACAGCTTCCGGTGCCGGCGAGGCAGGCGAGCAGAGCCTCGATGCCGTTCTCGACAGCGAGCTCGACGGCCGCCGCCTGCCCGGTCGCGGCGCAGCCATCCTTCTCCTCGCCCTTCGAGATAGAGGAGACGAGTTTGGAGGCCGCTTTTGCGATCAAGGTATCGCGCTTGGCGGTGTCACCGTTCGTCACGAACTTCGACCACGCGGAGAGAACGGCGGAGGCGTACTTGCCGCCGGCCTTGTAGACGGCCGAGGGACACTTGCCGCCGCCCGGATCTGACGGCGCCGCAGCGAGAACGTCGTCGACCAGCGCGACGACGTCGTCGGACGACGACGGCTCGAGGCCGCTGCAGGTCGAGTCGCCCCTAGTGTCGGCTTTGGTGAAGGCGTTCACGATCTTCGTCGCAGCCTTGCTCAGGCACTCGGCATCGGGTGCCGAAGCGTCGATGGCGGCCTTGGACTCGCAACCCGCCAGCCCGGCGGCGTACTTGCCGGCGGCCTTGAGCTTGGCGGCCCGGCAGCTCTGGTCGGGCGTGCCGGCGGCGGAGGCGGCGAGCGGAGTGAGGCACACCGCAAGGGCGAGCGCTGCAGGGAGGGCGTGGCGGGTGATGGTCATCTGGCGTCTCCTGTCCGGATTCTCCGGTGGCCGCAGGGTAGCGACGGCGGACAGGACGATATCACCAGAATCGGAAAAGCGGAGGTGGCCGGTGTCACTCGGGCGTCAAAAACCGGGAAACGAATGGGTGTTGACGCTGGCAGCGCACGGCGATCGTCGTAGCCGATGGCTGCGACGGGGCGGGTGTACGGCGTGAGGACGCCGGACTGGAACCGGCGTCCTCACGCAGCAACGTCACTTGATCTGTGCC
>JBHEOD010000138.1:0-5197 GCA_046261745.1 Binatia bacterium
GGGTGGATTCCACGTTCACCACGGGCAGCAATACGAACGACCAGGTGCGCGTGAACGCCAACGGAACGCTTCAGCCCGACTCCCGCTTCGGCGAGACCGAGTCGTACGCCACGGTGGACATCTCCGGGTACTACCAGTTCTCCGAGAAGGTGAAGCTGCTGGTCGGCATCCAGAACCTTTTCGACCAGGACTACCTTGCGGCTCGCCATCCGCACGGGCCGCGCGCCGGACGCGACCGCTTCGCGTGGGGCGGCGTACAGTTCGAATTCTGAGCCAGAATAAAGGGGTCAGACCCCTTTATTCCGCTCGCGCTGTCGCGATGGCCATGGGGAAAGGGGTCTGAAAAAGGGGTCAGACCCCTTTATTGGAAAAGGCGCGGGCGCCCGGTTGGAACCGGGCGCCCGCGCTGCCGAGATGGCCTTGGAAAAAAAGGGGTCTGACCCCTTTTTCGGCTCAGCGCCTCAGCGCCCGAAGGATGAGCTTGCCGCGAACCATCCTGCCGTAGCTCGGGCTGGTGCGATCGGTGGTCTTCGACACCACCGTGTACGTCAGCTTCGTGGTCCTGCGACGCGGGGGAGCCGTGTAGACGATCGCGTCGCGGTCCAGCACCGGACGCATGCTTCCACGCGTGTCGGCCAACTCGCGGTCGAAGATCACCTCGTACGGGCCTTCGAGCTCCGTGCCGGCGAGGCCGCCGATCTCGGTGGTGCTGCCGATCTGGGTGTTGACCTTGATGATCTCCGGGTACGTGACCGTGATCGTGACGAACACGCTTCGCGTGAAGACGCCGTCAGTGAGTTCGTACGTGAGCGTGTCGTCACCGATGTAGCCGGGCTTCGGCTTGTACCAGAGGTACCCGTCCAGCGAGAGCTCCGCGGTCCCGTGCTCTGGAAGCGTCTCGAGGCGCGTCGACAGCGTGTCGTCGGGATCGGGGTCGGAGTCGTTGTCGAGCACGTTCATCCAGTTCGAGATGAGCGGCAATCCCAGCGAAGCCCACATCTTGTCGGATCCGCCGATCGGCGGGGAGTTCTCGGTGAGGTAACCGACGTGGTCGAGGATGCGGTCCGCGTAGAGCGAGTAGCCGCGCCGGTTCGGGTGCGCGGTGCCGGTGCTCGACATGTCCGCGAAGAATCCGCCGTAGCCGTCCAAAGCGCCCTGGTTGGCGGCCGCATCGTTGGCGGTGTTGATGTAGCGGTTGTCGGCGCACATGCCGTGGTTGTCGAAGCCCGAACTGATGCCGCTCACGAAGGTGAAGCCCACCCCCGGCGCCGTGGCCCCGTCGAAGACGGCGTCGTTCAGCATCGGCGCCCACTCGTTGCGCGCGTGGTTGATTTCGTCCCAGAACCAGCCGCCGGGAATCGGCGCAAGCACGTCGCCGAAGATCCACTCACACTGCGAGCCGTCGTCGTCCTCGAAGAACGCCGGGTACTCGAGGGCGAGCTTCTTGTGGGCTACGATCCCGAAGCCTGCGAGCTGCTCTCCAAGCTTGGCCCAGCCGGCGGGGATGTTGGCCACGTCCTCGGCGAACTGCTGGTCGAGGGTAGGCGAGTCTCCGAGCTCGGGCTCCCAGCCCACCGACTCGTTCCGGCAGTCGTTGAAGAGCACGCAGACGGCCGCAACGTTGGCGAACTTGGCGTCGTTGATGCCGCCGGCCACGATCAACGTGTCGATGGCGCGCGACGGAAGCGCGCCGTTCGCCGTCAGCGCATCGTGAAGCGCTTTCGTCTGCGCCGGCAACCGCGTTTCGGTGAAGTAGCCGTACTGGTCCACTTTGGGCTCGATGCCGACGTAGCCGCCGGTGATGCCCGTACCGCGCGACGGCGAGTAGTCGATCACCTCGTAGGGGTCCTCGGTGCTCGTCCACGCCCAGCTCTCGGTGTCGAGCGTGGCACCGGAGCACGCGAAGGAGATGAAGGTGACGCTGGTCTTGTCGGACGCGTCCTCGATGCGGCGGGCCGCCTGCGCGCCGCCGGAGAGCGTGGAGCGGTGGCAGCGATCGTCTATCCAGTCGGCGTTCGAGCCGTCGTGATCACCGGAGATCGGAGTGTCGGGCGCGCCTTCACCGGAGGCGGCCGAATCGCCGAGCACGACGATCAGGTAGTCCTTGACCTCGACAGGATGCTCGTACGTCTCCACCTTCCCGTCCTCGAAGACCTTGAGCTTGACGACGTAGTGGCCTTCCGCCGGGAACGACAGGTAGCGGTAGCAGTCCTCGGACTTCGGAGAGGATTTCCCGTTCCAGATCCACTGATACTTGCGAGCGGGCTTGGTGACCCCCTCCCGATCCGGATCGAGGTCGTAGTGGAAGTCGTTCTCTTCCTGGCAGCCCTGGACGATCAGGTTCCAGCTCGAGGGATTGATGTATTCGGGATGGTAGGTGTCCTGGGGCCAGGGCTTGTTCTGCCCGCGCTCCCTCCAGGCCAGCGGCCAGTTGTAGTAGCGCTTCTCGGCCTTCCAATCGAAGCCGTCCACCGGGTACTCGTAGGCCGGTAGCGTCGGAGGAATGCCGCCGGAGGGATCCTCGTAGTCGGGCTCGGCGTCGTCGCGGGCCGCGGCCGGTGCGGGCATGCCGGTCAGCTGAAGCGCCGCAAGGAACACGACGGCGATCAGCTTCGAAAGAACTGCGCTGGACGATTCGGACCGGCCAGTGCCGGCGATCTTCTTGAAAAACATGGTTTACTCCTTCCCCCGACCCGCGCGGCCACACCGCCGGGTCGTCGTCGTTTGATGACGCACCTTCGCGCAGATGCGGGCCCGGAGTCTGGAAGGATCTCGGAAAGTTCCTGGAAAGTTCGTGGAAACCGCGGCGAAAGCCGCGCCCCGTGCGCGTCGCGCAGCAGCGTCCGCTCGCAAAAGGAAATGGGGTCAGACCCCTTTTCGCGCGTCAGAAAAGGGGTCTGACCCTATTTTGAAAGACCCCATTTCTCACCGGGGTCAGTGCAGCCAGGCGATGGGAACCGCGATGGCGGGGAAAAGGGGTCTGACCCCTTTGTTCTAGTGCAGGCCGGGGAGGGGGACGTCGAGGGCGTAGAGGGCGGCCTGGTTACTCATGAAGCCCTCGTGCGCGGTGATGTAGAGCGTGCGTGCGTCGGCCGCGCCGAAGCCGCAGTTGGTCGGCGAGTGTCCGACCGGAATGCTTCCCCAGGCCTGGCCGTCCGCATCGTAGACCTCGATGGAACCGGCGGCCGCGCTGGCTCCCCACTGCGAGACGAACAGGTTGCCGAGGCTGTCCATGCACATGCCGTCGGGCGTCGTCAGGCCGGAAGCGAACGTGCTCTCGCCGGTGAGGCTTCCATCGGGATTGACGTCCCAGGCGAGAACCTGGCCGGTGGACGTATCGCTCATGTACAGCACGTCTTCGTCGGGCGAGAGCACGAGGCCGTTGGGCCCGGCGCCGAGTCCGCCCATCCACTCGGCGGTCACCGCGCCGCCTGGCGCGACGCGGAAAAGCCCGTTGAAGCCGAGCTCGGCGGGTTGCCCGTGGTCGCCCATGCCGTACTGCGGATCGGTGAAGTAGATGGTGCCGTCCGAGCGCACCGCCAGATCGTTGGGCGAGTGGTACTGGTCGCCCGAGAAGTCGCCGGTCACCGTCGTGATCGCCGACATGGAATCGGTACGGCTGACGCGCCGGGTGGCATGCTCGCACGCGAGCAGGTCGCCGTTGATGTCGTTGGCGAGCCCGTTGGCGGCATTGCTGCCGGTGCGAAACTCGGCGACGGTGCCTGGAGGCGTCAACTGGTAGATCGTCTCGAGGTTGATGTCCGTGAACAGCAGCACGCCGTCGTCGGGGCGCCAGCGCGGGCCCTCGGTGAACTCGAACGGCGTCCCCATGAAATCGTCTGCAACCAGCGCCGGAGCAGACACGAGGCCCGCCAGCGGATTGCACAGCGTCGTCACCTCGATGTCGTCGACGAACGTGTCGCCCTGGGGGCCGGGGTCGCCGGTGGTGTAACGGCTCCACGAATCGACGGCGAGACCGCCGGCCACGTGCTGGAGCACAGGATCGGAGTCAAGGAATTCGACCTGCCACGCGGCCGGCTCGGGATCGGCTTCCGGCCACAGGCGCGCGCGCAGCCAGGTTTCGTCGGGGCCGGCCTGGTTCACGCGCAGCCGTGCGCGATAGCGCACGCCGTCGAGCATCGTCGCGGCCGGCAGCAACACGCGCAGCAGCGGAATCTCGACTCCGTCCACTTCCTTCCACAGTCCGATGCCCTGCTGGCCGCCTCCCTCGCCGAACACCGCATAGCCTTCGATGAAGACGGCGTAGCCCTGTCCGTGAGTCGGCGTCAGCTGAAGGTGCCCACCGTTCTGGCGAACGTAGAATCCGATGCCCTGGCTGGTGGTATCCCCGAACTCGAACGTGAACGTGACCTCGACGTCGGACTCGTCTTCCGGCAGCGCGGCCGTCATCCGCGCCAGCGAGTAGGCAGGTTCGAGGGTGGGGCGAAGGCGGGCCCGGCCGGCCTGCACGTCGGCGAACGCGACGTTCGGCTGCTCCGTCCACGGCGCGGGCCAGGCGCTCGCGTCGGCGAGCGTGAAGTCGTCGTCGTGGACCACGGCCTCGCATGGCTCGTCGTCGTCTTCGATCAGGCATTCGGCCGGATAGGACTGGCTCCACGGAACAGCGAGCACGTCGACGCAGCGTCCTTCGAACTCGCTGTCGCACAGCACGCAATCGACGAGGCCGCCGAGCGTGGTGACGGCCTGGCTGCAACTCGACATCGCCCCGGGAATCTTCACGTCCGGGCAGGTACCCGCGAAGCCGATCACGGACGTCGCAACGTCGTCGCTGCCGCCGGTACCGACCACGCCGCCGGCCGCGTCGTCGCAGCCGCCGTCTCCTCCGCCGCAGGCCTTGCAGACGGAGGCGACGAATTTGCCGCGTGCCTTTTCGATTGCCGCGGCGGCCTTGCCGTCGCCGGGATCGGGGCACGGTGCGGCGGCGTTACCCTTGTCCACCGCGCTCCAACACTTGGCGAGGGACTTCGAGCGTGCACGCAGCAGCGCGCCGGACGCCTTGACGATGCTCTTCTGGCAGCGAGAGAGATCGCTGTCGCCGCCGTGAGGCTCGAAAGCTCCGCCGGACAGTTGCGCTGCCGCGTCGGTCGCGGCGTCGGCTCGCGGGGCGGACCCACACGCCACGAGCCCGAGGGCGCCGGTCAGCGCGATGATGGAGGCAGCGATACGATATCGGGAC
>JBHEOD010000138.1:5207-9119 GCA_046261745.1 Binatia bacterium
CGAGCTTGCCGGCGAGCACGCGGCCCTCGCAGCCGGCCAGGGCGGCAGCGCGTTTCTGCACGTAGGCAGCCGACGACTTGACGATGGTTGTGCGGCAGCGGGCCGGGTCCGCTTCGGCCGAGGTGGGCGTGGATACGGCAAGGAGCGCAGCGGCAGCGCCTGCAAGGAATCGTGAGATCATCGGAACCCCCCGGCGGAAGTGTCCGCCTGCACGACGCACACTAGCCTCCGGACGGTGGGCAGCCAAGGCGTTTCAGGTCAAAGGCGGGCCATCCTCTGCTGCGAGCGGGCCATCGGCCGCTGCGAACGGAAGCACCGCCTGCTCGAACGGCGCGGCCAGCAGGCCGGCGCCGTTGTAGAGATTCGCCCATCGAGTCGAACGACCGTAGGCGAAGCGGACCGCGACCGGCGCTTCCACGTCGGGAGACCATACGACGACTTCGTCGCCCTGGATCGCGGACTGCGCCCAAACCCACTTGCCCGATTCGCCTCGGATCGCGAACCCCTGCAGCGGGGAATCTCCTCCGGCCTGCAACCCATCGGCAGTGGAAGCACGGAAACCCACGCGCACCCGTCCACCCGCTTCGGCCGTGGCGCCGATGGCAACGGGACCGGAGTAGTTCGTCAGCGGCTCTCCATAGACTTCCGCACGGGCAAGCAGCGCCATGCGCTCGCCGTACATCCAGCGGTTCCGTTCGGCGGGGTGAACGCCGCCCGGCAGGTCGCTCGTGATGAGCATCGGCACGTGATCGAGCGACAACGTGGTTTGATGGAAAGCCTGGCGCATCCTCGGAGTGCGGTGGTCGTAGTCCACTCGCCGCGGAAGACGCCTGGCACGGTTGCCGAAGATCAACCCCTTGCCCGTCGGCAGTTGCACGATGAGAAACGGAAGATCCTCGCGTTTCCAGCCTGCGCGCCACGAGCGGATCATCGCCGGCAACATGTGGACATGCTCGGTCGCCTGCCGGACGTCGGACTCTCCCTGCCACCAGGCAACACCACGGATCGCATACGGCTGCAGGCTGGCAACGCGGTCGGCATAAAGTCTTCCCACCTGGTCGTAGGTGGCCACGATCAGCGCAACGGCCGGATCGGAATCCTGATAGACGGCCGGTCCCTGCCATGCGCGGATCTTCGTTCCCGAAACAGCATTGTTGAGCAGCCCGATCGGGACGCCGTAGGCATCGCTCAGGCGGATCCCGAACTCCCAGCAACTCGAGCTTGGGAGGTCATCCCACCCGTCCATCGCGAAGGTGTGTACGTCGGGATGAGCCCCGAGCTGTCCGCTGGTTGGAAAACCGAGGACCATGTTCGACTGTCCGCCGCAGATCCATACTTCGCCGACGCGCACGTTCTCGACGTCGATGCGGGCGTCCCCCACGACCGTCAGTGAATAGTTCGTTCCGGCTGCGAGCGGGTCGAGCTCGACCTGCCATCGACCGAATGCGTCGGCAATTGTCGCGTGTTCCTGTCCGGCAATGGACACATTCACGTGTTCACCCGGCCGCGCGATTCCCCAGACCGGGGCCGGCAAGTCGCGCTGAAACACCATGCCATCGGAAAAAAGCGGGCCACCGAAGGAGGGCGACGCATCTGCGCACGTCGTCCAGGCGGAAGAAACGAAAATGAATGAGTACACAAGAGCGGACAATTTCACGGTGGCCTCCTTTCGATTCCACCGCGATGTCGACGTGCTCAGCCACGCGCGATGGAGGCGAGACCAGTGGGGCAAAAGCGAGGTCCGTTCGGTCCGCGCGAGTACTTCAGGGAACACCAGGCTCGCCATGCTGGCGAGAAATGGAGAGCGCGTCCGCCGCACGTCCGCCGTGGGCGACGCGCGAACTCGATGCGCCGTCGCATGGAATCGATCGTACGGGGGAGAGGGCCAGTCGCGGGGTAGTTGTGGCCTCGTACGCGCTCGGTGGCGTGCGACGAAAGTGGCAACGGACTAATGGTGTGGGCAGGGTGCGTCAGCAATCGCTGCGCGCGGCGAACTCGTTCCGCTCGGCAGCCTCGTTAACGTCGAGTTGGCCGCTCAGCGAGGGGATGCCGGCATGCCGTTGTCGCAAGCCGTGCTTTCTTCGTTCCTCTCCTGCGCACGGTCCGCAATTGCGGGGTGAGCCAGCGGCCTCCGATGGTTCATCCTCTGGAGTGCGCGCTCGAGCGCGGTGATCACCATCTCGTGGCCTCGCTCGACGCGCTCGGTCGGATCCAGGGAAGCGGAAAGCTCGCGCGACAGATCGATCGCCGGGAGTGCCTCGGTGGTGATTCGCGCGGGAAACGGCAGGGCCGCGGCACCGACCATGAGCGCCGCGAAGGCCGGATGGAGGAGGCCCATTGCCGCGGCACCCATCGCCGCGACCGTCCCGACCGTGCCGATCGTGAGCGGCGCGCTCTCGAGGCGCACGGGCGAGCGCTTGAGGCCCAGCTTCTTCGCAACCCACGTATTGCCCGGCATCATCCAGTAGGTGAGGTGACTTCCCAGAGTTGCGAGCGGCACGATCGGCACGTTCATCTCGAGCGCGAGGCGTATGTACCCGCGCCGCTGGCCGAAGATCACGCGTCTCGTCTGGTAGAACGGACGGAACGAATCGATGTCGCCGCCCGGAAAGACGAGCGTGTCCTTGCCGGCGGCAAGGCATGCGCGCGCGTTTTCGTAGGAGGCATCCACGCCGCCGATGGCGCGCAGCCAGCCGCCGATCTTCGGGTACCCGAGCGACAGCACGTTGGTGAGGCCGAAGCCGGGTCGGTCCTCGCCGAAGTGCTGGTGCCACCTCACCAGCATGCAGGGAACCTCGACGACACCTGCGCCGCTGTGATTCCCTACCAGCAGGCAAGGTGTACGCGGGATGCTGTCGAGTCCGCGAAATTCGTACCGGAAGACGCGGCTGGCGAGAGGACCGAGAATCCGTGTAGTGGCCTCGATCACATCGGGGTCGCGGAATGCAAAGGGGCGGGAGGATAGGGAAGGATCGCTGGAACGATCGCTGGAAGGATCGTCGGAACGATCGCGGGCTTCGTCACGGCAGGATGCGAGCATGTTGCTCGCATCCTTGCACCGCACGAAATCGCAGCCAAGAGTTTGGCGGCACCGTCAACATCGGAATCGCAGGAAAAGATCCAAACGAACGATCGTAGTCCGCGGGTGCAACTCGCCCGCGACGTAAGCAACGGATCGTCAGGGAGCGAAGCTCGCCGCGTGGTCCTTCGCGAGGCCGATATAGATGCGCACGGACTCGGCCATCCAGTCGCGCTCCCGGTCGGTGACCTCGCGGATCACCCTGGCCGGCGAGCCCATGACGACCATGCCGGGCGGCACGCGCATGCCGGGAGTGACGAGAGCGCCGGCTCCCACGAGCGCTCCTGCGCCGATGACCGCATCGTCGAGCACCACCGCGCCAATGCCGACGAGCGCCCCGCTTTCGACCGTGCAGCCGTGCAGCACCACGCGATGACCGATGGTGACGTCGTCTTGAAGCACCGTGGCATAGCGGTCGTGGGTGACATGCAGCACGCAGTGGTCCTGCACGTTCGTGCGTGCGCCGATGCGAATCGGAAACACGTCGCCGCGCACGACGCTGCCGTACCAGATTGACGACTCCTCGCCGATCTCGACGTCTCCGATCACGTCGGCCGACGCGGCAACCCACGCCGACGCCGCGATCCTGGGATACGAATCTCGATAGCGTCCGATCATTGCCCCGCACTCTTCCCTCCGCGCGCCAGTCGGGCAAACGGGCGGACTCACCGCAACGGGCAGGCGAACTCTTGCAGGCCAGCGCGGATCGACAGCCGCCTCGACGACATGTGGAGCGGGGGTTCGCGCCCCGCGAGACGGGAGAGGGCCATGCGCGCCCGCTCGCCCGCTGTGCGCAGACGCCCCGAAATTCTTGCAACCAGATCGGGAGGTAG
>JBHEOD010000139.1:0-9084 GCA_046261745.1 Binatia bacterium
GGCTTGGCCGGATCTCCCGAGCCCTTCTCCCCTTCGGCCGGCGGCGTGTACTTGAGCGTCGTAAGTGAGCCGTAAAACTGCGTGAAATAGATCTCGTCGGCGTAGGTCTGCGACTTGGTGATGCACTGGATCACGATGTACTGGGATTTGTCGGGCGCCATCACCACGTAATAGACCTCGTAGGCCTCCGGCATGTCCGGCACCGGCGAGCGCACCAACAGGCGGTACGTGTACATGTTCTCGATCGACGGCACCGCCTCGATCCCCGACAGCGCAACCAGGTCGGACTTGCGTGTTTCGGCCATCTGCCGGCGGCTCAGGTCGGCAAGCCCCGAGGCGCTCTCGACCTGGATGTTCTCGGGTATCTCGTGGACCTCGAACGCCACCCCGAAGCGCGTCTCGATCGTGTCCTCGTCCTTCTGCTCCGCGTAGACGAGGGAGAGTCCCTGCTGGTAGTTGGCGAGTTGTCGCCATCCGTCAGTCTTGGGCGCCTCGTACTTGAATCGGCCGAGCGTGTACTCGGGAGCCGGCACCGTCAGCTGCATCATGTCCTGGGCAGCGGCAGGAATCGCCAGGGCGCCCACCATCAGGAAAGCCGTCGCCAGAGCCGGCCACAGTGCCCGTAGTTTCTGTCCGCTTCGTCGATCGTTCGAATGCATGGTCTTTTCACTGCTCCTGTCCGTTCCGCAATCGGGACGGTTCTTCACGGAAAACGGTTTCAGTGGGTTTCGGCGCGAGGAACGCCGGCGAGTCTCGCAAGACATGCCGCCATGGCCGCTTCCCCGTGCGGTTCCTCGATCGTTTCGAACCCGAAAGTCGACGCGCCGAATTCGCTTCCGGCCCCGACCACCGCCGCGCACGGCAGCGCCCCGCGCTCCTGGCACTCCTTCCACTCGTGCATCAGATCGGCGCCGGCGCCCTGCCAGTCGCCGACATCCACAAGGGCGACGGCCGGCAGCCAGCGAGCAGTTACCTGTACGGCCAACGCAAGATCGGCGGCGGCAAGCGCGTGAAGGCCCTGCCTCTCGAGCGCAAGGCACAGATGCGAGCGGCGACGGCTCGACCGCGCGACGACGAGCACCGTGAGCACGCTGCGCGCGGGCTGCCGGGACTGGGCACCATCGGCGTCGTCATTGGGTGCCGCTGCCCGCGCGTTGTCGTCGGCGGACTTGATCACGCGATGCTCGATTCCCATCAGCACGCGCTCGCAGCGGTGGATGCCATCGGCAAGCTGCCGCTCGATGCTCTCGTCCGGGTCGCCCAGCTGGTGTTCCACGGTTTCGAGCCGCTCGACCGTCGCTTCGAGGACGTCGGCCACTTCGCCCACGCAAGCACGAAGTTCGCCCAGGCGGCGATGCAATTCGGCGGGGGCGGCGTCGCCGGCCGCCTCAGCGCGGCCGCGATCCGCCCCATGGCTTGGCGGTGTGGCAGGATCCTCGCGACGGCTGCGAGCGTGGCGGGCGAGTTCCTCGACGAGGCCGCGGGCGCGATCGCTGATTTCCGCAAGGGCTTCGCGCGTCCCGAGTTCCGCAGCAGCGCCGCCGAGAGCCCTGAGCAGGCGTTCGGCGTTTCCGGGCGCGTCATCGGTGGTTCGGCTGCTGTCGGACATCAGACCCTTGGCGCTCAACGCCGGGGCCAGCGCCGAATCGCGTCGATCAGGCCCCTTCGCGCTGTCGCGTATAGTTCGCCCTCGGTGCAGGCGGAAGATTGATCACACTCTTCGGGAAGAACCCGACGAGGTAACCGACGATATCCTTCACGGACACTGTCCCGACCGGCACGCCGGCCTTGTCTACCAAGGGAATGTGCCTGTAGCCACCGAGACTCATCAGGTTGAGGGCGAACGCGATCGAGTCGGTCGGCCTGAGGGTCTCGGGAGTGGGCGTCATGACACGCCGGACGGCTGTCTTGGCCGGGTCGATGCCGGCGGCCACCACGCGTGCCACCACGTCGCGATCGGTGAAAATGCCCTTGAGCTTGCCGGCCCGCACGATCAGCACGCAGCCGACGTGACGGTCACGCATGAGTTGCACCGCCTCGAGGACCGGCGCGGGAGACTCGATCAGGACCGGTTCGCCGGGAGGTACGACCGACAGCGGCCGCTTGAGGACTTCCTCGGTGAACGTGGAGGCGGCGTCGCCCGCACCTTCGAACTCCTCGATCGTCTCGCGAATGAAACCCGCGACGCTTTCCTCGGATTCATCGCGGGCATGCGGGGTCGGCTTGGCGGGAAGGGTTTTGGTTTCCATCGTCAGCCTCAGGCGACGGTCCAGGTTTCGCCGCTGCGGTAGAGCTTGTCAAAATCTCCGCTGCCGCGGCTGCCGCGCGCGGCGTCGATCTGCGCATGGACCTGGTCTTCGTAGATGGGATAGGCCGGCCCGTCGGCGCAGCGAAGCACACCCAGCGGCAGCGGCGTACCGTCGCGACCGAGACGCGCGAGCAGTTGCGTCATCACCGGATTGGTCTCGTCGTGCACGGCGATCTCGGAGATGTCAACGTTGTCGAGCGAGACGATCTCGGCGGAAAAGTCCGCTTTGAGACGAATTCCGCGGCGTAGCCCCTGGCCGAACAGCAGCGGCTTGCCGTGCTCGATCACGATGCGGTTGTCGTCCTTGACGGCCTTGTCTGTGTACGGGTCGAAGACGCCGTCGTTGAAAACCGGACAGTTCTGGATGATCTCGATGAACGACGTGCCCTTGTGGGCGGCGGCGCGGTGCAGCATCGCCTGCAGGTGCTTGGCCTCTACATCGACGGTGCGCGCGATGAACGTGGCGCCGGCGCCGAGCGCGAGCGCGGCGGGGTCGAACGGACGGTCGACGACGCCGAGCGGGCTCGACTTGGTCACCTGGCCAAGCCGCGACGTCGGAGAGAACTGGCCCTTGGTGAGTCCGTAGATCTCGTTGTTGAACAGCAGGATGTTGACGTCGACGTTGCGGCGAAGAATGTGGATCAGGTGATTGCCGCCGATGGACAAACCGTCGCCGTCGCCGGTCACCAGCCACACGGACAGCTCCGGACGCGCCAGCTTGAGGCCGGTGGCGATCGCCGGCGCACGGCCGTGGATGCTGTGGAAGCCGTAGGTGTTCATGTAGTACGGAAAGCGGCTCGAGCAGCCGATACCCGACACGAACACGATGTTCTCGCGCGCAATGCCGAGCTCCGGCATCACCTTCTGCACCTGCGACAGGATGGCGTAATCGCCGCAGCCCGGGCACCAGCGCACGTCCTGGTCGGTGGCGAAATCCTTGCGGCCGGCTTTGGGTACTTCCGCTGTGCTCACTTGAGTTGCTCCTTGGCCGGCTCGGCGTCATCGCCCCTGGAAAGAATCTCGCGGATCTGGTCCGTCAGCTCCGCCGCCGTGAAAGGCTGACCCTTGATCTTGTTCACCGGGATCGCGTCGATCAGCAGGTGATCGCGGATCATGCGAACGAGCTGTCCCATGTTCATCTCGGGGACGATCACCGTGCGGAAGCGCTTGAGCACGCGCCCGAGGTCCCTCGGCATCGGGTTGAGCCAGCGCAGGTGCACGTGCCCTACCGCGATTCCTTCCGCGTTCAGCCGCGAAACGGCTTCCTCGATGGCTCCGTACGTCGAGCCCCAACCGACAACCACGGCTTCGCCGAGTTCGCTGCCGCTCACTTTCGTGGGCGGTAGACCGTCGGCGATGCGCTCCACTTTGGCGGCGCGCACTCGCACCATCTTCTCGTGGTTGGCGGGCGAGTAGCTGATGTCGCCGCTGTCGTAGTCTTTCTCGATGCCGCCGATGCGGTGCTCGAGGGCCGGCGTTCCGGGCCGCACCCACGGACGCGCAAGCGTGTCCTCGTCGCGCAGGTACGGATGAAAGCCGAGCGTGTTGGTCCAGAAGTGAACCGGCTCCGCCGGGATGTCGGAGTAGTTCGGCAACCGCCACGGCTGCGAACCGTTGGCGAGGTAGCCGTCCGAGAGCAGGATCACCGGCGTCATGTGCTTGACGGCCACGTTGACGGCTTCGATCGCGGCGTAAAAGCAGTCGGTGGGCGTGCACGCGGCGATGACGGGCACCGGACACTCGCCGTTGCGACCGTAGACGGCCTGCAGAAGGTCGGCCTGCTCGGTCTTGGTCGGCAGTCCCGTGCTGGGGCCTCCGCGCTGCACGTTGACGACGACGAGCGGAAGCTCGGTCATCACCGCCAGGCCGATCGCTTCGGTCTTGAGCGCGATGCCGGGACCGCTCGATGCGGTGATGCCGAGTGCGCCGCCGAAGGACGCGCCGATGGCCGCGCCGACCGCCGCAATTTCGTCCTCGGCCTGGAATGTCACGACGCCAAAATGCTTCTGTGCCGCGAGCTCATGGAGAATGTCGCTGGCGGGAGTAATCGGGTACGAACCGTAGAAAATCTGCAAACCCGCGCGCGAAGCGCCCGTCATCAGGCCCCACGCGGTGGCCTGGTTGCCGGTGATGCTCGTGTAGAGCCCGGGAGCAATCTTGGCTGGACCGACCTCGTAGCGGGTACCGAAGAGCTCGGTCGTCTCGCCGAAGTTCCAACCGGCCTTGAACACGCGCGTATTGGCTTCGACGAGCGCCGGGTTCTTGCGGAAGCGAGCCGCGATCCAGCGAATCGTCTCCTCGGTGGGCCGCTGGTAGAGCCAGCTGCACAGGCCCAGCGCGAAGAAATTGCGGCAACGCACCACCGAGCGCGTCGGCAGGTCCATGTCGGCCACGGCTTGCGTCGTCAGCTTGGTCATCGGGATGTCGACGACTCGCCAGCGCGACAGCTCGGTAGTCTTGCCGGGATGCTCGGCGTACCCCGCCTTGCTCAGGTTCGACTTGTTGAACGCGTCTCCATCGATAATCAGCGTGCCGCCGTCGCGCAGGTCCGCGACGTTCACCTTGAGCGCAGCCGGGTTCATCGCGACGAGCACGTCGGGCTGATCGCCGGGCGTGAAGACGGTCTTGCTCGAGAAGTTGAGTTGAAAACCGCTGACGCCTGCCAGCGTGCCGGCCGGCGCGCGGATCTCGGCCGGAAAGTCCGGCAGCGTCGCGATGTCGTTGCCGGCAAGCGCCGACTCGGTGCTGAACTTGGTGCCGGTGACCTGCATTCCGTCGCCGGAGTCACCCGCGAAACGGATGACGACGGTGTCGACGACTTCGACGGCCTTGGGCGGTGCGCCAGAGGCTTGGGACATGCGCGAAACTCCTTGCCTTGAGACGCCCCGGCCCGACCGGCACGGCGGCGAACGGCTGCCGGATTCTACGCACGGGAATGAGCAGGGACAATGATTCCTCGCACGTTGATACAGGAGTTCTTATTCTTCCTGTGGCGGGGCGCACTCCCCGATCCCAGGTGGGCGGGTCTTCCAGCGACGGTGGGCCCAGTTCCACTGGTGCGGAAAACGGCGGACCACCCGGTCGACCTCACCGCTACATCGTTCGGTGAGACGCCGAAGCCAGTCCACCCTCTCTGCCAGCGGCACGCGTCCGGGTGGAGGCACCACCAGCTCGCCAATCACCGGAACCGTCTCCTCCCCCCGCCAGACCCCGAAAACCGGCAGGATCGGTGCCCCCGTGGCCAGGCTCAGCCGGGCCAGCACCGTCGTCGTGCAGGCCGGGTGGCCGAGCACATCGACGAAAATCCCGCGCCCCTCACGCTGGTTCTGGTCGAGGGGAATCGCGACGCAGCCGCCGGCGGCCAGGATCCGCATGGCGTCGCGCACCGCCGCGCCCCGGCCGAGGGTCGTGACGCCCGTCCGCAGGCGCTCGCGGATGAGAAAGGAGTCGACTTCGACGATGCCGAGCGGGCGGTGAAACACCGCCACCGGCGCAACGAGAGTGCCGAAAATGCGGGCCAGCATCTCGAAGTTGCCGATGTGGGCCGTCAGCACCAGCAGCCCTCGTTCGTTCGCGCGCCCTTCGGCCACCGCGGCCGCCAGCGCGTGCCACTCGGCGCTGCGGCGCGCGTGGTCGATGACGCGGTCGCTGTGAATCGCTTCGGCCCCGATCCGGCCCCAGTTGCGAAACGACTCCTCGAGGATCGACTCGCGGACCACCCGGTCCATTTGTGGAAACGCGATGTCGAGATTGTCCTCGACCACGTGGCGATGGCGGCGGTCGAGACGCGCGAACAACGCTGCGACGGCCTCAAGCACTCGCCGGGACGCTTGCAGCCCGGCGGCGCCGAGCAGGGCCCATAGTACCCTCAAGGCCAGGTACACCGTCTTCTCGCCCACGCGACGCGCCAGCGTCCGGGCATCGACGATGCCCGGCGCCGCAACAGCCCGGCGCTCCCATTGAGCCACTCCCACTCTACTGCTACTTGTCACCGGCCATGGAAAAGCGCGACCAACCCTGGATCATTCGTACCTACTCCGGCTACAGCTCGGCCCGGGTTTCCAACGAACTCTACCGAACCAACCTCGCCAAGGGCCAGACCGGTCTCAGCGTGGCCTTCGATCTGCCGACCCAGACCGGCTACGACAGCGACCATCCGCTGGCCCGCGGGGAGGTCGGCAAAGTGGGCGTCCCGGTCGGCAACATCGGCGACATGCAGACGCTGTTCGAGGGCATCCCCCTCGACCGCATGAACACGTCGATGACGATCAACGCGACGGGCGCGTGGCTGCTGTCGCTCTACATCGCGGTGGCCGAGCGCCAGGGCGTCACGCCCGCGGTGCTCAACGGCACCATCCAGAACGACATCATCAAGGAATACCTCTCGCGCGGCACCTACGTGTTCCCGCCCGCGCCGTCGATGCGGCTGGCCGCCGACATCATCACGTACACCGTGCGCGAGGTTCCCAAGTGGAATCCGATCAACATCTGCAGCTACCACCTGCAGGAGGCCGGCGCGACGCCGGTCGAGGAACTCGCCTTCACGCTCGCCAATGCCCAGGCCGTGCTCGACGAAGTCGCTTCCCGTGGACTGGCAGCCCAGGAAATGGGCCAGGTGTTCAGCCGCATTTCGTTCTTCGTCAACGCAAGCATCCGGTTCATCGAGGAGATCTGCAAGATGCGCGCGTTCACGTCCGCGTGGGACGAGATCGGCGAAAAGCGTTACGGCATCACCGATGCGAAGCTGCGCCGATTCCGCTACGGCGTGCAGGTGAACTCGCTCGGGCTCACCGAGCAGCAGCCGGAAAACAACGCGATCCGCATCGCGCTCGAAATGCTGGGCGTGGTGCTGTCGCGCGATGCACGAGCGCGCGCGGTGCAGCTTCCGGCCTGGAACGAGGCGCTCGGGCTTCCACGCCCGTGGGATCAGCAGTGGTCGCTGCGCACGCAGCAGATCATGGCATACGAAACCGACATCCTCGAGTACGCCGACATCTTCAACGGCTCCACGGTGATCCAGCAAAAGGTGGACGACCTTCTCGCCCAGGCGCGCGAGGAACTCGCCAAGGTTGCCGAGCTCGGCGGTGCGGTGAAGGCGGTGGAGTCGAGTTACTTCAAGCAGCGTCTCGTCGAGTCGAATGCGCGCCGCGTGCGCCGCATCGAGACCGGCGAGCAGAAAGTGATCGGCGTCAACTGCTTCGAGCAGACCGAGCCGTCGCCGCTTACCGCCGACCTCGAAGGCGCGATCTTCCGCAGCGATCCGCGCGCCGAGCAGGAACAGGTCGAGCGCCTGCAGGCCTTCCGCGCGTCGCGTAACGCGGTCGACGTGGAGCAGGCGCTGCGTGCGCTCGGCGACGCGGTCAAGGCCGGCGACAACGTGATGCATGCGTCGATCCGCTGCGCGCACGCCGGTGTGACCACCGGCGAATGGTCGGACACGCTGCGCGAGATTTTCGGAGAGTACCGTGCGCCCACCGGCGTGACCGGCCAGGCCAGCGCGGCCAGCGAGGAGTTGACCGAGCTGCGAACGCGCATGCAGGCGCTGGCCGCGCGAATCGGCCACACGCCCCGCTTCCTGGTCGGCAAGCCCGGCCTCGACGGCCACAGCAACGGCGCCGAGCAGATCGCGGTGCGAGCCCGCGACGTCGGCATGGACGTGATCTACCAGGGAATCCGCCTGACCGTCGAGGAGATCGTCGCGACGGCTCAGCAGGAGGACGTCGACGCGATCGGACTGAGCATTCTGTCCGGGTCGCACATGGCCCTGGTGCCGGCCATGCTCGAGCAGCTCTCGAGCGCCGGCATGAGCGACGTGCCGCTGATCATCGGCGGGATCATTCCCGAGGACGATGCGCGCGCGCTCAGAAAGCTCGGCGTGGCGGGAGTTTACACGCCGAAGAACTTCGAGCTCAGCCTGATCATGAGCGACATCGTCGCGATGATCGAGCAGCGCCAGGCCGCCTGATCTCCGCGCCGACGGTCCTGCGTCGGCGCGCGTCCGGAGGCCGCCCCACCCAGCCGGTACGAAAGAGCGTCCTGCCAAGGGCTGACCCCATCACCTTCGTCTTCGCGCGGCCCGTGCCTCGGCGCGCGCCGCGCGGAGACATCACCCCGTATCCCCCGCGAAAGATCGCGCCATCCTACCTTCTCACCTTGACCGGCGCTGAGTGAGACGGCCGGTTTCGGCGACGTGGGTCTGCGCGCCGCGGTTGCGCTCCACGACGCAGTCCGCGAGTTCTACCGTTGACGTGTCGAGAACGACCACGCCGCTGTCGCCGCTGCCGGCAATGCGCGAGTCGGAGAAATTGGCGCTGCCGCCCAGACCGACGCGCAGCCCGTCGCCGTTCGGCGAAGGCTCCGCACGTTCGGGGTCGTAGCCGTTGGAGAGCACCTGGACGCTCGCCGCGGTCAGGCTCGCCGCCGAAACGCCGACTCCCTTGTCGTAGTTGCCCGCAACGAGCACGCGTTCGAGCCGCGCCGACGAACCGCGCGTCACCGTGACGCCGTCACGATTCCCCACCACCACCGAATCGCGCAAGGTCGCCGTGGCGTCGTCGAAGACCAGCAGGCCTTTGCCCTTGGTTCGGAACCCGTTTCCCATGAGCAGAGAGTCGTGGACAATCACGGGGCCGGCCGCCGCCGACACCCCGACGCCGTCGTCGAGATTGTCGATGGCTTCGATGCGGCCGATCCGCACGTTGCGGGCATCGCTACCGCGCACCGAAATGCCGTCGAACGTGAAGCCGACGATTCGCATCTCCGTCACCACCACGTCC
>JBHEOD010000014.1:0-17303 GCA_046261745.1 Binatia bacterium
GGTCGTAACGAACCTCCAGGTCCGGCACCTTCCGGGCAAGAGCGGCGTGGGCTTCGGGCTCGACCATGGAACGGTACGGGAGCATCAGTACCAGCAGTGGCACGCCCAGCTGGCGGCTCTGCCGCGAAAGGTCGGCGAGCAAGGCGTCCGCGTCGTCATAGTCTTTCGCCGCTTCGACACCGAGCCTGCGCTCGCAAAGCCCCAGATACCCTTCGAACGGCAACCACTCCCCCTCCTTCTCGCTGCGGCCCTTGCGAATTCCGTAGACGAGGTTTCGTGCGAGCCGAATAAGCTTGATCTCGCTGGTCTGCCGGACGGGATACTCGCGCACACGGTTGTGCAGAGTCCCGTCCTCGCGCACCTGCCACTCGTCGTTCTGCGCCAGGTCGTTGCCGAGATACAGCGCGTAGACGACGAGGTCCGGCTTCACCTGCGGACCGTACGTGGAAAGTACCCGCGGCTGCTGGATCAGTTCGTAACCGCCGGTGCCGGCGTTGACTACCTGCGCGGGCACATCCGTTTCAAGGATGTCGGCAAAGATGTTGGGACGATCGACGCCGTAACCCATCGCGAAGGAATCGCCGAGCAGCAGCACGGTCGGTCCGGAGCCAGTCGAGGGTTCGTCGTCACGCATTCCGAGCGAATTCGTGACCACCTCGATGTCGTACTCCGGGCCGCGCATTCTCGTGCGGATACCGGGCGCAAGACGAAAACCGAACGTGTCGCTGCGAATCCACGGGGAGAAAGCCGCTGGCGGATAGTCCGCCGCGCGCAGCGCGACTTCCGCAACGATGAGGCAGAGCGCGGTGACGAGCGTTGTCGCCAGCGCGCCGAAGGCCGCGTGGCGGCGTCTCGATGTGCTCATGACCACGATCTCGCATCCGGGGCCGAGCCCGGCAACCCGGCGCCAGGGGGCTGCGGAAAACCCCCTTCCGTCGCTGCGCAGGCCGCCTGGACGCGACACCGATGTTGCGAAAACTCGCTGGAGCGGGCAGCGCCAGCGGCGTTTTCGCGCCTTGGTGTCGCGCCCAATCGACGCACGTACCGCGGTCCGGGGTTCTTCGGCAACCTGCTAGAAAAGCGTGTAGATGAAGGGCGCAGCGGCACTCCCACCGAACACGACGAGGGCACCTACCATGAGCAGCACGATGACGATGGGGGTGATCCACCATTTTTTGTTCTGCTTGAGGTAATCGACGAACTCGCCGATCAGGCCGACCTGCGCCTGCGAAGCTTCGCGCTCGAATTCGCTGTGGCCGCTGCTCTTCTTTGGTGCCGTGTTGTCAGACATCGGTGCTATCGTCCTTGCGTGGTGGCTGCGCAGTCGCGTTCGGCGGGAAAACTAGAACTGCCGGAAGTAGCGGGCCACCGGCGCCTGCTCGTGGGCGGTCCAGTAGGATTTCGCATTTCGGTCCAGGCTACGGTTCATCGGATCGTTCCCGAGGACCCGTAACAGCAGACCGATAGGCGTCAGGATGAAGAAGTAGATGAAGCCGAGCAGCAGGTGTGAGACCGTCCAGCCGATCGGGAATACGGCGACGATCCACCCCACGAAGACGTACTTGAGCAGTTGCGGTGCGACCGCCCCGAGCACACCACCGACGAGCGCGAGCGCGGCCAGAATCTGCACGAGCAGGGAGAGCCCGCTGCTGTACCAGTTGTAAGCGGCGATGCCGCCGAAGAACACGAGGCAAAGAAAGCCGAACTGCCGCAACTCCTTGCGGCTCGGATTCCAGTTGATCTCCATCATCGCCACGCCGCTACTCCTCTACGTCCCGGTTTCGCGCCGGCTACCCGCGTCGCCATTCGCACCGGCTTCTTCCACGTCACGCCGCCGCTCAGTCGAGCTGGAACTGGGACAAGTACGCTTCGACGTCAATCTCCTTGACGCCGACCTGCTCCTTCTTGAGCAGCACGAAGTCCTCGAGAACGAGCACGTCCATGTTCGTTGCCAGGAAGCAGCGGTACGCGTCGGCCGGTGTGCACACAATGGGTTCGCCACGAACGTTGAAGCTGGTGTTGATCAGCATCGGGCAGCCGGTCTTCTCGTCGAACTTCTCGATGAGCTTCCGGTAGCGGCCGTGCCGTGACGCGTCCACGGTCTGAACGCGCGCCGAATAGTCGACGTGCGTAATGGCCGGGACAACCGAGCGCGGCACCTTGAGCTTCTCGATGCCCTTGAGCGAAGCGGAATCGCCGTTGACGGCGAGGCGCTGCTTGTCCTGGACCGGTGCGACGATGAGCATGTAGGGGCTCTCGTCGCTGCTCTTCATGCCGAAGTACTCGCTCGAACGTTCGGCCAGCACCGACGGTGCGAAGGGCCGGAACGATTCGCGAAACTTGATCTTCAGGTTCATCGTCGACTGCATCTCGCGGCTTCGCGCATCGCCGAGGATGCTGCGGCCGCCGAGCGCGCGTGGACCGAACTCCATCCTGCCCTGAAACCATCCGACGACGTTCTCGCCAGCGAGCAGTTCCGCAACGGCGTCGCAGACGGCCTCGTCGCCATCGTACTCGTGGGCAACGGCCCCTTCCGACTCGAGGAAGGTGCGAATCTCGGCAGCCGAATAGCGCGGGCCGAGCAGGCTGCCGTACTGACTGTCGCTGGTGCCGACGCTGCGCGGCTTGTCGAGCAACTGGTGCCAGACGAACATGGCAGCGCCGAGTGCACCGCCCGCATCGCCCGCCGCCGGTTGGATCCAGATGTTCTCGAACGGGCCGTCGCGCATCACGCGACCATTGCCGACGCAGTTGAGTGCGACGCCGCCCGCCAGGCAGAGATTCTTCATCCCGGTCTGCCGGTGCACGTGCCTCGCCATGCGCAGCATGACTTCTTCGGTCACTTTCTGGATGGAGGCCGCGACGTCCATGTGAAAGTCGTCGAGCGGCGATTCGGCGGGACGCGCGGGCGTGCCGAAGAGCTCGTCGAACTTCGGCGACGTCATCGTCAGGCCCTGGCAGTAGTTGAAGTACGACATGTCCATCCGGAACGAGCCGTCTTCCTTGAGGTCGAGGAGGTTGTTCAGGATGAGGTCGACGTACTTGGGGTCGCCGTAGGGCGCCAGGCCCATCAGCTTGTACTCGCCGGAGTTGACCTTGAAGCCGCAGTAATAGGTGAACGCCGAGTACAGCAGGCCGAGCGAGTGCGGGAAGCGCAGCTCGGACGTCAGCTCCATCTTGTTGCCGCGCCCTACCCCCCAGCTCGACGTTGCCCATTCGCCGACGCCGTCGAGCGTCATCACCGCGGCTTCCTCGAACGGGGACGGGAAGAACGCGCTGGCAGCGTGGGATTCGTGGTGCTCGGTGAAGATGTAGCGGCCCTTGTACTCCCCCTTCAGTCCGTTGCGGATCTCGCGGGGAATGTAGAGCTTCTGGCGCAGCCACAGCGGCATCGCCCTCATGAAGGACGGAAAGCCCTGGGGCGCGAACGACAGGTACGTCTCGAGCAGCCGCTCGAACTTGAGCAGCGGCTTGTCGTAGAACGCGACGTGGTCGAGGTCGGCCGTGCGAATTCCCGCCTGGTCGAGGCAGTAGCGGATCGCGTGTTCGGGGAAGCGGTGGTCGTGCTTCTTGCGCGTGAAACGCTCCTCCTGCGCCGCAGCCACGATCTTGCCGTCGACGAGCAGCGCGGCAGCGGAGTCGTGGTAGTAGCCGGAGATTCCGAGAATGGCGGTCATGATGGGTTCACTCGGTAGCGCGGCTCCCCTTGGCGTGCGGGGAATCGGCGGTAGTCCGCAACTATAGCGGCAAGGACGGTGACTTCCAGCGCATGCCCTGATCGGGCCCGCTGCGGGCTTGGCGACTCTATCGCGCGGGTCGAGTTGCGACGCCGCGTGGCACGAGAGGATAACCGGGCCCGTGATGGATGGTCCAGACTCATTCGACCATTCCTAGGCGATGACGTGCTCGAGCACGTCCAGCGGTCGGCGGGCGATGCGTACGGCACCAGAACCGCGCAGTTCGGCTTCGCTTCGAAAACCCCACGTCACGCCCACGGCGCGCATTCCGGCCGCCCGGGCCGTGGCCATGTCCGTCGCAGTGTCTCCGACATAGACGATGGAGGACGCGGGAAGCGCCAGCAGGCCCGCGATCTCAAGGGCTGCCGCAGGGTCCGGTTTGCGCGGAACGGACGCACGCTCCCCGAAGATCACGGCGAAGTTCCAGCGTCCGAGCAGGTCTGCCACCAGCTGGACGGTGAGGTCGTGGGGCTTGTTGGACAGGACCGCCAAGCCGATACCCCGAGCCGCCAGTTCATCGAGAAGGGCCGGGACCCCCTCGTAGGGACGGGTCTTCAACGTGGCTCGCCCTCCATAGATGAGGCGCATCCTCGCCACGACGGCGGTCACGGTCGCCCGGTCGCGCTTCCCGGGCGGCAAGGCCCGCTCTGCAAGGACGGTGACACCGTCTCCGACAAAACCTCTATAAGCACTTAATGGATGTTCCTCCAAACCCATACCTTTCAATACAAAATTCATCGACTCACCTATGTCCTCCAGAGAGTCGAGAAGGGTTCCGTCGAGGTCGAAGATTACGGCTGGCGCGGGCATCTCAGCGGCCGACCGTGACGAGGGCACAAGCCCGAGTCGAACCACTGACGTGCGTGGGGCCGTCTCGCGGCGCCGCCCCGGATCGACAGGGGCGAGCGCCACATGATTGCGCCCGGTACGACGGCACGACAAAACCCCCGCGGAACTGGAGAACAGACGTGCGGGCGTGGAAAGTGGAGGAGTACGGCGACTATCGCGAGCGCCTTCGGCTGGCGTCGGACGTCGCCGAGCCCGCCCGCGGAGACGGACAGCTCCTCGTGGCCGTGAAGGCTGTGGGGCTCAACTTCGCCGACCTCCTCTCCATCGAGGGTCGTTACCAGGTCAAGGCGCCCCTGCCGTTCGTTCCGGGAATCGAAGCGAGCGGCGTCGTCCTCGAGGGGCAGTCCTCCGGTCGGCGCGTCATCGTCGCGATGCCGTGGGGAGCGCTGGCCGAGCGTGTCGTCGTCGGCCCTTCCCAGTGTTTCCCTATCCCCGAGGGAATGGGCTTTCGCGAGGCCGCGGCCCTGCTCCTCACGTACCAGACAGCCCATTTCGCGCTATGCCGCCGCGGGGCCCTCCGGAGCGGCGAGTTCCTGCTGGTCCACAACGGCGCGGGCGGCGTCGGCAGTGCGGCCATCCAGATCGGCAAGTCGCTCGGGGCCATTGTCGCCGCCACGGCGGGCGGGGCCGACAAACTGGAGGTCTGCCGGCGCGCGGGCGCCGACCATGTGATCGACTACCGCGAGGCAGATTTTCCGGCTGCCGTTCTCGATCTCACACGCGGACGCGGCGCCGACGTAATCTACGACAGCATCGGCGGCGACGTCTTCGACGCGTCCACAAAATGCATCGCCTTCGAGGGCCGCCTGCTGGTGATCGGATTCGCCGGCGGGCGCATCCCGACCATCGCAGCCAACCGCATCATGCTCAAGAACATCGCCGTCATCGGTCTGAACTGGGGAACCTATCGCGACCGCCACGAACCGCTCGTGCGGGAGGTTCACGACGAGATCTGCGCGATGCACCGCGACGGGCGCATCGCCCCGGTGATCTACGGAACCTATCCGTTCGAGGATCTCCCGCGTGCGCTCGGCGATCTGCAAAGCCGGCGCAGCTACGGAAAGCTCGTCGTCGAAACCGAAGGACGCCAGGCATGAAACGATTCGCTCACGGCCTTCTCTTTACGTTTCTCACGCTCGCGTGCATCGCGATCGGGCTTCGCTTTTCCCTTGGTGGCGGCGACCGACTCCCAGACCTCAGTACGACGCCCACCATGAGCTTCGACGCCGTCGAGAAAGTAGCCGACCTGGACTTTCCGCCGGGGAACATCGCCGTCTCTGCCGACGGCCGCGTCTTCGTCACGCTCCACCCCGACGGACGTCCGCCGCTTCAGGTCGTCGAGATCGTCGACGGCCGGCCGATCCCGTTTCCCGACGACGCGTTTCAGCGCGAGAGCGAGGGCATCCCCTCTTTCCAGTCAATCCTGGCGCTGCGCATCGATCGGCAAGGCCGCCTGTGGACGCTCGACTTCGCGCGCTTCGGTCGCGGCACCCCGCGCATCCTCGCGTTCGACATCGCGACGCGCCAACTCGTGCACGAGTACGAGTTCCCTTCTTCGGTCGCCGGTCTCGGCTCGATGCTGAATGACTTCCAGGTCGATGCCGAGGGCCGTTACATTTTCATCGCGGAGACCAGTCCTGTCTTCCAGCAGCCAGCCATCCTCGTTTACGACACGGCCACACGCAGTAGCCGGCGCGTGCTGGACGGGCACGCGTCGGTGCTGGCGGAGAAACTCTACATCCATGCCGGCGAGCGCCGCATGATGCTTCCCGGCGGAATCCTTCCTCTGAGGATCGCCGTCGACTCCATCGCGCTGTCGCGGGACGGCACGTGGCTCTTCTACGGGGCGGTGAATGGGAGCCGGCTCTATCGTGCGCGCGTCGCCGACCTCGTCGATCCTTCGATCGAGCCCGTCGACCTCGACAAGCGTGTCGAAGCTTTCGCCGACAAGACCCTCAGCGACGGCCTCACCTCCGACGATTTCGGCAACGTGTACGTGAGCGACATGGAGCACTCGGCCGTCCATCGCCTGTCGCCGGACGGCCGGCTCGAAACCCTGCTGGCGGACGAGCGTCTGCGCTGGCCCGACGGATTCAGCTTCGGGCCCGGTGGCTACCTCTACGTGACGTGCAGCGCGCTGGGCCAGGTGCTGTTCCGTTCGGACGGCGAAGTGCGCCGTCATGCTCCGTACCAGGTGTGGCGTTTCCGGCCGGGCGCCACGGCAACTCCCGGCCACTGAGGGCGACAGCCGCGTCGGAACGGGCGAGCGCATTCGCGCTCAGCCGTCTCGCGAGGAGGAACAAGTGAACGAGCCTGTACTGCTGATCGAAAAAGATGAGGGCGTCGCGGTCGTGACGCTCAACCGGCCGGGCAAGATGAACTCGCTGTCGCGCGACCTTCGTCGCGAACTGGTGGCTGCATTCCGCAGCCTCAACGATGACGCGGATGTCGACGTCATCATCCTCACCGGCCGCGGGCGCGCCTTCTGCGCCGGCCTCGACCTGGCGGAACTCGGCGGCGGTGGCGGCAGCAGCGAGGATGCAGCCAGCCGGCAGGAACGCGAGAACGTCGTCGCCGGCGCCGACGTGGTGGCAGCCGTCGAGCAGTTCGGCGGCCCGGTCATAGGCGCGATCAACGGCTTCGCCATTACCGGCGGCTTCGAACTGGCGCTGGCCTGCGACGTGCTGATCGCGTCGGCGGATGCCCGCTTCGCCGACACGCACGCGCGCGTCGGCATCCTGCCGGGCTGGGGACTCAGCCAGAAGCTGTCGCGGGCGATCGGGATTTACCGGGCAAAGGAACTGTCGCTGTCCGGCAACTTCCTGGGAGCCGCACAGGCCGCCGACTGGGGTCTCGTCAATCGAGTGGTACCTGCGGACGAATTGCTGCCGGCCGCACGCGCTCTGGCGCGCGAGATGCAAGGATGCCCGCGCGCCGTGCTGCGCGCGTACAAAAGCCTGATCGACGAAGGAGCACGCCAAACGCTGGCCGACGCGCTCGCGCTCGAAACCGCCCGTTCGCGCGAACACATGCGCACGGTGTCGGCCACGGACATCGCCGCTCGCCGCGAGGGTGTGCAGTCGCGAGGCCGCGAACAGGCTTGAGCTGCGATCTCAGCGATTCTGCTTGAACGCGGCGCCCACGGTGACGTTGTCGAGCGTGATCACATCACAGGGCTCCTTCGTTCCTGCGCACCGCTTGTAGTCCTGCCAGCTTCCGAAATGGGAGCGCGGCGTGGGCTTGGCGGTGAGAAGCACGTGGGTGGCCAGCGGGAACTCTGCCGCGCAGTGATCGTCCTTGGGACCGCAACTGATGCGCGGCGGATCCGACGTGACGGTGCCCTTGCCGCGTCCACGCAACTCGACCTGCACGATCCTGACGCCGCCCTTGGTGGTCAGCGAACGTTCGGGAGTGAACTTGGAATTCTCCCAGCAGATGGCGGGTCGTCCAAGAGCGCGAATGCGGTAGGTGTAGCTGTTGGCGGGCTTGAGCGTGTAGTCGTCATAGACTTCGGTGTTGGCCGGTACGTTGGTCAGGTGCTTGAAAGGCTTGCCGAAGTCGGCGCGCTGGATCTGGAACCCGCGCTCGCCGGCGCTGCGATCCGACCACCGGATACGAGCGACGGTCAGGCCGATAAGGCGCACATTGAAGTAGAGCGGGACGGCCGCGCGCGGACGATTGATGTAGCACTCGTTGCTGAAGTCCGAGTCGCCGTCGTCGTTGAACGCGCGCACCCGGTAGATGTAAATCTCTCCTGCCGGAACGTCGTCGAGGAACTCGGTCACGTCGGCATCGACGACGCCGCGCGATTCGAACTCGGTCTCGAGGACCGGTCGCCGCAAGATCTCGAAGCCGTCCTCGTTGTTGCTGACGTCCCTCCACGTGATGAGATACTGCCCGGCGATGCGGGTTTTGCGGACTTGGTCGGGGGCGAACGGCACATCGGCGTGGACTGTGGAGGCCGCGGACGCACCGAGGACCATGGAAAGGACAGCGATCGCGTAAGCTCTCATCAAGATTCTACTCCCGGCTGTGAGGGGTCCCCCCGTTCGTCGTCGCCCGCCGACGACTGCGCCGCGGGCCCCGCGCGACGCAAGTGGGATACTAGCGAGGAACCCTCCCGGTGGGTAGCGCAGTTCGTGCCTTGAAGCTGGTGAATTCGCCGAAGTGCTTGACGAGACTGGTTCGCGCGGACATCAGACCCCGCGGCCCGTCGTCGCCGCGGAGGGAAACATGTCGGAATACGGTTTTTGGAAACTCGCCTCGGAGGACCCCGGCCGGCTCGCGCTGGTCACCCCCGATGGGGTTAGCCTCTCCGCTGGAGAGCTCGCCGCAAGGTCCAACCGCCTCGTGCACGCGATGCGGGCGCTCGGGCTGGAGCGCGGCGATGCGATCGCCGCCATGGTCCCGAACGGGCGGGAAATGGTCGAGCTCTACCTCGCCGCCTTCCAGGCCGGCTTCTACCTGACGCCGATCAACCAGCACCTCACCCCGTCCGAAGTCGCCTACATCCTCGGCGACTGTGGCGCGAAGATGTTCTTCACGCACGAGCGCTACGCGTCGCCGGCCCGGGCGGCGGCCGATGAGGCAGGCCTGGATGCGTCCCGCCGGGTGGCCTCAGGGAACGTCGAAGGATTCCAGTCCTACGACAGTTTCGGCTCGTCGTTTCCGCAGACGGCGCCGGAAGGACGTACGGCAGGCCAGGTGATGAACTACACGTCCGGCACCACCGGAAGGCCCAAGGGCGTCCGGCGTCGCCTGCTCGACTTCGACCCCGACATGGTCGGATCGATGTACGCAATGTTCCTGGCGATGTTCGGCATCGAGCCTCTCGCCGGCAACGTGCACCTGGTGGGCTCGCCGCTTTATCACACTGCAGTGCTCATGTTCACGGCGAGTTCCCTGCACTACGGGCACACCGTCGTCATCATGGAGAAGTGGACACCCGAGAGTGCACTCGAAACGATGCAACGCTGGCGCGTGACGACCAGCCACATGGTGCCGACGCAGTTCCACCGGCTGCTTGCGCTGCCGGAACCGGTACGCGCGCGCTTCGACCTCTCGTCGCTGCGCCACATGATCCACGCTGCCGCGCCCTGCCCCGTCGACGTGAAACAGCGCATGCTCGAGTGGTGGGGGCCTGTCGTCTACGAGTACTACGCCGCCAGCGAAGGTGGCGGTACGCTCGTCACGCCGCAAGAGTGGATTGACAAGCCGGGCACCGTGGGAAGGGCGTGGGCCGGCTCGGCACTTCGCATCCTCACCGACGATGGCGAGGATTGTCCGACTGGCACGCCCGGCACCGTCTACATGGCGCTGGGCAGCGCCGACTTCGAGTACCACGGCGACAAGGACAAGACCGCTGCCAACCGCCGAGACGGGTTCTTCACCGTGGGAGACATTGGCTATGTCGACGCCGACGGCTACCTTTTCCTGTGTGATCGCAAGATCGACATGATCATCGCCGGCGGCGTGAACATCTATCCCACCGAAATCGAGAACGCGCTGCTCAGCCACCCCAAGGTCGGCGACGCTGCCGTCTTCGGAATCCCGCACGAAGATTGGGGAGAAGAGGTCAAGGCGGCCGTCGAACCGGCAGCCGGTACCGAAGCGGGCGCGGAGTTGGCGGCCGAACTCGACGAGTTCTGCCGGCGCACCCTCGCCAAATACAAGTGTCCGCGTTCGTTCGACTTCGTGGCCGAGATGCCGCGCGATCCGAACGGGAAGCTCTTCAAGCGCAAACTGCGTGATCCGTACTGGAAGGGGCGCGAGCGCGCGATCTGACGATCAGCGCTTGGCCGAGAGCCGGTTCGGAAGCGTTTCCACCAGCGCGCGCGACGCATTGACCGCGGCCTCGTACTGCCGCGATCCGCGCGAGAACACCGTCAGCACGCCGCTGAAGCTGCTGCTGGCAGTAGCGACGTCGCGCCACACGACGCGACCGCGCGGGCGATCGACCATTACCGCCGACAGCCGCGCATCATAGGTTTGTCCGGCTTCGTCCACCCCCGGCTCGATCTTTTCCACTTGCACCAGCACGAAATACGTCGCGTCTTCCGGTGCGAGCGGCAGCAGTTGCGCGGGCGTTGCGACGTGAAGATCGAGAGGACCGGCCGGTCGAACCCGATAGCTGTCGGCCGCGACCGTGAAATAGCCCCGCTCCCGCAGGAACCGAACCATCGCGTCTCCGACGTTGCGCGCGACCTGCACCTGCTCGTAGGGGGAGGGCCTGGCATCGATCACGGGCAGCACCAGCACTTCGTCGATGTCTTCCGCTCGCAAGGTCGTATCGAGCACCAGCGGGGCTCGCTGCGTGCCGCAACCGGCCAGCGCGAGGGCGGTTGAAAGTAACAAAATGCTCGCAAGATGGGCGACGGGTTTCATCGGACAGGCACCGTAGGCACCGGCTCTGCGGCAAGCAAGCGCGCGGCTCCTGACGCCGAGGAGCGCAACGGCAGCGATCGGTCCGACAGCACCCGCCCCGCCCGGGCGCGCCCCCCGGCGTCGCACACGAGCGAGGTGGCGGGTCCCGGCGTGGTGGGCTACAAGCGCCGGTCATGCACAAACTCTCGCTCTTGATCATGACCGCAGCGTGGACCGCCGTTCCGATGCTTGCAGGTGCTCACACCGGCGGCCCCCTCGACGCGGACGGCTGTCACGCCGACCATCGGACCGGAAGCTACCACTGTCACCGGGGCGAGGCGGCCGGATACACCTTTCCGAACAAGGCCGCCATGCAGGAGGCGGTGCGCACCGGCGTCTTCCCGGAGAAGAGCGTCGACGCGGAAGGTTTCTTCCAGAAGCTTTGGCCATTCGGCAAGAGCTACGAGCAGGCCGAGTCGTCCGAGACAGATCCGGCCACATCCTCGTCTCCCGCCGACGGGGGAGCGTCGCCTTCAGCCGGCGGCGCGGCTGCCACCCCGGAACAACTGGAGGCCGCGAAGCGGTTAAAAGTCCTGCAGGGCCTCTACGAAATGGGACTCATCACGAAGGAAGAGTACGAAACCAGGCGCCAGGTCATCCTCGACCAACTCTAGGGAGGAGCGAACTTGCCTGTCTTTCGTTTTCCCAAGGGCTTCCTGTGGGGTTCGGCAACGGCCTCCTACCAGATCGAAGGCTCACCGCTCGCCGACGGCGCCGGTCCGAGCATCTGGCACACGTTTAGCCACACTCCCGGCGTGATCGCCGGCGGCGACCACGGCGACGTCGCGTGCGATCACTACCGGCTCTGGCGGGAGGACGTTGCGCTGATGCGCGAACTCGGCCTCGGCGCGTACCGCTTCAGCATCGCGTGGCCGCGAGTGTTCCCGACCGGCCGTGGCGCCGTGAACGCGGCGGGCCTGGCGTTTTACGATCGGCTCGTGGACGAACTTTGCGCCGCGGGCATCGAGCCGATGGTCACCCTTTACCACTGGGACTTGCCCCAGGGCCTGCAGGATGACGGCGGGTGGAAGTCGCCTGACATCTCCAGCCACTTCGCCGACTACGCTGAGACCGCCTTCCGGAAACTCGGCGACCGCGCGAAGCGATGGATCACGTTCAACGAACCGTGGGTGTTTCACTGGGTCGGGTCGGTGCTGGGCATTCACGCGCCCGGGCATCACGACATCGCCGCTGCGCTTCTTGGCGGGCACCACACGCTTCGCGCCCACGGCATGGCCGTGCAGCGCTTTCGCGACGTCGTTCCCGATGGGGAGATCGGCATCACGCTCAGCGTCCAGGCCCACGTTCCGGCCAGCGATGACCCGCGTGACGACGAATCCGCCGCGCGTGCGCGCGCCTTCCACAACGAGTGGTTCGTCGATCCGATCGTCTTCGGCGAGTACCCCGCCGCGCTTCGCGAGGAGTTCGGGACGTTGCTGCCCGAGATCGACGAGGACGATCGTGCGCTGTTCCAGGAGCCGATCGATTTTCTCGGCATCAACTACTACACGCGCAACGTCCACCGGCACGACGAGCACGGATTCCTGCGTACGGCCACCGAGCGCCCCGTCGGGATCTACACCTCGATGGACTCGGAGATCTATCCCGCCGGGCTCTACGCCGTGCTGCGCGAGTTTCACGATCGCTACAGCCTTCCGCTGTTCGTCACCGAAAACGGAGCAGGCTTCGAGGGCGAGAGTCCGGGCACCGACGGGCGCGTCCGCGATCCCGAACGCCTCCTTTACATCCAGGGACATCTCGAGATGTGCCACCGCGCGATCGCCGACGGAGTCGACTTGCGCGGCTACCTCGTGTGGTCGCTGCTGGACAATTTCGAGTGGGGCTTCGGCTACGCCATCCGCTTCGGAATCGTGCGCTGTGACTTCGATACCGGCGTTCGCACGCCCAAGCTCAGCGCCCTCTGGTATCGCCGCGTGATCGAAGAGAACGGCATCTGATCGCTCCCGAACCACCGTGCGCGACACCATGCATCGGTGTATGCCGCCTCGAGTCAGGCACCGACCGCTGCGAGGGCTGCCTTCGCACGCTCGGCGAGATTGCCGAGTGGGCTGCGGCGACGAACCAGCGCCGCCGGCAAATCCTCGACGCCGTCGAGGCGCGGCGCCCTTCCACCGCGACGCAAGGCACCGGAAAGGCGTCGAACCGACCCGCCGGCCATTCGTGAAACGGCGCCGAACGCCTCCTCGTGCTTTTTTGCCGACGCGGATCCGACTAAGCTCCGCGGGTCCCTCCGATCAACGGGGGTGAGGTCGACCTCGTTGCAGACTCCAGCCCCGGCCCCACCCGAAGTTCGCCGCCCAACGGGGAAGAAACTCAGGTCCCTGCCTCGACAGGAAGGCGTCGAGCACACCAACCTCGCGCTCGTCGCGCTGGCCGTCGGGATGACGCTGACCGGCGTGATTTTCGCGTGGAACATCGCACAGGAGTCGGATGAGATCGGCCGCGACCTGTCGCGGCGCAGTGCGTCCCTCGCCAGTTCGATCCAGCGGGAGGTCGCCGCCCGGACGCAGTTCCTTGAAGCGCTCGGCTCCTTCGTCAATGTCACGCGGACGGAGAACCGCACAGACCTGCGCAATTTCATCGCCGACCTCACGCGCGACCACGTTGGATCGGTGACGCTGGACTGGATTCCGCGCGTGCCCGCCGAAGAACTGAGGTCGTACGAGGAGAAACAGTGGCTCCAGGGCCTGCCCGAGTTCCGCGTGCACCGCACCGCCGGGCCCCTCCCGATGTCGAACGAGTACTTCCCGCTGCACTTCGGCGTCGGCGCCGGCGCTCGCGTGCACGGCATGGAACTCACGTCCGGCGCCGACCTGTCGGCCGTCGCCGACTTCGCTACTGCATTCGCGACCGCGCGTTCGCAGCGCCAGGCAGTGGCAGCCACGCCGGTGCAGATCGTCAAGCCGGGAGGCAGCCGTCCCGCGGCCCTGTTCGTCTCGGCCGTATTCGCGACCAAGCCAACGTCTCTCTCCGAACCCGACCCGCAACCTCTCGGCTATACCCTCGGACTGTTCGAGGTCGACGGCATCGTCCGGCCTGTGCTGAACGAGGTGGACCGTTCCACGCTGTCCGTCGAGTTGAGAGATGCCGGGATTCCCGTCAGCGCGGCTCCTCTGTTCCAGCATCGCGCAGCGCGCAGCGACAACCAAAGTGCGCTGATGGCACTGTGGAACATCGTCGGCGGCGCCGAGCACAGGCACAACCTTGGCTTCGACGTGGGGGGACGCCGCTGGTCAATGGCCCTCGCTGCCGGCCCGCGGCTGATCGCCGAACACGTGACATGGATCCCGTGGATGGTCGCGGTCGCCGGGCTTCTTCTTTCCGTCGCCATGGCCACCGCTGCGAACGGCTACAGCACGCGCGGCGCGGGACTGGCCAGCATACGCAGCCGCCTCGCGGCCGAGCGTCGCGAGTACCTCGAGAAAGTTGGCAAGGTGAACGACGAGCTCGACCGGGAGAAACTCGACCGCCGCCGCACCGAGGAAAGCCTGTTTCGCGAGAAGCAGCAGTTTCGGCTGATGTTCAACGCCGTTCCCGCGATGATCTGTTACAAGGACACGAAGAACCGCTTCCTGCTCGTCAACGAGGCCGCAGCAGCATCCATGGGGCGCACCGTCGAGGAGATGGAGGGCAAGCCCTGTTCCGAGATCATTCCCGGCAAGGCCTACGAGCTCTACCGCGACGATCTCGAGATCATCCAGACCGGCAAACCCAAGCTCGGCCTCATCGAAGAAACGCAGCTGGCGAGCGGCAAGTCGGTGTGGACACGAACCGACAAGCTGCCCGAATACGACTCGATGGGACGCGTGGTCGGAATCCTCGTATTCTCGCAGGACCTTACCGAGCATCGACGTGCCGAAGCTGAAATCCGGCGGCTCAACGAGGAACTGGAGCAGCGCGTCAGCGTGCGCACTGCGGAGCTTCGGGCGGCCAACCAGGAACTCGAATCGTTCGCGTACTCGGTCTCCCACGACCTTCGCACCCCGCTGCGGACCATCGACGGGTTCAGTTTGCTCGTGCTCGAGGAGCACGGCGACGTCCTGCCGCCGGAGGCCCACGATTACCTGGACCGGCTTCGCGCGGCGACCCAGCGCATGGGCCACCTCATCGACGACCTGCTCAAGCTCACCCGCGTGAGCAGGTCGGAGATACACCGTGACCAGGTGGACCTGAGCGCGCTCGCCCGCCATGCGGTCGAGGATCTTCGCCGGGCCTACCCCGGGCGACGCGTGGACGTGGTCATCGAGGCAACGCCGTTCACGAAGGGCGATCCCGTGCTACTGTCGACCGTGATGCAGAACCTGATCGGGAATGCCTGGAAATTCACCGGCCGGTCGGAAGCGCCCCGGATCGAGTTCGGCTCCCGGACGGTGGCGGGCGACCGTACCGCTTTCTACGTTCGCGACAACGGCGTCGGTTTTGATATGGTCTACGCCGACAAGTTGTTCGGGGCGTTCCAGCGTCTCCACAGCTACGAGGAATTCGAAGGCTCGGGGATCGGGCTGGCCACTGTGCAATTGATCATCCGGCGGCACGCCGGCGAGGTCTGGGCGGAAAGCGTGCCGGACCAGGGGACGACATTCTACTTCACCCTCGGGACTTGAGGACGCGCCCAAACGCGCTGGAAAAAGAGAGGCTAAGATGGCCGAGCGAATCATTCTCCTCGTCGAAGACAACCCCGATGACGCGATTCTCACGCGCAGGGCGCTAGAGAAAAGCGAGGTTTCGCATCGCGTCGAGGTGGCCCGCGACGGACTCGAGGCTCTCGACTACCTTTTCGCCTTGGGCACCCATGCCGACCGCAAGGCCAGCGAGATGCCGGCCCTGATCCTTCTCGATCTGAAACTTCCGAAAGTGGACGGCCTGGAGGTGCTGCGGCGCTTGCGTGCAGACCGCCTCACCAAGCTGATTCCGGTGATCGTGCTTTCCTCGTCGGACGAACCGGCGGATGTGATCGAGAGTTACGGCCTCGGCGCCAACAGCTATATTCGCAAGCCGGTGGATTTCGCCGAGTTTACCGAGACGGTGCGCGCTCTCGCGCACTACTGGCTGCGGCTGAACGAACCGCCTCCCTCCGAACCCGCCTGACGGCTGCACTTGCGCGGAATTCCGGCAAGCCACGCCTTGCTCAGCGAAAGCGAAACGCCGCGCCGAGTACCCGCGTAAGAAATTCCACGGCCGCTTCCACGTCCGCTTCGGGACGTGAGAGCAGAACCACGGCGATTTCCACCGCCGACGCTCGCAAGACGGCGCCGGCGTACTCGGCATCGATGGGATCCATCATGCCGCGCGTGGCGAATGTCTCGATATCCGTGCGGATCGCCGCGTAAACCGGCTTGAGCGCCTTGTCATCGAGAAGAGAACGCAAGTGCGGAAGATTGCGCCGCAGCAGCGTCGAGATCGACGGATCCGCGACAACGGCAGCGAACAGACGCCGGCTGGAGGCCCGAAAGTAGTCTTCGGCGCCGCTCGACTTGGTCCGTATCTCCGCCAGGGCCCGGATCATCCGTCCGGCTGCAGCAGCGACGAGCTCATCTCGCAGCGCGTCCTTGTCACGGTAGTAGTTGTAGAACGTGCTCGGCGTCATGCCGGCACGGTGAACGACGTCGCTTACCGTCGTGTTCTCGAATCCGGCCTCGGTGAAGGCCTCGACGGCCGCGTTCAACAGCCTTTCACGCTTTTCAGCGCGGTTTTGCTCGTGTTTGCTCGCCAAGTCAGCCCCATTTCCCCCGCCGGCCGTGGAGCCGCCCCCTCCACACGCCGAATCCTACCCGCATCGCTCGAGGCTAACGAGCCCACGCGGAAATTTTGTGCGTCGACAGACGACCCGTCTTGACTCCCGGCCGACATGACAATAGCGTCACCCACTGACATGGACGTCACCCCCATCACCTCCGCTCCTGCCAGAAGCCGGATCCAGACCCGGCAACGGCTGGTCGACGCGGCCGTCCGGCTCTTCGCCGAGCGCGGACTTCACGGGGTGACCAGCCACGAAATTGCGCGGGCCGCCGGTGTCGCCTCGGGGACGTTCTACCTGCACTTTCGCGACAAGACCGACGTGTACCGCCACATCGTCTTCCACGCGATCGAGGAGCTGGCGCTGCTCGTCCAGCAGGCCATTGGTACCGCGCCCGGCAGCGTTCTTGGCCTACGCGCCCGTGCCGAGGCGATCGTCTCGTTTGCGGAGCGCAATCGCGACATCGTCCGGATTCTCTTCAGTACCGACGCCGAAGCAGCCTCGGTCGAGGCCGACGCGCTCTCGCGCCTGGCCGG
>JBHEOD010000014.1:17340-24289 GCA_046261745.1 Binatia bacterium
CCTCATCGACTGGTGGACCCAGGACCCGACGCGCGCATCGCGCGAAGACATCGTCGAAACCCTCGTTCGATTGCAGTTCGCCGGCCAGGACGGCCGCCGACAGGAGTGACAACGTGAGCAGCGACATCACGCATGACGCGATTTACAACACCGTGGGCCGGGACGATTTTGCCGCGATGCTCGACGTGCACCGCTACGGCGAGCGCACCGACGCCTTCGACGGCATCATCTCTGCCACGCACGACCATTTCTGGGATCCCGTCGATCCGGCCTACATCGATTTCGACAAGGAGAAGTTCGACCTCGCCGAGGAAACCATCATGCCGATGGATTTCGCAATCGAGCTCAACTGCGCGGTGGCCGACCGCCTTGACGAGGGGCAGAAGATCCACATGGCGAACGAGATATCCCGGTGGACGCTCTCGAGCCTTCTTCACGGCGAGCAAGGCGCGTTGTCGCTGTCCGCGAGCCTCTGCCACATCATGCGCGACCCAGGCGCGCTCGAATACGCGAGCAACCAGGTTCGCGAAGAGGCCCGTCACGTGACGGCCTTCAGTCTTTACATCAAGAGACGCTTCGGCACCCCGTACCCGTGCGGCGACACGCTCGGCAAGCTGCTCGGTGAACTCGTGATGGCGCCGGAAGTCTACAAGAAGCTCGTAGGCATGCAGATGCTCGTCGAGGGACTTGCCATGGGAGCTTTCGCGACCCTGCACAGCAAGACCCGCGACCCGCTGCTGCGCCGCATGGTGCAACTCGTGATGACCGACGAAGCGTTTCACCACAAGTTCGGCAAGATCTGGGCCGACCGCACCGTTCCGCAGCTCACCGAACAGCAGCATGAGGTAGTCGAGCAGTGGGCCGCCGACTGCTTCCAGCAGATCTTCTTCAACCTCGTCAACGCCGAGCAGAAACAGGTGATCTACGGCCAGTTCGGCCTCGATTGGCAATGGGTGCGAGGCGCCGTGCAGGAGGCCTTCACCGACAGCGACCGCCGCCGCCTGCTGCGCGAGAACACGAACATCTTCCGCGTCCTGATCAAGACGCTGTTGAGCGCCGGCATCATCACCGACCGCACGCGGCCGGTGTATGCGATGTGGGTGGACATGGACGAACTGCGCACCGAGGGCGACTCGATGGTCGGCGATGCGATCGCCGAGGAAGGGATCGCGAGCCTGCGGGACATCAATCGGTCGCGAAAACCCATCGGCCGGGCGCTCAAGTCCTCAGCCGGAGTTGCTCGCGCATAAGCCCGCGGCGAGAGCACTCGTCGCCTTGGCCCGCCCGGCGGGCGCTCAGCCCCGGCTTCGAGGTTGTGCGAACACTCGTGGCAAGGAACCTGCAGCGGCGTTGTTACCTGTTGTTCCCGGCTTCGGCCGTTTCTTCCAGCAGATGGAGAAGCCGTGAAGTGTCGAAGTAGTCTTCCACGACGTGGGTACCTTGCTGCTGGAGGCGCAGCGCTCGGGGCCCGCTTCCGATTCCGAGAAACCCCACGCCGAGTTGACGGGCCGCGCTGAGATCCCAGGGCTGATCGCCCACGTAGACGACGTGATCGTACTTGCGACCGCCGGCCGCGGTGGTGGCCGACGCAATGGCGGCCGCCAGTACCTGGCTGCGCGAGGTGCCGTCTTCGGAACAGGCCGCGACGCGCGGCTCAGGTATTCGCGCGCAGTCGAGTTTGAGCGAGGCCGCGCGGCGCCAGTTGCCGGTGGCGATGGCCACGTGCCAGTCGCCGCGGGCATGGAGCAACGGCAGGAAGCTGTCGGCACCAGCGACGGGACGGTACGCTCCACCGACCCGCAGGATCTCTTGTTCGAGCCGGCCCAGGTAGAGGTCCTTGAACGCGTCGAGTTCCCGCGGGGACGGCGGGCGGCCAAGCGCGCGCAGGGCCGCCTCCATCGCAATGCCGCAGTCGGTGGATTCGGCGTAAGTCTCGAGCCTTCGATCGACGAGGCCGGCGCCGAACATGTCTTCGAAAGCCCGGAAGAAGCATCGCGTGCCGAGGCCGTCCCCGACGGTCAACGTGCCGTCGATGTCGAACACCGCCAGTTTCATTCCGGCTGCCTGCACAACGATGACTTCGTCCGACGCGCCGCGCCGAGGCGGGTCATCGGTTCGACGGCGTCCGCGCGGGCTCGGCAGCCGGCGCGGGCGCTGGTTCCCGCGTTGCACGGCAGTCCACCTCGCGCCACTCGGCGATGCGCAGCACATCGCGGCCGCCGCTGCGCCCGAAGCGGCCGCCGGCGAGAATGGAACCGTCGCCTTTTCGCGCGAGCACGGTGACCGGCGCCGTGAAGCCTTCGGCCACCGGAGACCACGCGGAACCTTGCCAGCGCGCCACGCGCGCGGCCACTGTGCCGCCCACGCTCGAAAAGTCCCCGCCCGCGAGCAGACTGTCGCCGTCGACGGCCAGCGCCGCAACCCGCGCCGAAGCGCCGCCCTCTCCGAGCGGCATCCAGGTGGCGCCGTCGAAACGCGCGATGTGACCGAGCACGCTTCCGCCGCCGGAGGTCAGGAACTCTCCGCCAGCCACCAGCGAGATGCCGAGCAAAGCAAGCGCATGAACGCGTCCGGCGATGCCGTCTCCGACTGCCTGCCAGGCCTGCCCATCCCAGCGCGCCACGCCCGGCGCCGATACGTCTCCCGCACGACGAAAATCGCCACCGGCGTAAAGCAAATCTTCCACGACGAACAGCGTGCGCACCGTACCGTCGAAACCCGCGCCCACGGCGTGCCACTTCTTGCCATCCCAGCGCGCAATGTGCAGTGCGCCTTGGCCGCCGGCCACGGTGAAGTCTCCGGCCGCGAACAGGTCCGAGCCGACGAAGGCGAGCGCGCGAACCGCAGCGTTCATTCCGCCTCCGAGCCCTGTCCATTCCCTGCCGTCCCACTGTCCGACGTGGCGCAGTTCGCGTTCGCCGCTGCGAACGAATTCGCCGCCGGCATAGACGACGTCCTCCTTTTTCCCTACGGCGAGGGCGAGCACCCGTGCGTCCAGCCCTTCGCCGAGCGGCGTCCACGATTTTCCCGTCCAGCGCGCAATTCGCGACACCGCAACGTCGCCCGCCGCGTGGAAGTCCCCGCCGACGATCGCACCGATCCCTGCCGCGGCGATGGCTTCTACCACCGCACCGCCACGCACCCCCTCTCCGTCGAGCCCCGTCCCTAGCGAAGCCCAGCGCCAGCGCGGCTCGTCCACGATGACGCGACATCCATCGGAGCAGCAGTCGCCTCCATCGCACTCTTCGCTGCCTTCGACGCGACCGTCACCGCAGCCTGCCGCCGATGCGAGCGAGGCCGGGCGCCCGGCTTCCAACGTCCCGGCGAAGTCGGCCTGGACAGGCAGGACGGGCCATTGCGCACTGTCGGAGCTTTCGGAGTCGGAGGGAGACGGGGCGAGAGGGTCGCCGGGCAGCGGACCGGCGGGAGGAACGGGCGGACCCGGGATTTCCGGCGCCGTCGGCGACTCGGGCCGCAGCCCCGGATCGCTCGGAACTTCGCGCATGCAGAAGACGTCACAGCCGTCGCCGGCCACTGCGTTTCCGTCATCACACTGCTCGAGGCCCGAGTTGTTGAGCAGCCCGTCGCCGCAACGCTCGGTCACGCAACGGGGCGTGCAGCCGTCGCCGGCCGTGGTGTTGCCGTCGTCGCATTGCTCGCGGCCGGCATTGTTGACGACGCCGTCGCCGCAGTACTCCAGCACGCACAGCGGCGTGCAGCCGTCGGCGGCCACCGCATTGCCGTCGTCGCATTGCTCGCGGCCGGCGTTGTTGAGCACCCCGTCGCCGCAACGCTCGATCACGCAATCTTCGGTGCAACCGTCGCCCCCGGTTCCGTTGCCGTCGTCGCATTGCTCGCGGCCGGCATTGTTGATTCGTCCATCTCCGCAGCGTTCCGAGACGCAGGCGGGAGTGCAGCCGTCGCCGAGCACAGAGTTGCCGTCGTCGCACTCCTCCTTCCCGGCGTTGTTGACGATGCCGTCGCCGCACTTCTCGACGACGCACGCCTCGTTGCAACCGTCCCCAGCGGCGAGGTTGCCGTCGTCGCATTCCTCCCGGCCAGAGTCGTTGACCATACCGTCGCCGCAATGCTCGAGTTCGCAATCGACGTTGCAGCCGTCGCCCGCCACCACCCCGCCGTCGTCGCACTCCTCGCCATTGTCGACGCGACCGTTGCCGCACGCCTCCACCTTGCACTTCGCGCTGCAGCCGTCCTGGTCCTTCCGGTTGCCGTCGTCGCAGCCTTCCCCCACCTGCACGATGCCGTTGCCACAAACCTCCTTGTGACACGCTTCGTCGCAACCGTCGCCGGTAGCGGTGTTTCCGTCGTCGCACTCCTCCGGCTTCTGGAGCACGCCGTTCCCGCAGACTTCCTTCAGGCAGGAGCGATCGCAGCCGTCGCCGTTGGTCGTATTTCCGTCGTCGCAGTCTTCGCCCTGCTGAAGCACTCCATTGCCGCAGGATTCCTTGCGACAGGTCGCGTCGCAGCCGTCACCCGGCGTGGTATTGCCGTCGTCGCATTCCTCGCCGTGCTGCCGCACGCGGTTGCCGCAGGCCTCGAGTCGGCATCGCGGGTCGCAGCCGTCGCCGGTCACCGTGTTGCCGTCGTCGCACTCCTCGCGAACCTGGGTGACGCCGTTCCCGCACGCCTCGCGCCGGCAATCCGCGTCACAACCGTCGGCGGACCTGGTGTTGCCGTCGTCGCACTCCTCGACGCCCTGTTTCTTGCCGTCGCCGCACTTCTCGAGCCGGCATTTCTCGTTGCACCCGTCGCCAGCGGCCGTGTTCCCGTCGTCGCACTCCTCGGCTCCCTGCACGACCCCGTTGCCGCAGGCCTCGCGCCTGCACTCGCTGTCACAACCGTCTCCGGTTCGGCGATTCCCGTCGTCGCATTCCTCGTTCGCCTGCACGATCGCATTGCCGCATTCCTCGAGGCGGCACGCGGCGTCGCAGCCGTCGCCGTCGCGCAGGTTGCCGTCGTCGCACTGCTCGCCGCTGCCGATGCTCGCGTCCCCGCAGGGCTCCCGCCGGCATCGGGGATCGCAGCCGTCGCCGGCCTCGAGGTTGCCGTCGTCGCATTCTTCCCCGCTCTGCAGCACGCTGTTGCCGCAAATCTCGCGCAAGCACACAGGGTCGCAGCCGTCCTGACCGACGACGTTGCCGTCGTCGCATTCCTCGCCGCTTTGCACGACTCCGTTGCCGCAGGCTTCGGTGCGACACCCGCGGTCGCAGCCGTCGCCGGAAACGCTGTTGCCGTCGTCGCATTCCTCGCCGGGCTGAAGCTCTCCGTTGCCGCACCACGACAGCAGCGCTTCGAACGCGCCGATGTCGCACAACGCGACACCGTTGCCGTCGCCGTCCACGTCGCGCAGGAGCCCGCGCTGGTCCGTCGTCGGGCAGGATGCATTGTCGCCCGCGTCGATGGCCGGGCTGCCGACGACCAGCGCGTGGGTCGGCGTGCCGCCGCCGTTGACCTGAAGCCTTCCGAGGCCGAGTTCGCGGCCGGGCCGCACGTCCCCGGCCGAAGCGAGGCGACACGAGCCGTCGTCATCGATGTTGTGGCCGAGGGAGATCAGCGGCCCGATGCAGTTCCCGCCCTTCTTGTTTTCCGCCAGGATCGAGTTGCGAACACGCACTTCGCCGCCGAGGTTGAAGATCCCGGCCGCATCGGCACCGACACGGTTGTCGGTGATGGTGCAGTTGGTGATCTCGATCTTCGCGACGCGCCGCTGGGCGGCGGCGGCGTCCGTCGCATTGTAGAGACCGCCGCCGCTCAGTTCTCCGAAGTTGCCGCTGATCGTCACGTTGACAAGCGTGGCGTCGCCGGTGTTGTAGAGGCCGCCGGCCAGCGAACCGCGGTTCTTCGAGATGGTACTGCCGCGCACGACGAGCTTTCCGGTGTTGTAGATGCCGCCGGCAAGGTCCCCGATGCTGGACTCGACGACGACGTTCTCCAGTTCGAGGTCGGCCGCATTGACGAGCCCGCCCCCGCGCTCATCGCTGCGTCCACGAGTGATCGTCAGCCCGGCGATGCGAACCTTGGGCGCCGGCTCGCGCACCGGCAGGTTGAAGACGCGGGCGGTGTCTTCCCCCGAAATCGAAGTCACTGCCGCCCCCGGCCCCTCGATCGTGATCGCGCGAGGAAGCTGGAGTTCGCCGCCCGTCAGGCGGATCACACCTGCAACTTCGATGCGCACCACGTCGCCGGCCGCCGCCCGGTTGATCGCGTCCCGGAGCGTCCCCGGGCCGTGGTCGTCGAGCCTGGTGACGCGAAGCTCCGCGGCCGTGGCGCCGCCGGCCGTCGCCGCGCAGATCAGGCCCGCCGCCAATGTCGCGATCCTGTGTCGCCACGGTGCCCGCCGGGCCGACATCTCCTCCCCCACCCCCGGGCGCCGCGGGCTCTTCACGACCACACCTTCAGGAACACGAAGATCAACACGCCCGTGACCGACACGTACAGCCACAGCGGCAGGGTCCGACGCGCAACGCGCTTGTGCTCCGGAAAGCGTCCCGAGGCCGCGTGGGCGAGAGTAAAAAGAATCATCGGCAGCGTGACGGTGGTGACGACGACGTGGGAGATGAGAATCGCGAAGTAGACCGGCCGCACGAGGCCCTGCCCGAGAAAAGGAGTGTCGCCCGCCGTGTAGTGGTGGATTACGTAACCGGCCAGGAACAACGCCGAGCACGCCACCGCGGCCAGCATGAAACCGATGTGCCGGTTGCGGCGGCCCGCCCGGATCGAACGGTACCCACCGGCGAGGCACACCACGCACAGGAGGTTGGCGGTCGCGTTGAACAGGGGCAGCACCGACGTGTGTTCGCCCGACTCCACGGGCACACGCCCGTAAATCAGCCAGAACAGGAAGCCGAGCACGGCAACCGAAACGGTCGCCACGGCGGCGCCGAGAATCTTGTCATTCATCGACGCATCCCGGTGGAAAGACGGTGAA
>JBHEOD010000014.1:24299-41253 GCA_046261745.1 Binatia bacterium
GGTGAAGGCCGAACCGCAGCCCCGAACTAGCGAGGAGTCGCCCATGACGAGAGGCGACCGTCGACCGAGTAATCGCCCGGTCCCGTGAAAGTGAGAACGAAAAACGGAAGCGCGTAAAGGAGGTAGAGTTCGCGCGTCGACCACGCTGTTCCGCCCGGCAGGACCAAGGCAGCGACCACCATCACGACCATGGGCGGAACCGCCGTGAACTTGGTGAAAACGCCGAGCATGACGAGGATGGTGCAAAGGCACTCCGAGAACAGGGTCAGGAACCAGCTGAATTCCCCTCCGGCCCCACCGAAAGGAGCGTCGAAGCGGAAGCGGTTGGTGTCGATCATGGCCGACCACGTCCAGGCCCGGCCCGAGATCAAAAGCGTCCCGCCGATCAGTCGAAGAAACAGCAGTCCGACAGAAACCTGATGTCTATCCATTCGGACGGGAGCATAGCCGCACCCGGCGTGCATTAGAAGCCGGTGGGCGCGTTTGTGATGCCCGGATTGCCTTGCAACATTGCCGCCACGATCCGGAGGCCGCCGACGGCGATTCGCCGACGGAACCTCCGCCACACCCCGACCCCTTTCGAGAGGAGATTGCCCTGATGCATTTCGAATATTCTGCCAAGACCCGGGACCTGATGTCCCGCCTCCAGGCCTTCATGGACGAGCATATCTACCCGAACGAGGAGGCCGTGGGAGAGCAGGTCGACGCGGGTCCCACGCGCTGGAAGCCGATCCCTCTCATCGAAGAGCTCAAGCCCAAGGCCAGGAAAGCCGGCCTCTGGAATCTGTTCCTGCCCGAAAGCGAGTACGGAGCGGGGCTGACCAATCTCGAGTACGCACCGCTGTGCGAGATCATGGGCGGCTCCTTTTTCGCGTCGGAAGTCTTCAACTGCTCGGCTCCCGACACCGGCAACATGGAAGTGCTCGTGCGCTACGGAAGCCCCGAGCAGCGCAAGCAGTGGCTCGACCCGCTGCTCGCCGGCGAAATTCGCTCGGCATTCGCGATGACCGAGCCCGCCGTAGCGTCCTCTGACGCCACGAATATCCAGTCGAGCATTCGCCGCGAGGGCGACGAGTACGTGATCAACGGGACCAAGTGGTGGACGTCGGGCGCCGGCGACCCGCGCTGCAAGATCTCCATTTTCATGGGAAAGACCGACCCCACGGCGCACAAGTACCTTCAGCAGTCGATGGTGCTGATCCCGCTCGACGCACCCGGCATCACCATCAAGCGAATGCTGAGCGTGTTCGGCTATGACGACGCACCGCACGGGCACGCCGAGGTGGAATTCAAGGACGTGCGGGTGCCGGTCTCCAATCTGCTGCTCGGCGAGGGGCGAGGCTTCGAGATTGCGCAGGGCCGCCTGGGCCCGGGCCGCATTCACCACTGCATGCGCAGCATCGGCATGGCCGAGCGCGCGCTCACGTTGATGTGCAAGCGCGCCATCTCGCGCTCGGCATTCGGCCGCTCCCTGGCCGAGATGGGCGTGACGCGGCAACAGGTTGCGCTGTCGCGCATGGAGATCGAGCAGGCCCGCCTGCTGACGCTCAAGGCGGCGTACATGATGGACACGGTCGGCAACAAGGCCGCACGCTCGGAGATCGCGCAGATCAAGGTGATCGCGCCGAACATGGCGCTCAAGGTCATCGACCGCGCGATGCAGGTGCACGGAGGCATGGGCGTCTGCCAGGACACGTTCCTCGCACGCGCGTGGTCGGGACAGCGCACGCTGCGATTCGCCGACGGCCCGGACGAAGTCCACACCGACCAGATCGGCCGCCTCGAGCTCGCCCAGTACCTGAAGGGAAAGTAGGTCTCCGGCTCAGTGCGCGGGATCGTCGCCGACCGGCGGCGGTCCCGCAGCAGCCGGACGGGCCGGCAGCACGATCCGGCGCTTGTCCGGATCGGCGTGCGCGCGATACAGGATCGCGATGGTGCCGATGGCACCGGCCAGCTCCGCATCGCAACCCCGTTCGATCTCCCCAGCCATCCTCGCGCGCTCGTCGCGCTCCGCGGCAATCTTCACCTTGATCAGCTCGTGATCGTCCAGCGCGCGACTGGTCGCGGAAATCACCGCTTCGTTGACGCCCGCCTTGCCCACGTGCACCACGGGCACCAGCGAATGTGCGAGGCCGCGAAGGTACTTGCGCTGTGTTCCCGTCAGCCGGGCCTGCGGCGTGGGCACTGTCACGACAGACTCTTGGTGACGACTTCGAACACGTCGCGGGAAAGGGACGGCTCGGCGACGATGCGCGCAAGCTCGGTGCGCTGCATCTCGCGCCGCGCCTCGTCGTAGCGCCGCCACCGGCTGAAGATTCCGGCCATTCGTGCCGCCACCTGCGGATTGAGCTTGTCGAGCGTCAACACGTTGTCCGCCAGGAACCGGTAACCGGCGCCGGACGCGTCGTGAAAGCGCACGGCGTTCGCGCTGCAGAATGCGCCCACCAGCGAACGCACCTTGTTCGGATTGCGGATATCGAAGGCCTCGTGGGTCATGAGTTTCTCCACCTCGGCCAGCGTCCCGGGCAGCTCGGAGGTTGCCTGCACGCCAAGCCACTTGTCGATGACGAGCGGGTCGTGCTTCCAGCGTGCGTAGAATTCGTCGAGTGCCCAGCGCCGCTCCTGGCAGTCGAGGTGCGAGAGGATGGCCAGCGCCGTGATCACCTCGGTCATGTTGTCGGCAATGGCGAACTGCTCGAACACCAGGGTCTCACTCGAGCGCTCGCCGAGTCGCGACAAGTAGGCCAGGCACACACCCGCCAGGGCGCGCCGCCCGATCGCGGCGCCTTCGAGCGAGGTGGATCCATCGCCGCGACACGCACGGAAGCGCTCCTCGAGTTCGGGCATGCAAGCCTTCGCCAGACGCTCGCGCAAGAAGCGGCGCACGAGGTGGATGCCTTCGACGTCCACCTCGGTCATCTGGTCGGCCACGTACGACTCGGTGGGCAGCACTAGGGCGCGCGCGAGGAACGCGTCGTCGAGCGTGGTGGAGAGTAGCGTGTTGCGAAACGCGCGCAGAAGGTCGGCGGGCAACTCGAGCTCGCGGCCGGCTCGGCGAGCCTCGACCAACTCGAGCATGCGCCGGAGCGCCAGCTGCTGGCCGGCCTCCCAGCGGTTGAACGCGTCGCCGTCGTTGGCGGCGAGAAACGCGAGATCCGCGTCGCTCCAGGCGCCTTCGAGCCGTACCGGAGCGGAGAACCCGCGCAGCAGGGACGGCACCGGCTCCACCGCAACGTCGCAGAAGCGGAAGGTTTCGTGGGCGTTGCGAAGCTCGAGCACGCGTGAGGGCGACTCGGGGGCCGCCGTCTCCGACTCGAGCCGCATCGGAAGTTCACGCCCGTCCGGTCCCAGCAGCGCCGTCAGCACCGGGATGTGCATCGGCAGCTTGTCGTCCTGCGCCGGCGTGGGCGGGGTTTCCTGCTCGATCTCGAGCGTGAACGTGCGCGAGGCCGCATCGTAGTGACGATCGACGCGCAGCACCGGCGTGCCGGCCTGCGAATACCAGAGCCGGAACTGCGTGAGGTCGACGCCGGATGCATCCTCCATGGCCTGCACGAAATCGTCGCAAGTGACGGCCTGGCCGTCGTGACGCGCGAAGTAGAGGTCGGTGCCGGCGCGAAAACGCTCGCGGCCGAGCAGCGTGTGCATCATGCGCACCACTTCGGCGCCCTTGTTGTAGACCGTCGTCGTGTAGAAATTGTTGATCTCGATGTAGGAGTCGGGCCGTACCGGATGGGCCATCGGGCCCGAGTCCTCTGCGAACTGGTAGATGCGCAGCAGCTGCACGTCGCCGATACGGCGCACCGCACGCGAGCCACGGTCACCCGAGAACTCCTGGTCCCGGAAAACGGTGAGTCCTTCCTTCAAACTGAGCTGGAACCAGTCGCGACAGGTCACGCGGTTGCCGGTCCAGTTGTGGAAGTACTCGTGGGCCACGACGCCTTCGATGGCGGCGTAGTCGTCGTCGGTGGCGGTGTCGGGCCTCGCCAGCACGTACTTCGAGTTGAAGATGTTGAGGCCCTTGTTCTCCATCGCGCCCATGTTGAAGTCGTCAACGGCGACGATCGAGAACACGTCCAGGTCGTATTCGCAGCCGTAGACGTCCTCATCCCACTTCATCGAGTGCTGCAGGGAGCGCATCGCGTGCCCGCACTTGTCCGCGTTCTGCGGCTCCACGAAGATTCGCAGCGGCACGCGGCGGCCGCTCTGCGTGACGAAGCTGTCCTCGAGAACCGTCAACCGGCCGGCCACGAGCGCGAACAGGTAACAGGGCTTCGGGAACGGATCGCGCCAGCGCGCCCAGCCGCGCCCGTCTTCCGTCTTTCCGTGGCCGTCGGGGTTGCCGTTGGAGAGCAGCACCGGGTAGCGCTCGGCATCCGCCACGATCGTGGTGGTGAAGAGGGCCAGCACGTCGGGACGGTCGATGAAGTACGTGATGCGCCGGAAGCCCTCGGCCTCGCACTGCGTGCAGAACATGGTGCGCGAGCGGTACAGTCCCTCGAGCGCCGTGTTGCGCTCCGGGTGCACGACAACTTCGGTCACCAGCGTGAAGCGCGCAGGAACGTTCGGTACCACCAGGCCGCGCTCGTCCGCGCGGTACTCGTCCGCGGCGAGCACGCGCCCGTCGAGGGAGATCGAGCGAAGCTCGAGTTGCTCGCCGTCGAGAGAGAGATCCGGCGAAGCGTCCGCGAGAGCCGGATTGCGCCGGATGCTCAGCGTCGCGCGCACCGTGCTTTCCTCCTCACCGAGATCGAAGTGAAGTTCGACCTCATCGATGAGGTAGTCCGGGGGGCGGTAGTCTTCGCGATGAACCGTGCGCGGCGCGTCCTGTTCCAAACGTATGCTCCTCATGCTGCCCTGGGTCGCGTCCGGAAGGCGACGCGGCCGCCACTCACGCAGCGACGATGGTGCCGGCGCGCGCTTGCGCCTCCTCCTGCCACATGACTTCGAAAAGCGGAACCGCCTCGGCCATTCCCTCGAGACAGCGCGTATCGAAGAGGCTGAAACAGAAGCCTTTCCCGGCAGCCAGCTGCCGGACCACGTCGGAGACGAGGATCTGCTCCCCGCCTGCGCAGTCCGTGATTCTTGCCGCCACGTTGACGACGACGCCGAAGAGGTCGCCGTCGTCGACGATCGGTGCGCCGCTGTTCATGCCGATGGCGACACGAAGGGGCGCCGGCTGACCGTCGGCGAGGTTCCAGGTGCGCGTGGCCTCCTGAATGGACACCGAGGCCTGCAGCGCGCGCGAGGCCGACGCGAAGCAGGCCATGATCCCGTCGCCGGTATGCTTGATCTCCCGGCCCCCGCACTCGGCCAGCGCGTCGCGCACGATCCGGTCGTGAACCCGGACGAGTTGGCGAGCGGCCCGATCGCCGAGCCGGTCCGTCAGCGGCGTGTAGTTGTCGATGTCGGTGAACAGGATGGTCAGGTCGGCGTCCCCGAGGGGCTCGACCCCGAAGCTGTTCATCCCGAGCAGGCCGAGGGCGCCAGCGGGAACCAGTTTTCGAATTTCGTGCTTGATGTCCATCACTCTCCTCACCACAACCGGCAGCAGGGGCGTTGACAGGATCCGCCTCGGACAGGCTAACCGCGCGGAGTCATAATGCAACGCGTCATACGTCGTGTTCGGGAAAGCATCGCATCGGAAGGGAAATCGAGGAGTTGCACATGAACGAACAGGATGCGGACATCGCGGCGATTCTCGGCGGCATGACCCGCGTGGCGATCGTCGGAATCTCGGCCGACCCGTCGCGCCCCTCCAACGAGGTGGCCGCCTATCTCCTCAGCCAAGGCTTTAATGTAGCGCTGGTAAACCCACACCTAGACGCTGTTTTCGGAATTCCCTGCTACCCCGACCTCCAGTCCGTACCGGGGACGGTCGAGATCGTCGACGTGTTTCGTCGCTCCGAGGAAGCGGGAGCCGTGGTGGATGACGCGATCGCGATCAAGGCGCGGGCCGTCTGGATGCAGGAAGGCGTCATCGACGAGGATGCGGCCAAGCGCGCGAGAGCCGTGGGGCTCGTGGTGGTGATGAACCGGTGCATGCTGAAGGAGCACGCACGAAGAGCCGCGGCCGACCCGGGTTTCGCGTAGGAAATGCTACCCGCTTGCGGCATAGTGCTCGGCTCGGGCGGCGCCGCGCCGCTCCAATTCAAGCAGAGGACACGATCATGACCAGCCGCAAAACCTCCGGAGCCCCTCATTTGGAGCTCGCCACAGGCAAGGCCACCCACCCGATGGCCGGAACCGTGATGACCGGGGCAGACGCGGTGGTACAGGTGCTTGCCGACGAGGGCGTCGACACCGTCTTCGGCTACAGCGGCGGGGCCATCCTGCCCACCTACGACGCCGTCTTCCGCTACAACGAGGCCAACCCGGCCAAGCGTATCAACCTCCTGGTGCCCGCCACCGAGCAGGGCGCGGGCTTCATGGCCGCGGGCTACTCGCGTTCGAGCGGACGCGTGGGCGTCGCGCTCGTCACGTCCGGCCCGGGTGCCACCAACACGGTGACGCCGATCCGCGATTGCCAGGCGGATTCGATCCCGATGGTGCTGATCTGCGGCCAGGTGCCGCGGCCGGCCATCGGAACCGACGCGTTCCAGGAAGCGCCGGTCTTCAACATCATGTCGCCGTGCGCGAAGCACGTCTTCCTGCTCACCGACGAGACGAAGATCGAAGAGACGATGCGCAGCGCGTTCGACATCGCGCGTAGCGGCCGCCCTGGTCCCGTGGTGGTCGACATCCCTCGTGACGTGCAGCTGACGCAGATGCCCTACCGCGGCACCGGCCTGCTGCGCCTGCGCGGCTACGACGAGCGCCGCGCCGAGCAGTCGCGGATCCACCTCGACCCCGCACGGGGCAAGGCCTTTTACGACATGCTCTCGCGCTCGGAGCGCCCCCTGCTTTACGTGGGCGGCGGCGTGCCGAACGCAGACGCGACCGCCGAGTTGCGACGCTTTGCCGAGCGCTTCGGCATTCCGGTGGTCACCACGCTGATGGGCATCGGCTCGATCGACACCACCTCCGAACTCGCACTGCACATGCTCGGCATGCACGGCACCGCCTACGCGAACTACGCCGTGGAAGACTGCGACTTCCTGTTCGCCATCGGCTCGCGCTTCGACGACCGCGTGGCCGGCAAGGTCAAGGAATTTGCGCCGGGTGCGCGCATCGCTCACCTCGATGTGGACGCCTCCGAAATCGGCAAGGTGAAGGGCGTGGACTGGTCCTTCGTGTGCGATGCCAAGCGCGGCCTGGCCGAGTTGCTCGAGGCCGGCAAGACCTTCAAGAAGGACTTCGCGCCGTGGCGCACGCACGTCAGTGCACTTCGCTCGGAGCACCCCCTCGACTTCAACCACGAAAGCGAGGCGATCCAGCAGGAAGAAGTGCTGCAGGAGATCAACAAACTCACCAAGGGCGACGCCATCTACACAACCGGCGTCGGACAGCACCAGATGTGGGCCGCACAGTACCTCGACTTCAAGAACGCGCGCGACTGGCTCACCTCCGGCAGCATGGGAACGATGGGCTTCGGCCTGCCGGCCGCCATCGGTGCGCAACTGGCCAACCCTGGTCGCATCGTGATCGACGTCGATGGAGACGGCAGTATCCGGATGAACCTCGGCGACCTCGAGACGCTGACCAACTACGACATTCCGGTCAAGGTGCTGCTGCTCAACAACCTGGGCGACGGCATGGTGCGCCAGTGGCAGGACCTCTTCTACGCGAACCGCTACTCTGGCTCCGACAAGACCCTTCACAAGAAGGATTTCGTCAAGGCCGCCGAGGCCGACGGCTTCGGATTTGCACGCCGCGTGGTGAAACGGGAGGACCTCCAGGCCGCCCTCGCCGACTTCGTCGCGTTCGGAGGCCCCGCGCTGCTCGAGGTGATGGTGGACCAGCGCGAGCACGTCTACCCGATGATCGGACCAGGCATGGGCTACAAGGACATGCTGACCGGAAAGCACATCCGCGCGCGCAAGCCGCCCAGCCGCAAGGTGGATTCGACCGAGGGCGGTTACTTCTAGCCGTCCGTGCGGCGCCCGCGGCCATCTCGACAATCGGGGACAGGTACGGTTTTCTGAAAAGCCTGTCCCTGTCCCCGATTTTTTTCGTGCTGCTCGCGGTCGTGATGTCCGGCGTGCCGGCAACTCACGCTGCGCCGATGTTGCTTCTCGATGCGCAGATCGCTGCGCATCCCGGGCAAAGCGGCGTCTATGTCCTCGATTCCAGCGAAGAAGCCCTGATCGCGCGCGCGTGGCTGGCCGACCATGCCGAGCGCACGATCGACGTGCAGTACTTCATCTGGAGCACCGACAACATCGGCACGCTCGCAGCCGAAGCGCTGCTGCGGGCGGCCGAGCGCGGCGTGCACGTCCGTGTGATCGTCGACGACTTCATGATGGATGTGCCCGATCGTTCCCTGCTCGCGCTGGCGGCGCATCCCGCCATCGACATCCGCATCTACAACCCGAACACTTCCGTCGGCGTGTCGCTCGCAAGGCGCGCATGGAACGTCCTGACCGACTTGCGGGGTGTCAACCAGCGCATGCACGACAAGACTTTCCTGGTGGACGGCAAGGTAGCGATCACCGGCGGGCGCAACATGGCGGCCGAGTACTACGACTACCACCACGACTACAACTTCCGGGATCGCGACGTGCTTCTGGCCGGTGACGTGATGGAGTCGATCCAGGCCAGCTTCGCCCGCTTCTGGACAAGCGACCTCACCGTGCCGGTGGAAACGCTCTACGACTCGTCATGGCCGCTCGAGGAGCAGCTGCAGGTCGACGACGAGGAGGCGCGCCGCGCGTACCGCGACCTGCATGCATACGCGACATCACCGGAGAACTTCGCTCCCACGGTGCGTGCCGCCATTGCATCCGCCTCCACCGCCTTTCCGCGACTCGCCGACGAAGCGACCTGGGGAAAGGTGGAATTCCTCAGCGATCTTCCCGGCAAGAACGACGAAACGTGGAGACTCGGCGGGGGCGGCCGTAGCACGCAGGCGCTGGCCGCGCTGGTTGACGAAGCCACCGACCGCATCGTGATCCAGTCGCCCTACCTCGTGATGTCGGACCGGGCGTTCGAGCTTTTCCGGAAAGCGATCGCGCGCGGGGTGAAGGTGCGCATCAGCACCAATTCGCTGGCTGCGACCGACAACCTGCAGGCCTTCGCCGGCTACCGCAACCAGCGCGAGGAACTGCTGAAGATGGGACTCGTGGTATTCGAGTACCGGCCGGACGCGCAGTCCCAGCGCGAAGCCCGTGCTCGCGAGCTGGTAGGTGAGTTGCCCGCCGCCGGCAATCCAACTCCCGTCTTCGGCATGCATGCCAAGTCGATGGTCGTGGATTCGCGCGTTGCGTACATCGGCACCTTCAACCTCGACCCGCGCTCGGAGAACCTCAACACGGAGGCCGGCGTGGTGATCCACGACGAGAAGCTCGCCCGCCGCGTGGAAGCGCTGATCGAGGAAGACATGAAGGCAGGCAACAGCTGGAACGCCGCGACAGACGATCCGGACCGGTACGTGCCGCCGTCCAAGCTTCGCTGGGCGCAGTTCTGGCAGTGGATGCCTATGCGGCCGCTGCTTTAGGCCGCCGCGAGTCGCTCGAGCACCGGCAGGTACTGCGCCGGCTCGGGTCGCACCCGGTAGTTGTCGGTCATGTCGCAGTACGCGATCCGTCCGTCCGCGGCGGTGATGAACACCGTCGGCCGCGGTGTGTCCGAGTCGTAGCCCAGCGCCTGCAGCCCCGCCGGGATGCCTGCCTTGACGAGGATGCCGAGGGCAGCCGCCGCGCGGTTGCCGCGATCGGTCATGTAGCGCATCGGTGCGTCGCACCTGGCCGCAAGAGCCGCCGTGTTCCGCTCCGGCTGCGGGCTGACGAGAAACACCTCGATGCCGCGCTCAGCGAGATTGCGGTACTGCGCGCAAATCTCTCCAATCTGCGCGACGCAAAGCGGGCACCAGTTGCCGCGATAGAAGATCCACAGCGCGGGCTTGAGGAGTAGTTCGCGGCTCTCCACGTCACGCCCGTGCTCGACGAGCGGGAAGTCCGGAAGCCGGTTGCCTTCGCGAAGCGGCGTGTCGGTCGGGGCATCGAAACGCGAGTACCAGTACACGTAAAGGAATGTGCCGGCGACGCCCGCCGTGGCCGCCACGATGGTGGCCGGCCACAAGTACCCCTCGCCCAGCACGAGGCTGAGTGCCACCCCGATGACGCCGGCAGCGAGGACGGCGTGCAAGTTCGGCGAAGTGCGAGCGATCGGCAGGGCGAATACGGTGGCGAAGAACGCGACGGGCCCCGCGCAGGCCACGGCCGTTCCCAGCCACGGCGAAGAGATTCCTGCGCTTGTCATCTTCACGATGGCCAGCACGAGGCCGCTCACCGAAGCGCCAATGTAGACCGAAATGAAAATGGATTTCAGCATGGGGCTCTCCTCGAGCATCTCAGTCCAGCGCCCGCAGCGTCACGCGCACGACGTCGTCGAGCGTCGCGCGATCGGGCCTGGCCTTGGCGGCCAGATTCAGGCCGCCGATGGCATTGGCGAGGAAGCGTGCGATCGCACTCGCGTCCTCCTCTTTCGTGATCTCGCCTTTCTGCTGGCCGCGCGTGACGGCCGCCGCCAGGATCGACTCGAGCCCGGCCAGCACTTCGCGCGTGGCGGCGAACACGACTTCGTCGTGGGACGCCACCTCCCCCAGCGTGTTGTTGACGAGGCAGCCGCGCCGACCCTCCGCGCTGCGCGCATGGCGAATCATGCGGGCGAAGGTTTGTTCGATCTCGGGCCGGCTCGCGTCCTTGCGAAGCAGGGGCGCGAGCAGGCCGGACATTCCCGAACCGGCGTAGCGGCGCAGCGCCGTCAGCAGCAAGTCGCGCTTGGTGCCGAACGTCTCGTAGAAGCTGCTCTTGCTGAGCCCCATCGCGCCCAGCAGGTCGGCCAGCGACGTAGCCTGGTAGCCGCGCCGCCAGAACACCTGCATCGCGCGTTCGAGGACGTCGTCCTCGTCGAACTCCCGTAGTCTTGCCATGGCTATCGCGGCTTTCTGGACCGCGCGGTCCAGAATTAAGCCGACCGGCGGGCCCGGGTCAAGCACAACGGCCGGACGGAGACCGAGCTTCCGGAATAGACGACGACCCCGATGGCGCGCCGGGTGTCAGGGCAAAGGGCAGTTGAGGTTGGCCGGAAGTCCTACCGCAAATCGCAGGATGGCCAGAGAGTCGCCGGCGCTGACCTCGCCGTTGTGATCGGCGTCGCAGACAGCCAGTTCGCACTCGTCGGAGCCCACCGCCGCACGCAGAGCGAGCAGCGCATCACCGGCCGTCACGATGCCGTCGCCGTTGGCATCGCCGCAGCTCGGCTCCACGGGCAACGTCGACGTGGTCGTGGAGGAAGTGGTGGTGGTGGTCGTCGTCGTGCTCGGCGTGCACGCGATCTCATTGCCGGCGGCGCACCCCAGCCACGCAGTGATCCGTGCCGCGGGGGTTCCGTCCGCAAGCGCGACGAAGCTTCCTCCCACCCACAACGCCTGGTCGTGAACGAGCAAAGCATTCACCCTTTCGCCGCCCGACGTCGAAGGCCGTCGGAATCCCGGCTCGATGGCGAACCAGTTTTCGCCGTCGTAACCCGCGATCTGACTCGCCTCGATGCCGCCGGCAAACCCGAAGCTTCCACCGACGAACAGGTTGTCGCCGAAGGAGGTCAACGCGCGCACCGTGCCGACGCCCGCGCCCTCGGTCACGCCGGCGCCGAGCGCAATCCACTCGACGCCGTTCCAGCGCGCGATCCCGGACAGCGGCGTGACCCCGGTCGCGGTGATGGTCCCGCCGGCGAAGAGCTGATCCCCTACGGTATGAAGTGCGTATACCGGCCCTTCGAGGCCGCTGCCTGCCGCGTGCCACGCGATTCCGTCCCATTGCGCGACGCGGGGCGCATTGATCTCGCCCGCGTTGAGGAACGCTCCGCCGGCCACGAGTTCGCCTGCGAACTGCCCGAGCGCGTAAACATTGCCGTCCACTCCCGCGCCGAGCGCGGACCACGCCGCTCCATCCCACGCCGCGATGTGCAGGGCCGGCGTGCTCTCCTCCTCGTTCCCGAACACGTTCTCGAACTCGCCGCCCGCGAACAGCTTCCCATCGAGCGCGTGAAGCGCCCAGATCCGGTCGTCCGTCCCCGCCCCTACGGCTGTCCATTCGATGCCGTTCCACCGCGCGATGTTGCGGGCCTCCACGGCACCGATCGTCGAGAAGCGTCCGCCGGCATAGAGCCCGTCGTCCATCACGACCAGGGCATCAACCGAGGCGTTCGAGCCCGCGGCGGTATTGCCGACCACTTCCCAGTGATCCGCGTTCCAGCGCGCGACAAGCGTGGCGGGGACCTCGCCGCCCGCCTTGAAGCCGCCGGCTACGTAGAGCTGCCCCTGGTACGTCGCGAACGCTTGGGCGACGCCGTGCAGGCCGCGCTGACCCGGCTCCAGGAAGCGCGTCCACGCAAGGCCCGACCAGAAACCGATGCCGCCAAGCACCACCTCTCCGGCGCGCGGAAATGATCCGACCGCAAGAAGACCGAAGTCCGACGGCACGAGCGCGTGAACGATCCCATCGGGCTGAACGGCCGCGTTCGACCACGCGGCGCCATTCCACTCGATCAGCCAAGGCTGCGCCGGGTCGGCAATCGAGCCGTTGCTTACGCCCACGACGACGGTGTTGCCGCGAAAACCGATCGACACGGCCGACTGAAGCAGCGGGAAGTCCAGCGACTCCCAGGCGCTGCCGGTCCAGCGTGCAACTCTTCGGGCCGACTTGCCGCCGGCGAACGAGAAGCTCCCGCCCACGTAGAGGTAGCCGTTTAACGTGGCCGCCGCGAGAGCAGTGCCGTTGAGTCCGCTGCCGAGCGACTCCCATTCGGTACCGGTCCAGCAGGCAACCCCCTCGGTTTCGAGGTTGCCGATCTTCGTGAACGCTCCGACCACGCACAGTCGATCGCCGTAGACGACCATCTCGTGGAGCTCAGCCCCACTGTTGGTACTGCCGATGGCATGCCAAAGGGCGCCGTCCCAGTACGCGATGTCCGCGGCAGTGACGCTTCCGGCCTTCGTGAAGTTTCCGGCGACGTAGAGGTTGCCCTGAAAGAACGTGACGGAGTTCACCCGGGTGCCCTGGGCAGGGCCCTGGATACCGGCGCCGAGCGCCGACCATGCGGTTCCGTTCCATTTCGCGACGCGGGCCATGTTGGTGAACGACGCCTTCGTGAACTCGCCGCCCGCGTAGATCGTCCCGTCCTTCTCGACCAGGGACCGAACCACGCCGTTGAAAGGCAAGCCCATCGCGTTCCACGCGCTGCCGTCCCACTGCGCGACGTTGCCGACGGTGGCGCCTCCGATCACCGCAATCGCGCCCCCCACCGTGATGCTCTCTTCTGCGACGATGGCGGCATGAATCGCTCCGTCGGCTCCCACCAGGCCGAAGCCGTCGTCCCATGCATCCGGGACGGCGAGCGCCAGGCCTGGAAAGCTTGCGAGAACGAGCGCTGCCGCAAGGAGCGAGCGCGCAGGAACGGTCAGACTTCGGTGGAACTTCAACATAGCCATCCTTGCCGACGCGCCCGGCCCAAGAGGCAATCTTCTATCGGCGTATGGTGCTCGATGCCACTGTGTTTCTACGGGCGCGCGTTGTTGGCGGGAGACCGTCGGCAGGTTGCGTCGCGACCGATGCCGCCGTAAAGCCCACCGCTCAGCGCGCGAGGGAGACGGCATGATGGCCCTGACGGCTGGGGGCCCGATGGCTGGGGGAGCCGCCGTCTGCCTGCGTCGTTGATGATGCACCGTCGGGGGTGAAGATGTCGAAGCGGAAAAAATCATCTTCGGTCGGCGCGCGCGCTTCGGAAGGAAGCGCCTCGGCTGCTGCATCTGCCGAGGACAACGGCGTCGTCATCCAGGGACGCCGCATCCAGTACCCCGTGGTAGTGCGCGACGCCGCGTCGGCGTCCGCCACCTTCATCGTCGATGCCGCCGCCGCGCGCGCGATGCTCCCCTGCCCCGACCTCGACGTCATCGAGATCCTGCCGGGACGCACGCTCTTCAGCTTGGCCTGCATCGACTACGTGGACAACGACCTCGGCAACTACAACGAGGTCTCGCTCGCATTCTTCGTGCGCGAACAGCGCGCGTCTCGCGGCATCCCGTACATCAAGGCCGCGGCCGACTTCCTGCGCGGCCGCGTGAGCACCTTCATCTTCTGGCTGCCGGTGGACCAGGAATTCACGCGCGAGGCCGGCGAGACGATGTGGGGCTTCCCGAAGACCCTCGAGAAGATCGACTTCGAGCACTCCGGCGAGCGTGCGACCTGCACTCTCGCGAGTGCCGGCCGCCATGTGCTGACGTTCTCGATGCCGCGCGGAGGCACGCGCGAGCTCAAGGAGAACGCCATGACCACCTACACGCTGATGGACGACCGCACCTGTGCGACGCGGTTCGTCTCGCGTGCAACCGGCGTGGGTTTCTACCGCAGCGGATGCGAGCTGACGCTGGGCGATCATCCGACGGCAAACTGGCTGCGCGGCCTCGGCCTGCCGAAGGCACCGCTGGCGGCTGTGTGGATGGAGCACATGCACGCTACCTTCGACCCCGCACGGCCGCTGTAGCCTGGCCCCCACTCCCGCCGACAAGCGCAGGGCGGACAGGTCGTCCCCAAGCGTCCGGCCGGTTCAGTTCTTCGGCGGATCGCCGACGCCGCGCGCGAGATCTTCGCGCCGGATGTGCTCGAGCAGGCCGTCCGCGGCGCTCTCGATCATGTCGAGCACCATTTCGAAGCCCTCCTCGCCGCGCGAATACGGATCGGGAACCTCGTCGAACTTCACGGCTGGAGCAAAGCCGAGGAACATCGCGACATGCGCGCGCCGGGTGGACCGTTCGCTGCCTGCAACTGCTTCGAGGTGGCGAAGGTTCTCCCGGTCCATGGCGAGGACGTAGTCGAAATCATCGAAATCGGACGCGTGCACGCGCCTCGCGCTGTGCGCAGACAGGTCGTAGCCGCGCCGCCGGGCGGCACGAGTGGAACGCGGATCGGCGCCCTCGCCCACGTGGTAGGCGTGTGTTCCGGCCGAACGCGTATCGATGGCCTGCGCCAGGCCGGCGTCGGCGACCACCTTGCGGAACACGCCTTCGGCGGTCGGCGAGCGACAGATGTTTCCGAGGCAGACGAAGAGCACGCGCACCATCTTCCTGACTAAGCAGTCCCCCGGACCGGGAACAACCCGACATTGAGGCGGCACCCCGACCGGGCTACTGCCGTGGCCCTCATGAACACCCTGGCCGATTCCCCGCGCGCCGGCGCCATCGTCGAGGTGCGAGGCCTCGTCAAGCGCTTCGGCGCGCGAACGGCCGTGGCGGGCATCGACCTCGACGTCGAGCGCGGCGAGATCTTCGGCCTGCTCGGACCCAACGGCGCCGGCAAGACGACCACCATGCGTGCGGTCTACGGCGTGACCCAACCGACCGCCGGCGTGATTCGCGTGTTCGGACTCGACGTCGCCGTGCACCGGCGTGCAGTGCGCGCGCGGCTCGGCGTCACGCTGCAGGACAACGTGCTGATCGAAGCGCTGTCGCCGGTGGAGAACCTGCGCGTGTTCTGCCGCTACCACCTGCTTGCTCATGCGGAGGCCGAACGTCGCATTGAAGCGCTCGTCGCGTTTCTCGCGCTGGCGTCGCACCGCGACGTGCCGGTGCGCAACCTGTCGGGCGGGTACCAGCGCCGCGTCGCAATCGCGCTGTCCCTCGTATCGAACCCGGAGTTGCTCATCCTCGACGAGCCCACCACAGGTCTCGATCCCGCCGTACGGCGCTCGCTGTGGGACAACGTGAGAGTCCTGCGAGACCGCGGCGCGACCGTGCTCCTGACCACGCACTACATGGACGAGGCCGAACGCCTCTGCGATCGCGTAGCGGTGATGGCCGACGGCAAGGTGCTGGCCATCGGCGAGCCGCGCGAACTCGTGCGCCAGCATCTCGCGCACGAAGCCGTCGAGATCGAGGAAGACGACAGCGTGGTGGCCGGGATGCTCGCGGGGTTTGCGGAACGCGTGGTGCGGGTGCGCTCCGGCCGGCGTACGACGTTGCACAGCATGGACGCGGCCGCACTCGCGGCCCATCTTCGTGAGCACGGCGGCGACCACCGCGCGCTCGTCGTGCGCCCGAGCAATCTTGAGGATGTGTTCCTGCACCTGACCGGCGGCAGTCTCGAGGGCGGCGCATGAGCGTCTCGCCCCGTCATGCGTTCGCGGTCTGGCAGCGCAACGCCGCGATGTACGCGCGCACGTGGAAGTCGAACCTGCTGCCCAACTTCTTCGAGCCCATCTTCTACCTCGTCTCGGTGGGGCTCGGCGTGGGTGCCTACGTGCAAACGATGGGAGGACTGCGCTACGTGGAGTTCCTCGCTCCCGGCCTCGTGTGCGTGGCCGCGATGAACGGCGCGAGTTTCGAATCCACCTACAACTTCTACATCCGCCTGTCGTTCGAGAAGGCCTACGACGCGATGCTGACGACGCCGATCGAATCGGACGACGTGCTTGCCGGCGAGGTGGCATGGTCGATTACGCGCGCCACGATTTACGGAACCTGCTTCTTCCTGATCGTGGCGGCGGCCGGGCTCGCGCCGCTTCCGCAAGCCCTGGCTGTCGTGCCGGTGATCGCGCTTACGGGGCTGCTGTTCGCGTCGCTGGGCCTGGCGTTCTGCGTACGCGCACCGACCATCGAACTGTTCAGCTACTACTTTACGATGTTCCTTACACCGCTGTTCCTGTTTTCCGACGTATTCTTTCCGCTCGCCGAGCGCCTGACGCCGCTGTGGCAGCGCGTGGCCGAGATCCTTCCGCTCGTGCACCCGGTGCGGCTCGCGCGCGCGGCCTTCCATGGCGGCGTCGGCATCGACGTCATCGCGTGGGACGTCTTCTACAT
>JBHEOD010000140.1:0-8907 GCA_046261745.1 Binatia bacterium
GTGATCGTCCGGATGCGTGGCCACCAGCGCGCGCACGAGTTCGACGGCATAGGTGGCCGGACCGCCGATGGTGCCGGCCACGGCTCCGATGGCGACGCGCATGCCGCTCATCGCTCGGGTTCTCCCGGATGCACGTCGCCGCCCGGGCTGCCCACGTCACGCCCGCTATCGCCCGCGTCGCCGGCCTCGTAGTCGTTGGCGTCCCCACCCGCATCGAGGCCTGCGTCGCCCGCGTCGCGCGTATCGTCGTCCGCGCCCGAATCGCCGCCCGAATCGTCGCCCGCTCTGGCGCCGTCCCCGAAGAATCCGGACGCAGCGTAACCGGACGACGCGAAAAGCTCGCCCGGCGGCGGTCCCCCGTGGCCGCGAACGCCGGCACGCATGCCGCGCAGCATCGCGATCGCCACGTCGCGGCGTCCGCGCAGCGCGTAGAGCGTGGCGCTCGTCAGCACCATCGTGTGATAGCCGAGCAGGAAGACGACGCGCGAAAGCGGACCCACGCGCCGCATGCCCACCACGTGAAGGTTGCGGGCCTTGAGCCATGCGGCCAGCGGCGTCATGCCGGCGCTGAACCCGCGCGCACCCGCGTGCCCCACCTCCGCTCCCGGCACCACCGTCGGAGAGAATCCGGCGTCGCGCGCGCGCAGGCACAGGTCGACTTCCTCGTAATATGCGAACAGCGATTCGTCGAAGCCGCCCACGCGTTCGAACAGCGCGCGCGGCACCATCATCGCGCAACCGATCACCCCCGACACCGGATACGGATGCTGCCGGCGCGCGCGAACCCGCAGCAGGAAGCGCGGAGCCCACAGGACGGCCGCGCGGTAACGCTCGCCGAGGGAAACCGGCGCCGAGCCGGGGCGGGTGTCCGTGACGCGCGGCCCGAGCGGCCCGGCGTTGCGGCCGGTGCGCGCGGCACGCACCATCGCCGCGATGCTGCCGGCCGCGATCAGAGTATCGCTGTTGAGCAGCAGCACGTGCTCGCAGCCGCGTGCGAACAACTGCCCCATCGCCACGTTGTTGGCGCCCGCGTAGCCCAGGTTGCGCTCGAGCCAGAGCACTTCGACATCCACCTTCCCTTCGATTCCGTCGGCCAGCGCGCGCCGCTCCTCGTCAGTGGAGGCGTTGTCGACGACGAGGACGTCGAGGTTCGGATATCCGTCGCCCGTCAGCGAATGAAGGCAATCGAGCGTGCGTCGCGCGTCCTGGAAGCAAAGCACCACCACGCCTACCCGGGGCGAAGGCTCGTCGGGGATACGCAGCCGGAGCGCTTCGGGCCCCGCCAGCGCAACGCTCCACGAGCGCCCGAGCGCGGCTGCCGAGAACGCGTCGAGCATGCGGCGGCGCGCTCCCGCGCCGAGCGACGCGCGCAGCGACGGACCTGCCTTGGGGTCGGCCAGTCGCGCGATCGCGGTCGCAAGCGCGAGGCCGTCGGCCTGGCAGAGCAGGAGTTCCTCGCCGTCCACGAACACCTCGCGGACAGCCGGCGTGTCGGCAGTGACGATCGCGCGGCCGACGGCCGCGGCTTCGTAGACCTTGTTCGGAATGACCATGCGCGCCTTGCGCGAGGAGCCGAAGATGCCGAGCACAATGTCCGCGGCGGCGATGCGAGCGGCCAGTTCTTCGTAGGCAATCCAGTCCTCGAAGTGGATGTCGGCGCGCGTGGCACGCAGGTTCCGTTCGATGCGGCCGCGTTCTTCGCCGGTGCCCACGAACGTGAAGCGCAGGCGCTCGCCGACGCCGTCGCGCACGGCGAGGCGCCCCACCGCATCGACGATCACGTCGAGACCGTGCAGCGGCAGGTACTGGCCGAACCACAGGACGTCGAGGGGAGCCTCGCTCGCCGCTTCGGCGGGCGCCGCAACCGGCTCGAGAAACGTGTGCGGGTCGGCGCCGAGATGGCATACCAGCAGCCGCGACGGATCGACGCCGAGCTCGCCCGCGAAATAGCGGCGATGCTCCTCGGTATCGACGACGACGACGTCGGCCGCGCGGCACGTCGCGCGATCGAGCGTGGCGAGCAGGCGCGCCGCGACAGATCCCTGCGCGTAGACGGCGCGATCGTCCACCAGCGTCTCGCTGACGGACACGAGCGGAGCGAACACGATGCGCGGCCCGAACCGCGGGGCCAGTAGTCGCAGCAGCAGCACGTCGAGCTGGCCGTTGAAGCCGACCACCGCCACCGGCGCGCCGCCCGTTGTGCGCCAGGTGCGCGCGAGGCGCCACGCCGAGCCGAGCCACGCGAGGCCGAGCCGCGCCAGCGACAATGGAGAAAAGTAACCGGCGTGCTTGTCGCGCGTGCGCTCCCAGAGCGGGTCGTGGATCTCGAGGATCTCGTAGCCGGCTGCCTTCACGGCGGCAGCGGCAATCCGGTTCGCGCTGTGACCGCGGTTGTAGGTGCCGAAGAACGCGACCCGCATCAGTCCCGGTTTCTCAATTCGAGACGGCGTACGCGAAGCAGGGTGTCCTCCACCATGCGCCGGCTCGAACCGATCAGGTCGGCGAGCAGCCCCACCATGATCGTCTGGAAACCGGCCAGCGCGAAGACGGCCGCCAGGATCAGCGACTGGATGTGCCCGTCGCCGCCGTCGACGAACAGGAAGAAGACGAGGAAGCGGCCTCCGATCACCAGCGCGACGCTGAGCAGCACCAGGCCGATCATCGTGAACACGCGCAGCGGCTCGTACAGGGCGTAGATCCGCACCAGCGTGGCCGAGCTGCGCAGCAGGTAGCTCGGGATGCCGGGAAAAAGACGCGACGGCCGCGTCTCGGGGTTCACGTCGATCGGGACATGAGTGATGAGGAGCTGCTTCTTGCCGGCCTGGATAATGGTCTCGAGCGTGTACGTGAAGTCGGAAACCACGTTCATTTTGAGGGCGGCCTCGCGCGAGAAGGCCCGGAAACCGCTCGTGGCGTCCGGAATGCGCGTTCCGGAGAGCTGGCGGACCACCCACGACCCGATCACCTGCAGCACCCGCTTCGAGGCCGAAAAGTGCGCCAGGCGCCCCGGCTGACGGTCCCCGATGACGACATCGGCCTCGTGATGAAGAATGGGAGCGATCAGCCGCGCGATCTGCTCACCCTTGTACTGACCGTCGGCATCCGTGTTGACGATGATGTCAGCGCCTAGACGCAGTGCGTAATCGAGGCCGGCGGAGAAGGCCCGCGCCAGGCCTTGATTGACAGGCGCGCGCACCACGTGAAGGACGCCAAGGCTGCGTGCGACGGCTGCGGTTCCATCGGTGCTGCCGTCGTCGATCACGACGACCTCCACCTCGTCGATACCCTCGAAACTGCGGGGAATGTCAGCCAGCGTGGCCGGCAGGCTCGCCTCTTCATTGAGACAAGGAATCTGGATGACCAGCTTCATTCGCGACGTCCGGCGATTCTTATGACAGGAACCCGGGCGGGGTGCATCCGCGGAGTGATCGTGCGAGTCTCACGAGACCGCAGAAAAAAAGCTTTCAACGTGTTCTTGACATTAGTTCGGACCGCCACCTATAAATGCCCCCGGACCTGCCAGGGGAGGTCGCTTCTATAGGGCGACAAAGTGTCTGAGCAGAGTCGGGGGAGTAATAAACATCTCCCTCTGGTGGGATGCGGTGGCCCGACCATCGCTGCTTCGAAGCAACAGAAAGACTAGTCTAGTTCGCAATTTTCGGGAGGAGAAATCCACATGAAGAAAGTTACACTCTCAATCGCTACCGTCGCCCTCGTAGGCTTCTACGCGGGTGCGGCCAGCGCCGCATGCGACTTCGATATCGTTAAGGCCAAGGGCGTTAAGGGATCGATGGTTCGCTCTTACGCCGCGTGCCCCAGCACGGAGAACCCGGCCAGCAACACCGCTACCGACGGCGGCACCGAGGCCTGCACTCCGGTCACGCCGAGGCAGATCGAAGGTCAGGGAACGCTGTACAACTTTAGCTCGAAGGGCGGCTGCACCGTGCAGACCCAGGCCAAGCTTGTCAGCGACTGTTCGGAAGTCGAAGACGCGAACGGCACCCCCCTCGGTCTCGACGTTGGCGCCTGTCACATCACGTTCGTCAAGGCCAAGTGCAAGGGCATCCAGCAGTCCGACGAAGCGACCCCGATCGACTCGCCGGACGACATCGGCTGGTCGCTGGCCACGCTGAGCCGCGCGACGCTCGCCGACGACGGCAACGGTGACATGACCGTCATCGACTTCCCGGTCACGTTTGGTTTCGACCAGCCCAAGAAGGGCGGAATCAAGCTCAAGGGCAACAGCGCCGAAGAGCTCAAGGCCATTGTCGGCGCGAACAACGCCGATCTGCCTGAGTGCACGTCCATCGAGATCGTTGATGTCATCATCAAGGATCCGGCTGGCCTGCCCTTCGCCAGGCTCGGTGGCGCGACCCTTCCCCAGTAATTCAGGACTCGCTTCGGCGAACCTGAACGGGTAACCGACGGGGCGGTGCAGTTTCTGCACCGCCCCGTTTCTTTTGAGCCCCGGGCAACCGTCGAGCCCGCCTCTTCGGTTGTTCTCGACGACACTGCCAGAGCGCCTCCCACCCTGCGTGCCACCCGAACTCACCAACGCTCTCGTATTCGCGGCCTCGGCCTGGGCACTGCTCTACGCTCCGGGGCACGCGCTGCTTGGTCGCCGCGACAGCGCTCTTCCGATTCGATTTTCTCGCATCCTCGCGAGCGTCATTGTCTCCACGCTGGCCGGCACCGGACTGGCAGCCGCGGAACTCTTCTCGCTCGCGGCCCTGCTGGCGTGCAACGCCGTGGCCTGCGTCGGGTTTTTCCTGCTGAGGCGGCTGAGCCGGGCCACGAGATCCGCGACGGACCAGGCGCCCGTTCGGGATGCCCTCGGACCGATCATTTTCGTGCTGGCGCTGGCCTCCTACTGGCCCGCCTACCCCGCTTTCCTCGGTGCGTCCGACTCGTCAGCCTACGTTGCCAGCGGCATCTCGCTGGCACACCACGGCACGACGGCACGGCAGGATGACCTCGGCGCCTCCCTGCCGCTTCCGGTAAGGGAAGTGCTGTTCGACTCCATGTCCCAGGTATTCGGGGCCACCGGGCCGCCCTTTCGCCGGACGCCGGGAGCCATGTTCCTCGAATCCCTTGACGCGACGCGCGCGTGGCCATGTTTCTTCCCCGTCCCGTCGGTTTGGGCTGCCATCCTCGTGCTGATCGGCGTTCCCGGAATCGCCACCGCCGAAGAGGCCGCTCCCGTCTTCGCCCCCCTGTTCGCGTCCCTCACCCTGTGGGGGTTCTGGCTGGTTGCCCGGTCGTGGATGGGGCGTCGATGGGGTCTTCTCGCGGTGTTGCTGCTCGGGGCGAGCGGCCCTTTCTACTTCGCGGCCAGGCTCCCGCTTTCGGAACCCATCGCCGCCTTCTTCGCCTTCGGCGGCCTGGCGATTCTGTCGGCCGGCGCCAGGCCGTCCGGCGCGGTGGGGCCCGCGCCCACCCTGCGAACAAGCGATGCGCTGCTGGCCGGGGCGGCCCTCGGCGCCGCCGTCTTCACCCGCATCGAGATCGCGCTGCTGCTGCTCATGGCCTTCGCGCTGCTTCCGACGCTCCAGGCGACGCGGGGCGGCCCCAGGCCGGCGCCTCTGCCGCCTGCTTTCTTCGCGGCGCTGGTCGCGACGGCCTCGCTCTCCATCGCGCAGGCGGCACTGCTGCCCGGAACCTACATCTCGCCGCTGCTCGACCACGCGATGAACGCGTACGTCCGCTACCTGTACCGCTTCGGCTATCCGACGGCGGGCCTGATCGCCGCGGCGACCGCCGCCGCGGCCGCCGTCGTGCTCGTGCTCTCGCGCTTCTTCGGGCTGTCGGCGACGCTGCGCTGGGGCTTTCTGCTGGGCGTACTCGCAGGACACTGGGCCGCATCCAACTTCCTCTGGGACCGCACGCCGATGTGGCTTTCGTTCTACGTCGGCTGGCCGGGGCTCGCGCTGGCTGCGGCCGGCGCCGTGCTCGCATGGCGAGACCGCGCGCGCTTGCCCGGCGGCCCGCTGCTGCTCGCGCTGGCCGCCTCCGCGGCCCTCATCCTTTTCTACAACCCGCACGTGTATCCGGCCCTGCCGTGGGGCGCGCGACGCTTCGTCCCGCTGCTGCTTCCGCTGATCGTGCTGCTCGCCTGCCACACTGCCGTACGCGCGGCTTCGCGCAGCCGGCTGCTGTCGGCCGCGTGCGTCGGCGCGCTCGCCTGGTTCGTCGCGGCCGGCGGACACCCGGTGTGGCGCGAAAACCTGCTCGAGGGTACGTGGTCGCAACTCGAGACGGTCGCCGCTGCCATTCCCACCGACGGAACGATCCTGATCGACCGCCAGATAAGCTCGATGATGCTCGGGCCCGCGCTGTGGCTCATTCTGGATCGCAACAACGTGACCGTTCCGCCCACCAGCAGCAGCGCCGGGCGCGAGTATATTCCGCAGGTGGTCGAGACCTTCGCCGCGAACGGGCCGGTGTATTTCGTGACCCGCTCGGCTGCCGACCAGGTGCGCATACCGCACGTGCGCATGGAGTTCCTGGCGCAGGCCGCCCCCGCCTTCCGGTTGATGGAACAGAGCTACAACCGGCGTCCGCAGCAGATCCAGCGCTATGTGATGCCGGTGGTGATCTTCCGGCTGCACCGCGACGCCAATCCGCTCGGCGTGCTGGAAACACGAAGACGCAGATGACGGCCGCTTAGGGCTGCGCGTAGCCGGGACTGACTACGGCGCTGCAGCGCGGAACGTCGCCGGCCAGCCGCGCGTCGCCGCGACTCGCTGCGGCGCAACTGCCGGGAACGTCACCGGCTTATTGCGCGTAGCCGAGACTGCGCAGTCCGCGTTCGGTATCGGCATCGGGCGCCGCAGTGCTGCCGGTCTTCGGGCTGCGCGTAACGTCGATGCCGAGGCGGCGCGGCTCCTCGGTGAGTTCCTTGTACGTACGCGACAGCAGCGGAACTCGCTCCCTCGGCACGCGCGGATTGAAGAGCAGGTTGTTCTTCTCCGCCGCATCCTCGTCGAGGTTGAACAACCGGGAGACGCCTTTGCCGCCCGGAACGAGCGTCTTCCACGGCGGACGCCGCACCGACCAGGAAAGGTCGACCGTAGACTTCATGAAGCCGCCGATGGCGACGCGCGCGTTCGCCTCACCACCGGCAAGCGGCAGCAGGCTCTTGCCGTCGCGCGCCCGCGCCGGATCGAGTCCGGCAATCTCGAGCATCGTGGCGGCCACGTCCTCGAGTCGCACCTGCGTGTCCACGCGCTGTCCCCTTGCGGCGCCGGAGTCGGCGGCGGGCGGGACGATGACCAGCGGCACGCGCAGCAACTCGTCGTGCAGCGAGTGCCCGTGCAGGAATCCACCGTGCTCCCAGAACTCCTCGCCGTGATCGGCGGTGATGATGATCCAGGTTCGGTCGAGCGCGCCGGCCTGCGACAGCGAATTGTAGAACCGGCCCAGCATCGCATCCGTGAAGCGAACCTCGGCCGTGTAGCGGCGCTTGATCTCCGCCCGGCTTTCGGGCGCGAGATGGCTGTACTGCGCGAACAGCAGCGTGTCGCACGCCGCGCACTCCTCGCGCTCGTCGCCGCCGTACCCTTGCGGCGCGTCGTACGGCCAATGCGGATCCATCAGGTGCAGCATCGTGAACGTCGGCTCTTCCATGTGGTCGCTGAGCCATCCGACGGCCAGCGCCACGCCGTCGAGCGCGCGGCCGTGGTAAGGGCGCATCGTGTAGAAGCCCGGACCGAATCCGAAGTACGGTCGCAGATACGGGTTGTGCACGAAGGCCGACGTGAGGTAGCCCGCGTCGCGCATCGCGCCCGCAAAGTAGAGCGCCTGCGGATCGCCGGTGGTGACCTCCCACGCGGACGCGCTTTCGCCGTAGCGGTGCCGGTGGGGATTCCATCCGCTGAGCAGGCTGACAGTGGCAGGCAGCGTCCACGGCGCCGGCGAGACGGCCTGCGTGTAGCGCACACCCTGCTCTGCTATGCGCGCGAGCTCGGGCATCGCGCCTTCGTCGCCGTGCATGCCGCCGTCGGCAATGTCGGCGCGAAGCGTGTCGACGACGATCAGCAGGATCGAATCCCGTTCGCTGAGCGACGCCGGCCCGTCGCCGCCGCGAGCCGCCAGCAGCAGCACGCAGGCCGCGGCAGGAGCGAGCGCCACGAACGCGGTGGCGATGCGGTCACGACGACGAAGCAGCAGGTAGCCGGCCACGGCAACGGCGGCGAATCCGGCCGCAATGGCGAGGCCTGATGCAAGGCGCGCGCCCGCTTCCACATGGTCGAACGAGCGGTAGGTGCGCCCTCCTGCGATCAGGAACAGCACGAGCGTCGCCAGCCCCACCTCGCGCATCACCGTCGGATTGGCCGCGCGCTCCGCCAGCAGCGCGAGCGCCACACCGGCGAGCGCTCCGGCCAGCGCCTGCCATCCCATTGCCGCCAGCGACCCCCCGGTAAACGACGTCAGTACCGCGTGCGGTTCGATCCACCACCATGCGAACGACATGCACGCGAGCATGGCCTGCGCGATGACGTGCACGCGCTGCACGGTGGCGGCCCGCGCCGGCAGCCGCCGTGCGGTGAAGCGTGCGATCAGCAGGATGCCGAGAAACGGCAGGGTGGCGTTAAAAGCATCGGACGCGATCACGCTTGCGAAGGCCGGCGAACCGAAGCCTTGCACGAACGCGAGCGCGACCACGCAGCAGAAGACAGCAGCAGCAGATGTCACGTGTGGTTTCGCCGGGCGGCCGCCGTCGCGGCCAGCAGGAGGGAGGGCAGGAACGATGTCACGGCGTCGAGAGCATCCATCACGCGGCGGGTCCCGATGCGCGCGTAAAAGCGATGTCGCACTCGCGCGTGAGCGCACCGAGCAGGGCGGGAGCCGCGCCCAGCCGGCGCGCGCTCTGCAAGTCGCGACGGGCAAGAAAACGCCGGTCCTGGG
>JBHEOD010000141.1:0-8854 GCA_046261745.1 Binatia bacterium
CGTCTACAGCTCGCTCGTCTATCTCGCGACTTCCCGCCAATCGGTCGCCCCCCAGAAACTGGCGGCCCCGACCATGGCCGCCGATATCGTCCTGGGGACCCTGATCGCTCTGATGACGGAAGGTGCCACGAGCCCGTTCTATCCGTTCTTCGCGTTCTCCGTGGTGGTGGCCGGCTTTCGCGCAGGCCTTCGGCAGGCCATGGCAGTCACCGGAGCCAGCGTCGTCCTCTACCTGGTCATGATCGTCCTTTCCGCTCCGGGCAGCATCAACGTCTACATCATGCGTCCGGCTTACCTGGCGATCGTGGGTTACCTCGTGGGCTACCTCGGTCAGCAGCGCATCGAACTGCAGCGGGAAATCCAGCAGCTGGAGGCGACTGAGCAGCGCCACCGAATCGCCCGTGACCTGCATGACGGTTTCGCCCAGGCGCTCGCCGGTATCTCCCTGCGCATCGAAGCATGCAGGCGCCTGCTACGTCGCAATCATGCCAGCGACGCGGCGGATGCACTGGCGGACCTGACCGATCTTCGCGCGAGCGTAAATCGTGAATACGACGACCTGCGCGCGTACATGTCCGCGCTTGCCGGCGTGAGGCCCTCGCAAATCTCCGCGTCGGATCCTGCCGCCACGCGCTACTCTATCCGGGTGGACATCGACGGTCCCATCGACTTCGTCGATCACGTCCTGCAAATCGCCCGGGAAGGCATGAGCAACGTGCAGCGACATGCCGCCGCGGCTACCGCGGTTGTCCATGTTTCGAAAGATGGCTCGAACGTGCGTATTGCCATGGAGGACGACGGCGTGGGATCGGAAGGAAAAAGGCCGCCTTGGTCCATCGTTTCGAGGGTGCGGGAGCTGGGGGGCGAGATTCAGATGCTTGACGGTTCCAGGCCGGGAACCCGTTTTCTCATTCACTTGCCCGTACGTTGAGCAGAGTTTGTCACGTTGGATCGTCGGCGCCGGAGAGCAGGTTCTCCAGTTCGGGCGGCAGAGCCATCGGCGTAAAAATTCCGACGTTCGAGCGACCCGTATTGCCGAGCGGCGCGCGGCCCAGCAGGGAGCCCGGCGCCGCAAAAAGCAGGCGAAGTCCCTGGCCGGCCATCTCGCGGGCGTCGCCGCTGCGCCACGCCAGGCCGAGCATTGCGAAGTGCGAGCGGAGGTGAGGCAGTGTCCAGCGCTGCGACAGGATGTGGGAACGCTCGAGCGACCGCCACGCGGCGGCGTCGTCGCCACGCTGTTCGAAGGATTGCGCGGCGGCCAATTCTGCTTCGAAGGCTTCTCTTACTCGTGGCGACATCTTTTATTCCTTGATGATCGTGCGTGGTCGGCGCGATCCGTTCCGACGGCCGGCGACGGCTTGCGTGTGCTTCCCGGTGCCGTCAGGAAGACGTCGTGCCCGGCGAGCGCCATCCATGGTCCGGCAGTTTCGTACTCGACACGGGCCGCGCGCTCTATGTCGGGCCCGGCCGGCAGGCGGATTCCCACGCGCATCACGCTCTTCAGGTCTGCGTTGGCCTGGAAGGACCGTTGCGGATTCGCACATCCCCGCGCGCGGCCTGGATGGAGTACGACGGCTGCATCGTGGCGCCCGAGCAATCCCACGAGTTCGATGCGGGCGGACATGCGGTGGCCCTTTTTTACGTGGAGCCGGAGGGTGCCGATGGCCGCCGTGTCGCGGCGGCGGCCGGACGGCGCGGGGTCGCGATACTCGACGCGAACGTGGTGGGTCGCGTGCGCGCGGTTCTGAGTGCCGGCGCATCCGACGACCTTCTCGACACCGCTTTTTCGGCGCTGGGCTTCGACTCCGGCGCGCGTCCGGTCGAGGCCCGCATTCGTCGCGCGCTGCTCATGCTGAAGAAGAGCCGCTTCGAGTATCCCACCAGTGCGGCGCTGGCGTCCGGGCTCGGCCTCTCTCCGGGTCGTTTCCGGCACCTGTGGCTCTCCGAACTCGGCCTTGCCTATCGCCGATATCTGCTGTGGCTGCGCCTTCAGGCGGCCATCACCGCCACGATGCGAGGACGGTCGCTCACCGAGGCCGCTCACGAGGCCGGCTTCGCCGACTCGGCCCATCTTGCGCGGACCTTTCGTCGGCTGCTCGGCATTGCGCCGTCGGCCATGCCGGTCGTCTCCTCCCGATCGCGGTAGCGTTCTCACGTGGTCGCCCGGCGCCGAAAAGGCTCGCGCAGCTGCCCCAGGTAGTCGCGCGGGTAAGCGCGACAATCCGCCAGTCCGAGATCGTGCGACGTGAAGTTTCGCGAGGGATTGTAAACCATCGTGCCGAGCATCCTGTCCCAGATGGTGGTGAAGAGGCCGAAGTTCACATCGCCGGCGCCTGCTTCGCGCAGGTGGTGGAAACGATGGACGCGATTGCACGCGATCCATCGCCCGAGACGCCCCAACTCGTAGTCCACGTTCGAGTGCTGGAGAAGCAGCTGAACGGCCGTGCAGAATCCGAGTGTCGCGGCAACGTCCAGCGGCATGCCGGCCAGCACGAGCGGCGTCGCGCCGGCGAACATTTCGACCGCCTGGTGAAGAGGATGCTTCATCAGCCCGTTGAAGCCGTACATGCGCTCGACGCTGTGGTGGACCGCGTGGAAACGCCACAGCGTCTGCCACTTGTGGCTCAGCCAGTGCGCGATGGTGATGCCCGCGTCGAACACGACGACGGCAAGCAGCACCTGCAGGGCGAAGGGCAGGGCGTCGGGCCAGCGTCCGTTTACGCCGAGCGCCGCAACGAGCAGCGGTGTGGCAGCGATGAAAGCGCCGTTTGCCGTTTCGTTGACGATCGCGTGAAAGGCGTCGCGGCGGCGGTCCCCTTGGGGCCGGTTCCAGTCGCTGTGGTAGGGCAGTACTTGTTCGGCGAGAAAAGAGAGAGCAATGGCAATGCCCAGTAGCGGCCCGAGGAGCCATGCGCTGCGACCGCTGCCCGTGATCGCAACCGCGGTTGCGTTCATGCCCAGCAGCATCGTCGGGGCGTACACGTAGCGCGCGAGGCCGGGCCAGGAGAATCGTTCGAGCATGCGGGTGAGAATGCTCGATGGTCGGCGCCGGGGCTTGAACGAAACGGCTGCGAAGCGGGCGAGGGTGGCCTGTCCCCCGCCGCGCTCCGCAGGTGCTTAGCGCGACCGACTGCTTTCCTGCTGGGCCTTGGCCGCCCCGATCGCGGTCTTCACGTGCTTTTGCTCCTCGGGGGGCGGCAACGTGGCTTTCATTCCGAGCGACTCGATCCACAACTCACGGCACCAGCCTTTCGTATGGTAGAGATGCTCGTCTTCCTGGTCCTCGCACTCGTCATACGCTTCCTTCAGAGCCTTGCCCGGAGCTCCGGTCAATTTTTCCGCGCACTCGCCGATCAGTTCCCAGTCGAAGTGATCCTTGGTTTCCGCCAGCACGACGCACTCGCACGCGACGAGTTGTGCTGCCACCGGATTGCCGGCCGCCAGCGCCTTGTCCATCGCGGCCACCAGCGCCAGACCGATATCCTCGACCACCTCGCAGCCGGGGGTCTTCTCGTCCGGGTCGAGCCCGATGGCCTGGCACGCTTTGGTAAGGACCTCCACGTGCGTGTGCGTCTCGTCGAGGTACTTTTCCCATTCCTCGCGCAGGTCGTCGTTGACGGCGCACTCGATCGCCTTTTCGTAGACGAGGACTCCGCCGCGCTCGTGCTGGAGGGACTGGAGTAGAAGTTCGTTCACCTGTTCCTGGTTCATCGGGTCACCTCGGAGCCGCGCAAGGCGGCAGTAAAAAGGGTTACGCAATCGCGTCGGCGGCATGCCGACCCGACCGCGCGCCGAAACTCGTCACCAGCACTCTACAGACCGAAACGCAGAATGATCAGACCGCACTACTACGGGCCTCATCCGGGAGGGGTGGGCGAGGCAGCCGCAATGAGCTCCGTGCAACCTCGAATGGGTCGAGCAGTTTCCACGCCCACGCGGGGGCGCGCAAATCACGCGCGTACATTCGCGATCTTGTCGCGGTTCACGAACGGTCGCATCGTGACGAAGCCCACAGGAGCTTTCGAATGTTGGGCGCGAATCCGCACGCAAGCGGGCATCGCGGCTTGCGAAGCGCGGGAACATCGCGGTGCAGGGGCAGGCCATGAGACAGATCATCCAGGATGCCGCACTCGTTCTTGCTGAAACCGTTTCCGCCGCAGAGCTCGGAATGCTGATCTGGCGTGCGTCCGACCTGCAGTGCCAGCCGCACGGCAAGGGCGAGCCGGTTGTGGTGCTGCCCGGCTTCGGCGCAGACGACATGTCGACATGGCTGCTGCGCCGCTACCTGCGCTATCTCGACTATCGAGTCTACAGGTGGAAGCAGGGAGTGAACTGCGGCGACGTGCCCTCGATGGTCACGCGCGTGACCGAGCTTGCCCGTCGCTGCGCCGACAAGACGGGGAAACGGGTTCGGCTCGTCGGCTGGAGCCTCGGCGGAACGATCGCCCGCGAAATCGCGCGCGATGAGCCCCTGCTCGTCGAGCGGGTGATCACCATGGGTTCACCGGTGCGCATCCCTCGCCACCTTTCCGCCAGGCACTGCTTCTCGATGTTCGGAAACGACGTGGATGCGATGGACGCCGAGATGGAGCGGCGCACCTGCACGCCGATCCAGGTGCCGGTGACCGCAATCTATGCCGCTTATGACGGATTCGTTTCCCGTACGGATTGCATCGACAGCTGCGAAGGCGTCGAACAGGTCGAGGTACGAACCACGCATCTCGGCCTCGGCATGAACGCGGACGTCTACCGCATCGTTGCGCAGCGGCTTGCCACGCTAACCACCCGGTTGTCGTGGAAGCCGCGCAAGCACGCCGCGTTTGCGATGCGCATGGGAGCGCAGGCGCAGGGCGCATAGCGAACGTCCGGCGATGGAAGCGGATGCGCTATCCCACGACCGGGTCGCTGCGCGCACGCCGTCGAGGAAAGAAGTTGGCCGCATCCGCCCGGCAGGGTGGTCGGCCGTCTTATTTTTGAAAGGCGTAACACGGGAGCGCCTTCCCGCCATTGCCATCATGTCGTAGCCTCGCCCCTGGTTCTTCGGAGCAACACGAGCAAGGAGCATCATGGCCAAGTCGAAAAAACCCAAGTCCACACGGCAGTCGAATACGTCCGAGGCGGGGGAGCCGGGCGACGGCGACGTGCTGCGCACCAACGATGTGGTGGCTGCGCAAGGCTACGAGGCGCACCGGATCGCTTCCGAGATGCCGTCCAACACGCTCAAGGAAGCTGAGTACGGCGCCAAGAACGCACTTCATCCGCGCGAGGGCGTGCCGCTCAGCGCCGATCCGGAATCGCTCGCAAGCACGGAGTCGGAAGTCAGCGGCAGCGACAAGACCGGTGGAGCCGCGGTTCCCGGCGCCAATCCGACGAACGATTCGCTGGACCGCTCCCGTGTGGACGGATTCGGGCAGATGCTGACGACGAACCAGGGCGTCCCCGTCTCGGACAATCAGAACTCGCTCAAGGCGGGCCTTCGCGGCCCGACGCTTCTCGAAGATTTCATCCTGCGCGAGAAGATCACCCATTTCGATCACGAGAGGATCCCGGAACGCATCGTGCACGCCCGCGGCTCCGGGGCGCACGGTTTCTTCGAAGCGTACGACTCGTTGTCCGAGTACACGATCGCCGCTCCATTTTCGGAGGCCGGCAAGATTACTCCGGTGTTCGTCCGCTTCTCCACCGTAGCCGGCGAGAGGGGCTCAAAAGACACGGCGCGCGACGTGCGCGGCTTCGCCGTCAAATTCTACACCGACGAAGGCAACTGGGACCTGGTGGGCAACAACATCCCGGTCTTCTTCATCCAGGATGCGATGAAGTTTCCCGACCTGGTGCACGCAGTGAAGCCCGAGCCGCATCACGGCATGCCGCAGGCAGCCTCCGCGCACGACACGTTCTGGGACTTCGTATCCCTGATGCCAGAATCGACACACATGCTGCTCTGGGTGATGTCCGACCGCGCGATCCCACGCAGCTTCCGCATGATGCAGGGCTTTGGTGTGCATACGTTCCGGCTGGTGAACAGCGACGGCGCATCGGTGTTCTGCAAGTTTCATTGGACGCCGTCGTTCGGAACGCACTCGCTCGTGTGGGACGAGGCGGTGAAGATCTCGGGGGCCGACCCGGACTACCACCGCCGCGATCTTTGGGAGGCGATCGAATCGGGCGACTTCCCGGAGTGGGAGCTCGGGCTTCAGATCTTCACCGAGCGCGACAGCGAAACCTTCAGCTTCGACGTTCTCGACTCCACGAAAATCGTTCCCGAAGAGATGTGCCCGCTCATTCCGGTGGGGCGCATGGTGCTGAACCGCAACCCGGACAACTTCTTCGCGGAGACCGAGCAGGTCGCCTTCTGCACGGCGCACGTCGTCCCCGGCATCGATTTCAGCAACGATCCTCTTCTTGCCGGCCGCATTCATTCCTACATCGACACGCAGATCACGCGCCTGGGCGGCCCCAATTTCCACGAGATTCCGATCAACGCGCCGCTGGCCGTGGTGCAGAACAACCAGCGCGACGGGATGCACCGCCAGGCCGTGCACCGGGGCAGGGTGTCGTACGAACCGAACTCCCTCGGCGGCGGCTGTCCGTTCCAGGCAGGCGCGGCCGGCTTCCGAAGCTTTCCGGCGCCGACGCAAGACGACAAGCTGCGCGGCAAGCCGGAGAAGTTCGCCGAACACTACGCGCAGGCGACGCTGTTCTTCGAAAGCCAGAGCGACGTGGAGAAGGCGCACATCGTCGCGGCGTTCCGCTTCGAACTGAGCAAGGTGAGCGTGCCGGCCGTGCGCGAGCGCATGGTTGCGTCGCTCGTCAACGTATCGCCCGTGCTGGCCGCGGGCGTTGCCGCAGGCCTTGGCATCGAGGTACCGCCGGCGATGCCGCGCGTCGCGCCGGCGCCGCACCCGGAGGTGAAGGCTTCGCCGCCGCTGTCACTGCTTGCGCGGCCCGGCGAATGCGGCGTGCGCACGCGGCAGATCGCGATTCTCGTCGCAGACGGCGTCGACCATCCGTCGCTTGCGGCGTTGGCAACGGCGATCAAGGAAGCCGGAGCGGTCGCCCATTTCGTCGGTCCGCGCGTCGGCATGTTTACCGCCGAGGATGGAGCGATGATCGAGGCGAACAAGTCGATGGAGAACTCTCCGTCGGTGCTGTTCGACGCGGTGGTCCTGCCTGACGGCGAGGTGGCGATCGAGACACTGGCCCGCGACGGTCACACGATGGAGTACCTGAAGGACCAGTTCCGTCACTGCAAAACGATCCTCGCCCTCGGCAAGTCGCAGAAGCTGCTCGAGATGGCCGGGATTCTCGTCGACAGCGAAGACCCCGGCATCCTCGTGGCCGAGGCCGGCGAGGTCTCGGCCGTCGCGACCCAGTTCCTCGAAGCGGTCGCCGCGCACCGTCACTTCATGCGTGAGAGCGATCCGCCGAAGGTTTGATTTCTCCGTTTCCCATCGTTCTCCATTGACCTGGTCGGTACCAAGCGGGAGAAACGCTCACCATCGCAGGCACCGAAGCGCGGATAACGCTCCGCGGCATCGGACCTCCGCGATTTCTCTCAGGAGGTCCCCATGACGAACGTCCTGCACAACGCACTCGCGATCCCCGCTTTCCTGCTGCTCGTCTCCTCGCTTCCGGCGTCCGCCGGCCCGACTCCGGCTCAAAAATGCGAAAGCGCGAAACTGCGCGAGGCCGGCAAGTACGGCACCTGCCGCCTCACCGTGATGTCCAAGTCGGTCTCCTCCGGCAACCCGGCCGACTTCTCCAAGTGCGACATGAAGTTCGGCGAAAAATGGCAAAAGGCCGAGGACAAAGGGCAGGGGGCGTGCCCGACCGAAGGTGACTCCGCGAGTCTCGGCGGCACCATCGGCGACCACACCACTCTGGTCGCCTCGCTGCTTGGCGGGGGGACCACCGAGGACCCTGATGGCGTCTACGTGGACGCCGCGAGCGGAACCGATGACAGTTCTTGCGGATCGCAGGCCTCGCCTTGTGCGAGCATCACCTTCGGCCTTTCGCGCGCGGTCACGCTTGGCAGCCTTCGCGCCTACGTGTCCGACGCGGCGTATTTCGAAGACGTCGCGCTCGTCAGTGGGATCGACGTGCTGGGCGGCTACGACGTTTCCTCCTGGGAACCCGGCTCGAGTCTTTCGGTGCTGTACGGCACCAGCGGAGCCGGGCATCGCGCCGCAGTCAGTGCGATCGGGGTTACCAGCGCGACCACGATCACGGGCTTCGTCATCCACGGCGCGACGGCGTCGAGCGCAGCGTCCAACAGCTACGCCGTGCTCGTGCGCAACTCGCCAGGTGTCGTGACCATTTCCGGAAACGTCATCTACGCGGGCGAAGGCGCACTCGGCGCGGCTGCGTCGCCGGCAAGCAGCGGACTCGCCGGCGTCGCAGGTGGAGACAGATCGACGAATCCTTCGGCCTACGACGCATTCGTCGCGACCGGTGTGGGAGCCTGTAACGTCGCGAACAATCGCCAGCTCACCAACGGCGGCGCAAGAACGTGCGGCGTGACGAGCGTCAACGGTGGTCGCGGTGGCGGCAACGCGTGCCCGGCAAGCAATGCGTTCGGCGAAGCCAGTGGTGTCGACGGCTTGACGGCGGCGAGCGGCGGAGCCGGCGGGGATGCGGGCAATGACAGCCGCATCGAATCGAGCAGCACGGTCTGCGCGTCACCGTCTGTGGATTCCGCGCTCGGGGCCAACGGAGCGGACGCAGCCGATGCCGCGGCAGGCGTTGCGGGGAGCGGATGCAGCTCAGCGGCGGGATCTGTGCTCGCCGGGAACTGGATTGGATCGCCGGGGGGCACGGGGGGCGCAGGCGGGCACGGCTTCGGCGGCGGGGGCGG
>JBHEOD010000142.1:0-8362 GCA_046261745.1 Binatia bacterium
GTATGGATCTGCAGGGCGATGACTTGATCTGTGCCGGCGCTTTGCCGACCAAAACGTCCATGACAGGATTCTCTTGTATGCGGGCAAGAAGTCGTTCTGACGAAGTCGGGGAGGTGCTGCGGTTCCCCGTACCGAAGGAGCCGTTGCGCTCGCATCCTCCTGCAACGGTGGAGAGGATCCTCGCCGCCAGCGCCGAGATGCTTCCCGTCTGGAACGCCGATCCGCAGCAGCAGGAACGGCGGCTGGCTCGGAAGTGCCACCAGCGGTTTACTCTTCGCACCAACTACGCGGGAGACTGATGCGTCAGGCGGAACGGATGAGTCTTCGCAGCCTGAAGGCCATTGCTGACCAACGCCCGACCCGCAACAATCCCCGCATGTACCCAAACCGAGATCCCGCTGGCCAAATCCGTTTCGGCGCATCGCGCTCCGGCGCCGCTCCGGCCTCGCGACGCGCAGCCAGAGCTGTCCTGCTGGCGATCCTGCTGGTTCCGCCCCTGATGCTGGCCACGGCCGCCGAGGCAGCGACCTTCCACGTGGCCACAGGCGGCAGCGACGGCAGCGGCAACGGCTCGATCGGCAATCCGTGGGCCACCATCTCTCACGCCGTGGACAGCGTCCCCGACGACAGCCTCGTGCTCGTTGCGCCGGGGACCTACAACGGCCAGGTGGCCCTCGACAGCCGCTTCGACCTCGGCGTCACGGTGCGATCCGAAGTGCCCTACCAGGCCCGGCTGCGTCACAACGCGACGGTGGTGCGCTGCTTCTATGGAAAGGGAATCACGCTGGAGGGTTTCGACATCGCCCACAGCGGTCCCGGGGCCGGGGCGCTGGTAATGCAGATCTCTGACGTGCTCGACGATCCAGCGGGAATCGAGAAAATCACCGACATCACGCTGCGCGACAACATCTTCCACGACAGCTACAACAACGACCTGCTCAAGATCAACGACAACGCCCAGTCGGTGCGCGTGCTGGGCAACATGTTCTACAACCAGGCCGGCAGCGACGAGCACATCGACATCAACAGCGTCCACGACGTTCTGGTCGAGGGCAACGTGTTCTTCAACGACTTCGCCGGCAGCGGGCGCAGCGACACCGGCACGTCGAGCTACGTGGTCATCAAGGACAGTAACGCGGGCAGCGACGGGCGCCTCGGCTCCGAGGACATCACGGTACGCCGCAACGTGTTCCTGCATTGGGAGGGATCGAGCGGCCAGGGATTCGTGCGCGTGGGCGAAGACGGGACGTCCAACTTCGAGGCCATCGGCGTGCTCATCGAGAACAACCTGATGCTCGGCAACGGCACGGCCACCATCCGTTCTCCGCTGCAGTTCCAGGGCGTGCAGGACGTGACGGCCAGGGCCAACACCATTGTCGGCAACATGCCGGCCCTCGAGTACGGCCTGCGCATCGTCACTGTCGGCGCGTCGCCTGCCACCGACGGTCTGTTCGTGCACAACAACATCTGGTCGGACCCCACCGGCACCATGGGGGCCACCTTCAACCGCGGCGGCGCCACCGTGAACCTCGCCTTCGACAACAACCTTTACTGGAACGACGGCAACCCTTTTCCCACGTCGTCCGAATCCATCCTCGAGGTGGCCGACGATGCCAGCGGTGTGATTGCGGATCCGCTTCTTCCCGACCCGTCCACCGCTCCGCTTCCGCGATGGAACCCGGGCTCCGGCACCTTCGCCGACGGCTCGACGACCATCGCGGCGGTCTTCGAGAATCTCGCGCGAAGCTACGCCGAACCGGCTGCCGCAAGCCCCGCGCTCGACGCGGCCGACGCGGCGAACATGCCGGCCGACGACATCCTCGGACAGCCGCGCAGCGCCGGCGGCGCGCCCGACATCGGGGCGTGGGAACGACTCTCGTGCGACGGCATGCCGGATCCAAGTCCTTGCGACGACGGGAACCCGTGCACCGTAGACGACGAGTGCAGTGGTGGCGTCTGCGCCGGCGACGCAATGGCGGCCGACGGCAATCCCTGCGACGACGGCGACGCCTGCACCGCTGCGGACGTGTGCGCGGCAGGAAGCTGCGTCGGCGACACGGGTGCGGCCAACGGCCAGGCCTGCGACGACGGACAACCGTGCACCCACGGCGACGTGTGCACAGCGGGCGCGTGCGGCGGCAGCGCTGAACCGGTCGCCGGCTGCATCGAAGCCGGCAGGGGCGCTCTCGACCTTCGCGGACGGCTCAAGTGGAACTGGAAGGGAACGGGAGTCGCCTTTGCCGATTTCGGCGATCCCGCTGCGACTACCGACTACCGTCTGTGCGTCTATGACCGCGGCGCCGGCATCGCCTCCGCCGTCGCTACCACTTCATCGCCGGCCGGTGGCAACTGCGCAACGCGCGCGTGCTGGAAGATGAAGGCCGGCAAGGGCTTCACCTACAAGGATCGCGACGGTACGCCGGAGGGCATTACGCGACTGAAGGTTTCCGTCGCCGCTTCCGGCGCGGCCAGCCTCAAGGTCGCTGCGGCGGGGCCTGCTCTCGTCCTTCCGTCTCTTCCGCTGGATCAGGATCCCGATGTCGTCGTGCAGCTCCTCGCATCCGGGGCGGGCTGCTGGCAGACGACGCTCCCGGCGCCGGCCCGCGACAACACTGCCTCGCGCTTTCGCGACTCTCGCTGAAGGAAAGAAAGTCGCACAAGGCGGTCGGACGAGGCGGCTGTTGCTCAGCGCCCGACCGCCGTCTTCCAGGTCCACGCCGCTGCCTGCAACAGCGCCAGGATGGCGACGGCCACCTGGCCCGGAGGCAGGTCGAAGTGGTGGGCCAGCACAAAGGCCGCCAGCACACCGACGGCGGCGACGACCGGCGCCACCACCACCATCGTGTGCAGTTCGCGCACGAGATTCTTCGCGATGAGGGCCGGCAGCACGAGGCAGCCGAACGTGTAAACGAGGCCGGTCACGTGCATCGACCACGCAACCGCGAGGCCGAGCCACACCGCGAGCAGGCGCTCCCAACGCGCGACCGCGACGCCGCATGCCGCGGCCATCTCGGCGTCCACCAGAAGCAGCAGGAGCGGACGCAAGCGCAGCGCCAGCACCACCACCGTCACCACGAGGAGCACGGTCACGATCGTGACATCGGCATGGTTCGCGCCGATGACGGTACTCGAAAGCAGGCGGTTCACCTCCGTCATGCCGTGCGGGCTGTTCGACACGACGAGCACCGACAGGCTTGCACCGACAAGGAAGACCCAGCCCGTCAGCGCCTCTCGGCTCTCGCGCAGGCGCGGCGCCGCGGCGGCCACGGCCAGCGAGCCGGCCACGGCGAAGACCCCGCCCATCAGCGAATGCGTCGTATCGGTGGCCATCCACGCAAGCGACGAGGAACCCGCGGCGTACGTATCAAGCCAGATGCCCAGCGCGATGCCGAGCAGCGAAGCTTGCGAGACCGCAGCGCCGAGGAAGACCTGGTCGCGCACGATGACTGCGATGCCGACGAGCGAAAGCAGAACGGCGATCAGCGCGCCGGCGATGTAAACGTCGTGGAAAAGGGGCCACGACGAGAGGAAGCTGTCGATCACGCCACGGGCTCCGGCGAATCGAGATGCAGCGTCGCGTGACCGGACGCGTCGAGACTGACGCAGATGTCGACGCCGTACACGCGCCGCAGCACGTCGGCCTGCATCAGCAGGTCGCGGCTTCCCGACTCGACGACTCCGTCGTGGAAGAACGCCACGTGGGTTGCGTAGCGGGCCGCGATGGGGACGTCGTGACTGATGAACAGCAGCGTGAGTCCGGCGTCGCGGCGCAGGCGCGCGAGCACCAGCAGCATGGCTTCCTGGGAGGCGGGGTCGAGGTTGCTGGTGGGCTCGTCGAGGACCAGCAGCACCGGCCGCCGCACCACGGCGCGAGCCACCATGGCCCGCTGGCGCATGCCGCCGGAAAGCGCACCCACGTCGTCGCGCTCGCGACCGTCGAGGCCCACCGACGCGAGCGCGCGGCGCACGGCCTCGTTGCACTCCGTTCGTGACACTCGCGTGCCCGCGAACCCGAGCGCGACGAACTCGCGCAGCGTCATCGGAAGTGATGGATGGGGGACGCTTTGCTGCGGAACGTAGCCGATCGATCCACTCAGGCCCAGGCCCCCTTCTCGGCGCAAACAACCTCCTTTGGGCGTGAGCAATCCGAGCACGGCACGCGCGAAGGTCGACTTGCCGGCGCCGTTCGGCCCGAGCAGGAACCAGTGCTCGCCGCGGCGCACCGACAAATTCACGCCGCGCAGGACGAGGCTGCTGCCGTAGCCGAGGTCGAGATTTTCGGCGGCGAGCAGCAGCGTGCCGTCGGCAGCGGTGCCGGAGTCCGGAGGCACGGAGCTCCGGCGCGGCGCGAAGTTGTCGGCTGGGCTCAACGCGGCTTTCCAAGCACAGCGGCTGTCGTCTTCACGTTGTAGTCCACCATTTCGAACCACGTATCGGCCCCCGGACGACTGCCCGTCTGGTGCGCGAGCTCGATCACCGCGATGCCGGTCGCCTCGGCAACCTTGGCCGCGTAGCGACGGTCGTAGTACGGAGTCGCGATCATCGCGGGAATCTTCTCCGCATTCACGCGCTCGACGATGGCCTGCAGGTGGGCCGTCGATGGCGGGATGCCCGGCCTCTGCTCGAGATGCCCCACCACCTGGAAGCCGAAGCGCCGCGCGAAGTAGGTCCACATCCAGTGGTCGTCGATCACCTTGGCCCCGGCCGACGGTAGCATCAGCGCGTACCAGCCGCCGAGACCCTCGCGGTCGCCCTGGGAGCGAAGGAAAGCGTCGAGCCCGCCCTGCTCCGCCAGCTGCGCGAGCTTGAAGGCGTCGTACTTCGTCGCGAGGGCCTGCCCCACCATCGCCGCGCCGACGCGTGAGCGAAGGTCGGCGAAGCGGGCCTGAAAGTACGGCCCCTCCTCGGGGCGCAGCTCCGACAGCTTGGACGCGATCAACTGCGCGACGTCCACACCGCGCACCGGGTCGAGCAGGTAGTGCGGGCTGCCGAGGGCGTGCATGTCGCCCATCGAGCGGTCGATGGACATCGTCGGCACGTCCAGCGGCACGATGGCGCGGGAGGTATCGAGGAAACCGCGCGCCCCGGGGATCACGTTCGCGTTGCGCGCATTCTGAATGAGCGGGTCCACGTAGGCGGTTTCGAGTTCGAGGCCGACCTGCACAAACAGGTCGGCTTGCGACAGTTCCCTGACGAAACTCGGCCTCGCCTCCGCGAAATGGGGATCGTCGCGACCGCGCACCATCGTGACGACGGCGACGCGATCTCCGCCGACTTCCGAGACGATGGAGCCGAGATCGGTCGTGGTGGCGAACACGCGCAGTGGCGCAGCCGCAGCGGCGGCCGGGAGAAGCGCCGCGAATATCGCGGCGCCGAGACAGCAGATCTGGTTTCTCATTGTTCTGTTCTCCTGTGTCCGCGTCAGTACTTGTGCGCGCCGTGGGCGCCGTACAGGATTTCGGCGGCGAACCAGACGGTGTGCGCGTCCTGGCTGCCGAGCGTGTCGGTATTGTCGTAGTTGTACTGCAGTCGCAGCCGCGAGAACTCGGTGGGCTGGTAGATCAGCAGCGGAGAAAGGCGGAAACGGTCGGCGCGCATCGGGTCGTCCCGGCGCGGCGACAGAACGCCTTCGGCGATGCTCGGCGAGTCGCCTGTCGCGTACTCGCCGCGCAGGCCCACGGCCCAGCGGAAGCGGAAGCCGTATAGCAACTGGGAGTAGAACCCGATGTCGTGCAGCGAGTCGGCCGGGAGGTCGTTCGGGAAATCGGGCTCTTCCTCCTCCTCCTCGCCTCCGCCGTGGTCGTGGTCGTGGCCGCCGCCGCCGCCGCCGCCCGCCGTGCCGCCGAGATACCAGTCGGCCTGGTAGTCGCGCGCAATCACCTCGTTCTGCCAGATCAGGAAGGGCCAGCCGCGAAAGTTGTTCGGGGCGCGCCAGCGCAGTTTCATGTCCGCGCCGTAAATCCACGTGTCGCCGTCGGAGCCGGTGCCGTTGGGCCCGTACAGAACCGACGCACCGAGCATCAGCGCGGAGGTGCCCTGAAGCCCGGCCAGGTCGATCGACGCGTTCCAGCGTCCGAGCCACAGCAAGTCGTTGAAGTTGTCGACGGAGCGCTGCACGGCCGGCCGGCCGCCGATACCTTGCTCGCTCATGAAGCTTGCGGTGAGACTGCCGAGGTCGGCGTTCTGCACGCCGAAGTGCAGTTCCGAGAAGAACGGCGTCGGCATCAGCCAGCCGACACGTGCACCCGGCGAGCGCAGGCCCTCGCCGCCGAACATCCTCGAGTTGACGACGGGCTGGTCCACCCACTCCCACGCGTGTGCGTGCGTCGGGTTGATCAGGCCGAACTCGGTCAGGAAATACCCGCCTTCCACCTGCATCCCGAACGGCAGCGAACTGGTGGTAAGGAAGGCTTCCTCCAACTCGACGGCCCCGGGCGTGAACACGACATTCGCGAATCCTGTAAAAAACGGATCGACCGCTCCGCTGAAGGCCAGTTCAAACTGCTGCAGCGTGAAACCGTTCTCGTTCGGGTCGTGGGCGCCGCCCTGGAGGTTGCCGATGTCCTCATCGCCTACCGACGAGCCGCCGACCGCGACGTTGGTCAGTGCCGAGATGTCGATCAGGCGGGCGGCCACGTTGCTGCCCCCGAAGGTCGTCGACCAGATGTCGCGGCCGCGCATGGCGACCGGAGCGGACGACGAGGTAACCTGGCCCGACGGCGACGATGCGAGCGCGGCATCGAGGGCGGATCCGGCGCTGGTCGGGGCCGGTTGCGCGGCGACGCCCGAAGGCGGCGCCGCGAGCGCAGCGTCGAGGGCCGACGCGGGAGAGGCCGGCGCCGCCGGAGTCGCGGCGACTGGGGCAGGCGCGGGCGCGGCCGGCCCGCGCGACTGCGCGTCGAGCAGTTGCCGAAGCATCTTCTCCATCTCGACCATGCGCGCGCGGTTCTCCTCGTCGCGGCGCTTGAGGTCAGCGACCTCGCGGCGCAGCGTTTCGACTTCGCCCGGCGTCGACTGCGCGGCGGCGTCTTCGATCCACCATGGGACCAGCGGAATCATCGGCGGGACGGCCAGCGCGGCGGACATCGCGAGGGAAACGCGAAGCCGGCGCAGCCGTGGACGGCTTGCAAGGGACATGGAGGAACTCCTGATTCGAGGGGCCGCTGACGCGGGCGGTCCGCCGGCGGAAACGCGGGCGAACCGCGCCGGAGGAGCGGCGCGGTGTTCAGTTCGAGAAGGAACCTGGAACGTCGATCAGGCGGAAAGCGGCGGCGCGCGCGGCGGTCCTTCGTGACCGGACCGTTCACTATGGGCGAAGTCGGCGACGGTCTCGTGCGCGCGACTGGCGCGAACGTTCGGCGCGGCCAGAGCGTAGGCCCGCACATCGGGGCCGCCGAAGTGGGAGACCATGCGGCACTGCGGGCAGGTGGCGGGCTCGTGCGTTGCAGAGTGCTCCGCGTGATCGCTTGCCGCGCGGATCGATCCGGCGGTTGCTTCAAGCGAAGCGATGCGAGCCTCGTGGCCGCCGTGCGTCTGGTGCAGCACCGGAAGCGCAAGCTGCATCGACACGGCGAGCAGGCACGCGAACGCGGAAAACGCGCGGGTGCGAAGCTGCAGGAACGTGTGGAGGCGGTTCTTCATTGCGGGATCGGAGCAAAAGAAAGCAGCACCAGCCTTCGCCGTCAACCCGCGCTGTCGAAGCGCTCGGGACTTGACGGCGGCGCCGTCGCCTGTTAGCCCTCGCGACACCATGACTTGGACGAGGCGCATGCGGCGCGCGGTGGCAACCGCGCTGGTGGTCAGCCTGATCGCGATTGGAGCGATCAGCGCGACGCACTCGCACGCCGAAGAGGGCGCGACTGGCGGCGATCACTGCGCCACCTGTCGCATCGTTCACTCGGCGTCTGTTGCCCCGGCCGCTGCGACGCCGGTGCCGATCGTGGTCGTGGTCGAAAGCGTCGAGTCGCTGCACTGTCGTATCCCCACGGCCGTGCGCGTCGCCGCCGCTGCCCCTCGGGGCCCTCCCTCCCTCTCGTTCTGAACCTGACCACCCGGACCCGCGGCCTGCGCGCGCGTCGATTCGTCGCGCGCGTTCGGTGACGCGCGTGACCGCACCGTGCCGCGACGTTTGCGTCGCGACCACGTCGTGCGCGTCGCCCTGCGCCACGCAACGCCGTGGTCCGTCGTCCATCACGAGCGAACGTCCCCCACGGGGACAGCAGCGCGGCGTGCGCGAAGATCCGCCCCAAGCGGAACTCCGCCCACGGTCCGCATGGAGAGCCCGATGAAGTTTCCAGTTTCCGCATTCCGCTTCGCCGCAAAGGCAGGCCGTCGCCTGCGCGTCGCTTCCGTTGTCCTCGTC
>JBHEOD010000142.1:8372-8818 GCA_046261745.1 Binatia bacterium
GGATTGCAGCGGCGGAATCCGGCTCTACTCGGCGGAGGAACCCGGCTTCGCACTACTCGAGGCCAGTGAACCGGACGAGTCGCTCTTCGTGCTGCCCGACGGCGTGGCGATTGAGATCGAGGTGACCGCCGCGGATCCGGAGGCCAGCCTCTTCCTGGAGGGAGAGACCCTGCAGGACGCCGGCGATCGTGCCGAATTCGGTACGACCCCCGACCTGCACGCGCACGGGTCCTGGCAACTCGCGATTCCCGGGGGCGAGGAGCCCGCGGAGAGCTACACCATCGTGTTCCGGCTGCACGCCGACGACGGTTTCGGACCGTCGCAGGAGTACGCCGTGCTGCTCGCTCCGGTGGACGAATAGACGGCGCGGCTACTCTCGCCGCGCCGTCCTCACCACTCGTATTCAAGTTTTGCGCCGGCCTCCCGCGTGCGACGCGAGAGTGCGG
>JBHEOD010000143.1:0-5244 GCA_046261745.1 Binatia bacterium
CGATGAACACCTCCGCGCGCTGGCCGATGGTCCAGTTTTTCGGCAGTTCGAGTGCACGCACGTCCACCAGGAACTCCCGCGTCTCACGATCCATCTCCCGTCCGAGCCGGGACACCTTGCCCGGATAGCTGCGGCCCGGTTCCGAGCGGAACACGATGCGCGCCGGTTGATCCGTCGCAAGCGCCGGCATCGCCGTTTCGTCGACCCAGGCGCTCACCCAAAGCTCATCGAGCGAGATGATCTGCATCAACGACGCGCCGGGCACCAGAAGGTCACCGGCGTCTCGGTCGCGGCGGATGACGAGCCCATCATAGGGGCTGCGAATCTCGGTAAAGGCGAGCTGTTCCTTGCGAAAGAGCAGGTTCTTCTCGGCCACGGCGATCTGCCCCTCGGCCTCCGCGATAGTGGCATGAGATCGGTTGAGATCGGCCTCGGCCACACGCAGCTCTTCCATCGTCTTGTCTGCGTCGGCCTGCCCCACGATTCGATCCGAGAGAAGTTTTGTCTGGCGCGCGTGATCGAGCCGCGCCAGCGCGAGCACTGCCTCCGAGCGGGCGAGATCGGCGCGTACCCGCTCCACACTTTGTTTCGCCGCGGCGAGCGTAGCCTCGGCAATGGCAAGTTGCTGGCTCGATTCCGCATCATCGAGTCGGGCGAGAAGCTGGCCGGATTTGACCACACTACCTTGATCCACGAGCACCTCGGTCAGGCGCTCCTGGATGCGCGCACTGATCGTCGTCTTCACCCGCGCCTCCAGTGTGCCCGAACCCAACACCTCCGCCACGATCTCACCCCGAGTCGCGGTGTACGCGACAGCCGGCAGCGGTGCGAACCTGACTTTGTAAAGGACGAACGCGGCCAGCGCGCCGACGATGAGCCCGGTGAGAAGACGACGGTTGGAGGGTCGTTTCATGATGGGCAATGGTAGGCGATACTGATGTCACCGCTAAACGCGTAGCACGTTTCGGGAATGGGCTTGGGCATCGGGGGACCGGCGTCTGTTTGTGCCGCGGCGGTGCGGCGGAATGGGAGGCTGCTATCGCGGGGTGGGTGGAAAGGGAACGGTGCGGGACAACGTCCCGGTGGCGGTCGGACATACTGCGGTCAACTCGAGCTTGGGATAGGCCGCACGGATATGAGCTCGGCAACGCTGGAGGCGAGAGGGACGCAGCGGTTTTTTGCTTGCGTGGCCGGCGAGCGTGCGCGCTGGGACTCGGACCGGCGGATGTGTGCGCGACGAGGGGAGGCGAGAGAGCAATGGGGGCCGGTGCTCCGCTCGCCGCCGAGTGCAAATGCGTGCGCATGGCGGGCGACCGTGTGTCCCGGTAGGAGTGCCCCGCCCCGGTCCAGCGCTGCGGCGATGCGAAATAAAGGGGTCTGACCCCATTTATCCGAATGCGTGTGGCCCCGAGGAAATCGCGGGAATAAATGGGGTCTGACCCCATTATTCCCGCGATTTGTTGGTCAGGGGGTTTGGGCGGTGAAGGCCAGGCCGTCGTTTTTCTTGACGTTGGGGAGCGGCATGCCGAAGCAGTCGCCGTCGCTGCTGACGAACTGGGCGGTGGCCGAGGTGGCTCCGCTCAGCAGCGCGGCGATTCCGATGGGCATCTGCGACGTCTTGTTGTCGCCGAGCAGCTTGACCTTGCCCTTGCCGGGGTCGCCGCCGAGAAGCTGGATCTTCTTTATGCCGGAGGCGAACTGCGCGTCCTTGTCGGCGTACGCGTAGCCGGTGGTCTTGAAGTTCTCCCAGCACGGGTCGAAACCGCAGAAGTCGCCTCCACGCGCCACTTCGTACGAGCCGACGAGCGCGTTGGCGTCGTCGTACACGCAAAGCGCGTAGCTGGTGTCGCTGGTGACGGGCGTGCCGAAGTCGGCGCGCACGAGAGGCGGCAAGATCTTGACGAGCTGGAACTTCACCTTCTCCTTGCCGGGCTTCTTCTCGAGGATGATGAGCTTGGCCTTCTCCGACGCGGTGCACACGCCCTGCGGCGAGACGTCGCAGGTGACGGGCAGCGTGGTGGTGGTGGTGGTCGTCGTGGACGTGGTGGTGGTGGGCAGCGGACAGTTCAGGTCGTCGGGGTAGTCGGCGAAGCCGTTGCCGTCGTTGTCGAGGCCGCGCTCCAACGCGGGCACCACGGGCATCATTTCCGAGTCGTAGCTGAGATCTTCCTGGGAGGTGTCGCACGCGTTTCTCAGCAGGCTGATCTTCATCGCGTAGTAGGGCGGATTCACCGTCTCGTCGAGGACGGGATTCATGTTGTCCCCGTGGCAATCGATGCAAACCGTGACTCCGGCAGCCTCGTGCACGAGGCGAAGGCCGTAGCCGCTGGCCTTGGGCTCACCGTTGTACGGCGCAGTCGAAGCTGTCTCGCCGTAGTCCTGGCCGTGACAGCCCGCGCAGCCGAATCCGCCGTTGCCCTCGTTGCTGCCGAACGTGTAGACGGGCGTGTCTCCGCCGCCGTTGTCGTGGCAGACGTTGCACCTCGTCGTGAACTGCGGGGCAAGCGGAGAGAGCTGGATGTCGAGGTTGAGCACGTGCTGGTTGTGCAGTGATCCGACCGATGAGAAATCGGGGTGGCAGCTATGGCAATCGGCGCTGCCTATATCGTCGTAGATCGGATACGCCCGCGCATCCCCCGCACCGAGCGCCAACCCCATCACCACCGCGGCCGCGGCCAGCGTCACCTTGTTGTTGAATCCTTGCATCGGTTTTCCTCCTCCAATCAATCAAGCGGACAGTCGAGCTATAGAGCCTTGGCAGGCTGGCCCTGCATGGCCTGCGGCTTTTGCAGGTCGTTCAGGTTGCGCACGGCTTCGGCGTTGTTCGGGTCCATGGCCAGTGAGTCCTGGAATTGCTTCACGGCTTCGTCGTTGCGTCCGAGTTTGCGAAGCACGGCGCCGAGGCTGTTCGAACGGCCCGCGGTGGGTTCGCGTTCGAGCGAGCGGCGGTACCATCCTTCGGCTTCGGCAAAGCTGCCCTGGCGTGCCAGCGCGGCGGCCAGGTTGTCGCCCGCCGCGGCGAATGTGGGATCTGCCTTCACGGCCTCGCGGTAAGCCTCGACGGCTTCGTCGTTGCGCCGAAGGCGGGTGAGCGCGTAGCCCAGCCCATTCCACGTCTCGGCATTCGCCTTGATGGCCAGCGCGTCGCGGTAATGCTTCTCGGCTTTCGCGTAGTTGCCCGCGCGCACGCCGTCGACGGCCAGGTTGAAGTGCGCGGACACGCACTGCGGATCGAGCGCAATCGCCTTCTCGTACTGCGCGCGCGCTTCCGGGAAACGATTGAGCCGCGCCAGGATGAAGCCGAGGTCACTCATGATCTCGGCCTTGGGCTCGAGCTCGAGCGCCAGGCTGTAGTGCGTGGCGGCCTCTTCGAGGCGGTTCCTCTCCACCAGCGCGAGCGCCAGGTTGTTGTGCGACTTGACGTGCTTCGGGTCGAGCGCGACGGCCTTGAGGTACTCGGCGATGGCCTCGTCGGTGCGGCTGTCCTGGAAGAGCGTCCAGCCAAGGGCGTTGCGCAACTCGGCGTTGTCGGGGTTGAGCTCGAGTCCGCGTCGGAACGAGCGCTCGGCGCCCTTGTGGTCGCCGGTGTTCTCGTTGGCCATGCCGGCGCGCAGGAACGAGTACGCGTCGAGGAATTCTTCCTTGATCTCGGCGATCGCGTCGCCGGGCAGGCGCACGAACTCGGGAATGTTGGCGGCGCGGTCCGACGACGTGAAGCGCTCGAGCAGCACCGGCGGCGTGTCGTTGCCCTGTTCGTCGATGTGCGTGAGGAAGAGCTGCGTGTACGCGGTGTTCACTTTGGAGGAGAACACCAGCCAGCGGCTGTTCGACGACCAGCTGTGCCACGAGTTCATGCGCGTGGTGTTGCTGCGCAGGCGCCGCGCGTTGCCGCCTTCGACCGGCATGATCCACAGCTCGCTGTCGGGCTGCAGCAGCATGTAAGAGTTCGACTTCGTGAAGACGATCCACTTGCCGTCGGGCGAGTACTTCGGGAAGTAATTGCTCTGGCCGTTGGCCGACGCACCGGGGATCGGCACGGGCTTGCCGCCTTTGCCGTCGTTGAAGGGGATGCGGTAGAGGTCGTAGCGGAACGGCTTGTGGTCGCGCGTGAACTCGGGGACGTCCTTCTCGTCGATCAGCGCGGCATTCTGCTGCTCGATGCGCCCCGACTTGTAGGCCTCCGTGCGCGCAAAGATGATCTCCTTGCCGTCGGGGCTCCACACGGCGTTCGTCTGCACGTACTTGGGATCGTCCGCGCCGGGTAGCTCGGTGAAGGTCTTCTTCTCGCGGTCGTAGACGACGAGGATGCCCTTGATCGGAAAGAAGAGCTGCGAGAACCAGATGTCGGGGATGGCCACGAACACCGAGCGGTCTTTGACGGTGCTGATCACGTAGCGGCCGGTCGGCGACACACGCGAGAGCAGTCCGAACGTGAGTTCGCCGTCTTCCTGGCGGAAGTCTGCCCACGTGATGATCTTGTCGTCGTTGAGCACCATGTTCTTCGTGGTGTCGATGACGGCGTAGGCGCCCTTGTCGTTGCCGTAGTCCACGTCGAGGCCGAGCGTGGAGCCGTTGTCGGCAAACGAGTGGCAGTTGCCGCACACCGGCAGGTTCTGCAGCACGATGGGCGGGCTCTCCTCGGAGTCGACGGTGCCGAAGCGCCAGCGGATGCGCGACGGATCCTGCACGGCCGACAGGAACGGCAGCGGCACCTCGCGGTAGAACAGCGAGTCGCCGACGGGATCGCTCGACGTGCGGATCCTGACGCGTCCGCCGTCGGCAGAGCCTTGCCGTGCGATGCTCACTTCGGCGTCGCGTTCGCTGCTGCGCAGCTTGATGAGTTTCCAGTCCTCGACGGACGGCCGCCAGCGGCGCGCGTCGGCGGTGAAGCTCAGGTCGGCGTCGCCTTCGCTGCGAACCGTGATCGTCCAGGCCTTCGCGTCGGAGCCGCCGCCTTGCCACGTGAAGGTGGGCGCGACGATCTCCGGAGGGAACAGCGTTCCGTCCTGCGGGTAGGTGATCTTGACCTCGCCTTCGGTGACCTCGGGCGCCGGGCCCGGAGGCACCGGTGCCAGCGGCGGGATGGGCGAGTCGGCGGCGACCTCCTCCTTGGTGCGGCGCAGCAGGAACGGACGCAGCCGGCGGTTGAGCCGCGCCTGCGCGGCGGCATCCCTTTGTTTCTCGATCGGCGTGCGAAAGACGCTCTGGAACCGCTTGCGATCCCCCAGCAGCCCCGGGTTGATC
>JBHEOD010000143.1:5254-8262 GCA_046261745.1 Binatia bacterium
GTGCTGGGCGGCCGCCAGTTTGCCCGCCGCTGCTTCCATGCCTTTGCCGGCGGGCGCCTGCGGGGCGGGCTGGCCGGGTTGGCCGATGTCGGCGAGCTGGGGGACCTGCGGGGGCAACGTTGGCGCGGCCTGCGGTTTGGCCACCGCTGCAACCGGGGGGACCGGCGAGGCCGACGGGGCGTCGCCGTTGCCGCAAGCGGCCAGTATCGAGACGCCGAGCAGCACCGCGAGCCTTCGCAAGGCTCTTTTGGCAGGGCTCTGTGGCAGCGGCATGGTTCGCATGGTCGTCATTCTGGAGCGGGCAGGGGCAGCACTGCCACCCCCTCCGTCTCGCACAGTAGCTCAGGGCGACACAAGGGTGCTTCTACGACGGCCAGCGGGAAGCCGCCGAACCCGCGCTCGGCCAGCAGGCGGCGCACGGTGGGCGCGTCGGCGGGGTGCTTCACGTAGGTGATGGCCGAGACGAGATCGGCAAAGCCCGCGCCCTGCTCCTCGAGCAGCGTCTCGATGTTGCGCAACATGCGCTCCACCTGCGCGGCGAGGTCGCCGTGGTGCAGGCTGACGCCGTGCTCGTCGATGCTGGCCGTGCCGGACACGATCAGCGTCTGCTTGTTGTCGTCCACCAGGCGCAGCCCGCGCGAGAAGTCGGCGCCGTACGTCCATGCTTCGTTGAGCGTGGGCGTGGACATGCGCGGCACGTCGAGCGGCTGCGGCGACTTCACCGCGAACAGGCTGAGCGAGAAGTCATGCGCGTCGGTGCATGGAATGCCTTCGACGCCGGTGCTGGCCGGCCGGCGCTCGATGCCGCGGCCGGCGAAGAAGTCGCGGCGCGCCTGGTTCAGCGCGGCGTAGTCGCGGTCGATGTCGCGAAGGTGGATCCACGTGCGGATCACGTCGCGAAAGGTCATGCCGGCGGCTTCGAGCAGCTTCTCGGCGGCGACGAACATGTCGAATGCTTCGGCCTCCGCATCCGTGCCGCGACCGTAAACGTTGCCGGCATACAGGTGCGTCTGGCCGCCCACGCGAATTGTGCGGCCGCAATAGCCGGGCGCGCAGGCCTTGCAGGAGCAGGCCGCCGCGGTGTGAACGTTGGAAGACGAGGTAGCCGCGTGCGGGAGCATCGCGACGGCGCCCACTTCCACGCGGCACGCATCCGCTTCGAGCGGGGGCTGGCCGATGAACGTGGTGGCCGGGAAGGTGTTCGAAACGTTGGTGGTTGCCAGCACGTGCGAGCGAGCGTCGCGAACGGCGGCAAAGTCTTCGGAGCGAAGGAACACGGTCTCGATGACCACGTCGCCCATGGTGGCGCCTTCGGATTCGAGTGCGGCTACCAGCGCGGCGTACGCCGAGGCGGCTTGCGCGCCGGCGCTCGCCGACGCGTCGGCGGGACGTGCGAGCAGATGCAGTTCGTCGCAGAGCGCGCCGGGCACGCGGCGTACGGTAATGCAGCGGTGGCCTTCGAAAGGCTGGATGGGCGAGGCGGATTGCACGGCAGTTGTACGCAAGCGGGAGCGGATCAATGGAAGAAGGGAAGAAGGGAAGAAATGGAGCCGTAAAAGTGAGAAAGCCCCCGGTCGCGCCTTCGCGTGACCGGGGGCTTTCCTGGCATTACGCCAGTCGGGTTCCCGGTCTCAGCACTTCGCGCGAATGAAGTTCGATCCGATGCCGGCGTTCGTGTACGTCGGCGGCTGAGTTCCACAGAAGTCGTTCGGCAAATACGGCGGACTCGGGGCGGGGTCGAAAATGTCCGTCATGATGAACGTGTAGTCCGCAGCGTAATCCGCCAGCGGGTGCCCCATGGGCGGCGCCGTTCCGTTGTTGACCAGCTCGTTGTTCTGGAACTGGTTCAGCTCCGGCATTCCCTCGACGACGGGCGGGACCAGATCGCAGTCACTCGCTCCACCCTCGACCGCAGCGCAGTAGTCCACCATCGCGATGCCGAAGAAGTCGTTGTTCTCGATGAGATTCTTCGCAGCGAGAACACGGTCGACGCCGAGCACCAGGATGCCGCCGCCCGGAGGCAGCGATCCTGCCAGGGAAGCCGGCGGGGCGGTATTGGCGCGGTTGTTGTCGTAGATGTGATTCTTCGTCAGCTCCCAGCCGTCAATCTCCTGACCCGGGGGGATATCCATGCCGGCGCCGTTGGCATGGTAGAGGCCCACGCCGATGGTGTTGTTGTAAACGGTGTTCTTCGTCATCTCGACTTCGGCCGAGATGGTGACCTCAAGGCCCGTCACCGAATCGTAGATCTCGTTGCGCAGCACGCGGACGTTGGTGGAAGCTTCCACCCACAGCGCGCTGTCGTCCGAGCCGTACGACACGTTCTTCTTCACCTGGCCATTGGCCGACAGGGTGGGCCAGATGCCGTTGTGGCCGTTGTCGGCCGACGTGTTGCTGTCGATCTTGAAGCCGTCCACGTAGCGCAGCCAGATTCCGTTACCTTCGAAACCCTGCACGGTGAAGCCCTTGATCTGGAAGCCGAGGATGGGGTCGCCCTCGATGCCCTCGACGAGGATGCCGTGGGTCTGGCCCGGGTTCGGCACGATGACGACCTGCTTGAGAGGATCGCCTTTCTTGCTCTTGGCCTTCATCTTGAGCGACTTGGTGACGGTGACCGCGGCGGTGTTCGCGTTCACTTCCTGGTAGGTGCCGGGGTAGACGATGATGGTGTCGCCTGCCGACGCGGCGTCAACGGCCGCCTGGATGGACGTGTAGTCCTTGTCGGTGCCTACCTTGAAACTTGCCGCGAAGGCGGGTGAGGCCGACATGGCGATAGCCGTGCCGAGCATTGCCGTAGCGATGGTCCATTGAGCCTGCTTCATTTCTTGTTCCCTCCAGGAGCGCCTCCGCGGCGTCCTCCCCTGATACGTACGGGTCAAATCCCGATTCTTTCCCGGCCGGTATGACACACGACCGGAAGGTAGACAATTGAACTTTCTACTTCCGTGAGAGTTCCTTGGTCATTCCCTGAACTTGGAGCGCTCTTCCCGACAGGTGTTCGAGGGCAC
>JBHEOD010000143.1:8272-8816 GCA_046261745.1 Binatia bacterium
GACCTTAACGGCTCCAGGATTTAGTGACAAGCCGACTTTTAATGAATCCGGGCAGAAAAAGGCCTCGGGATTCTCCCGGCTTTCAACGCAAAGCAGCCGGCTGCGGCGGTGCGATGGCCGGCTGAAGCTCCACTTTGGTGCGGATGGCGTCGCCCGCGACGCGGTCGGTGACGATCTCCTCGAGCACGTCCCGGCTGAGAAGTACGCGAAAGGCCTCGCGCTCCGACGGCGATGTGGGGTCCGGCGCGCCGGTAAACTCCTGCAACTGATAGAGAAAGACCAGTTCGAGGGCTGCCGGCTCGATCTTGAAAGAGACCATCTCGTCGAGCACCGGGGAGGCCACATCCTTCCAGACCGTCTCCCGGCGCGACTCGGCGGTGGTGGTCTTCGAATCGAAGTAGAGGCCGGTGTGGACATCGATCTCGAGGTACTCGGGTCCGGCGACCATGGACTTGCCCGCGACGCGGACCTCGGTGGCTCCAATGGCGCCCGCACCCATGCTGCGAATCAGCAGCTTGGCCTGCAGCACCACGCTGTCCGGGCC
>JBHEOD010000144.1:0-8536 GCA_046261745.1 Binatia bacterium
GATGTGCAACCTGTGCGGCAGCTCGGACATTGCGCTGTACCACGAGCAGGGCTGGCGCCGCGTCGTGCTCTGCCGGCGCTGCGGCCTGGTGTTCGTCGATCCGATGCCCACGCCCGAACAGAAGGCCGATATCGAGCGCCTGGCCTACGAGGGCGATCTGCTCCCGGAGGTCGCGGATTTCTTCCGCAACTGCCACCGCAACTTTCGCAGCGACCCGGTGATCGAGTCGTTTCGAGACGGCCTGCGCGGCCTGGGCGAGCTTCGCAAGCCGGGCCGCCTGCTCGACGTCGGCCCGGGGACCGGCATCTTCCTCTATCTCGCGCAGTCCGAGTTCGGCTGGACGCCGCACGGCGTGGACATCTGCGCCGAGAGTGCGGTGAAGGCGAAGGAAGAGTTCGACATCGATCTCGAGGTCGGCGACTTCGACACTTATCCGTGGCCGCCCGCGAGCTTCGACGCCGTCACCATGCTCGACGTGCTCGAGCACACGACCAATCCGATGGCGTCGCTTCGCCGCGCGTTCGATCTGCTGCAGCCGGGCGGTTGCCTGTACGTCGTCGTGCCCAACCAGCACTGCCTGCTGACGGTGATCCTCGACCGCTGGATCCAGATGCGCGGCCCGATGCGAAACTACTTTCTCGAGCGGCTCTACGTCTCGCCGCACGAGTACTATTTCTGCCCGCGCACGCTTCGCACCTACCTCGAGAAGGCAGGATTCGAGGTCGCCGGCCTGCGCACCGACAACGTCTACCTCGGCCGTTACCGGCTTCCGCTCTGGATGCGCATCCCGATGGAGATCGTGCTCAAGACCGGCACGCTGTTCGGGATGGGCGCCAAGATCTCCGCCTTCGCTCGCAAGCCGGTTGCCCCACGGTAGGTTGACGCAGACCCGCCCGGCGCCTGGCTGACGAGGCGAGGGTTCCCCGCGGACTCGCCTTCGGTATACGGTCGCCGGGTGTCTCCGGAACTCCTCGTCATCCGCAACTTCTTCATCGCGCTGATGATCGGCGCCCTCGTCGGCGTCGAGCGCGAGAAGCGCAAGGCCGCTGCCCACGAGGCGGCCCTCGGTGGGCTTCGCACGTTCATCCTGTTCGCCGAGGCGGGGGCCGTTTCGGCGTGGCTGTCGTCGCAACTGGCGATGCCGTGGCTGTTCATCCTCACGGTGGTGGCCGTCGCGATGATCGTCACCATCGGCTACGTCCTCGAAAGCCGGGTCAATCCGGACTCGCTTGGCCTGACCACCGAGCTCGCGGCCGTCACTGTCTGCCTGCTCGGCGGAGCGGTGATGTACGGTTACGCCGAAGTAGCCGTGGGGCTGGCGATCGTCACGGCGTCGGTGCTTGCATTCAAGCAACCCCTGCACGGCGTCGTCGACAAGCTGGGCATGGACGACATCTATGCCGCCCTCAAGCTGCTGATCGCCACGTTCATCGTTCTGCCCATCCTTCCGCAATACGCGCTTGATCCGTGGGGAGCGCTCAACCCCTACGAACTGTGGCTGCTCGTCATCGTCGTCTCGAGCCTCTCGTTGATAGGCTACGTGGCCGTTCGGTGGCTCGGCAGGGCGCGCGGCACGCTGGTGGCCGGCCTCGCCGGCGGCCTGGCGTCGTCCACGGCGGTCAGTCTGGCGTTTGCCCGCGAAAGCCGCACGGACACGCGGCCGGGAGCGGCCGACGCGCTGGCCGCGGGCATCCTGATCGCGTGGACCGTTATGTTCGTTCGAGTCGTGTTCACGGTGGCCGTGGTCAATCGCGAGCTGGTGGCCGAGGTGGCGATCCCGTCGGCGATGATGGCTGCCGTCGCTGCAATCGGCGCCGCGTTCTTCTACTTTCGGCAGAGAACGAGCGGCCGGGGCGAGGCCGCGACCGCGTCCGAAGTTCCGCTTACAAACCCGTTCAGCTTGTGGGCCGCCGTCAAGTTCGGATTCGTGTTCGCGGCCGTACTGCTCGTCGTCAAGCTGGCCTATCTTCGCATGCAGGCGCAGGGGCTCTACGTGGTGGCTGCCATCGCGGGACTGACCGACGTGGATGCGATTACCATGGGCATGGCGCGCTCGGCGCGGCAGGAGCACGACCCGGCCACCGCGGTCACGGCAATCGTGATCGCGGCGTTGGCGAACTCGGTGGCCAAGTACGCCATGGTCGTCGGGTTCGGCAGTTCGCTGCTTCGATGGCGACTGTTGCCGGCGACGGCCGCGGTGGTTGCGTGCGGCGTCACGGCGATCGCGATGCGCTGATCGACTCGGGCCGGGGAACTCGACCGGTGCGCCGCGGCCACGACGCGGGAGCCGGCTACTTTCGAACCGCGAGCGCGTCGTAGACCAGCGTCAGCGCGACGCCCAGCGCGGCGTCGCGATCGGTCGCGTCGTTGCCGAGGCCCCAGTCCCGGAGCGCGCCGAGGATGGACCGCAGCACGAAGTGCGCGAGCGCATCGCTCGGGATGTCGGTACGAAGCTCGCCGCGGGCTTGCGCCACTTCAATCAGAGGCTGGATCACTTTCGGCGGTGTCTGCATCGGCAGGCGCTCGGCACTGTTGCCCATTTCGAGGATTGCCCTGCCGGCCACTTCCCGGCCCCAGCCCTTGCCGCGTACCACTTCGTCGACGATCGCTTCCATCGCATCTCGAAAAGAGCCTTGCCCGATCAGGTCGGGCACCATCTCGCGTACGCGGCGCAGGCGCTGCAGGCCATACTCCAGCAGCAGGTCCTCCTTGCGGTGGAAATACAGGTAGAACGTGCCCTTGGAGATGCCCGCGTTCTCGCAGATCTCGTCGACGGTGGTCTCGTCGACGCCCTTGGCCAGAAACAGGGCGTTGGCGGCTTCGCGGATGGCGGCGCGTGTTCTCTCCGTGCGCGCGTCCGCACCGGGCCGGCGCCGCGGCGGCGTGCTGGGTCGAGGGACAGGCGTTTTTTTCCCTGCGGCCACGGTGCCCCGCCCTCAGGCGACGTTCACGCCGCGCGATTTCAGTTCGGCCAGGAATTGCCGGCGGTCCTCGGGGGAGATCATGATTGCCCTGTTGTCCGAGTACTCGATGCGCAGGCGATCGAGAGAGAGCGCGGGGCTCGAGAGCATGCTGTTCGTGAACGTGACGCTGCGAATCTGGCGAAGCGGCACCGACCAGTGGAACGGCCCGCTGTGGATGACGAGGAAGCCGGTCGTCAGCGTGTAGTGCGTGGTGAACATGATCCACGACGGAAGCCCGACGCCGACCAGCAGCGCTCCGGCCGCGATGATCCATTCGGTGTAGGAGCCGTAGAGGACGAGCCCGATGCTGGCGCCCACGGCGGCGAGCGCGGCAACGGCGAACACCACGAGGAGCCATTCGTCGACTTTCGAGCGGTAGACGGCGTCTCCCATGACTTCGAACTCCTCTTTCCGACACTGGGCCGGGGCGTTGGCGGCGCCTGCTCGAAGGACCGGCGCCGGCCGCGCCGCGGTTGATTGCCGCGACCAGTCTCTCGCGGCAGCGGGCTCTTGTATAGCCGTGGCGTCAGTCCGAGTCTCTCCTCCACCAGGCCGCCAGCGCGCTCCCGATCACCGAGTGGAAGGTGGCCGAGATGGCCGCCGGCAGCGCGGTCAGCGGATCGGCGAAGTGGCGGCGTGCGAGCACCGCGCCGAGGCCCGAGTTCTGCATCCCTACCTCGATGGAGATGGTCCGCGAGATCGAAGCGTCGTAGCCGAGCAGGCGCCCGAAGCCGAAGCCGAGCGCGAAGCCGGCGGTGTGCAGCACGAGTACCGCGCCGACCAGGCGCAGTCCCGACGCGAGTAGCGCATCCGCACTCTGGGCGATGATGCTCGCGCAGATCAGCACGATGGCCGCCACCGACACGAACGGGGCGGCCGGCAGCACGCGGGCCACCGCCCGGGGCGCAAGGTGATTGAGCAAGAGGCCGGCCGCGACCGGCAGCAGCACCACCTGCAGCGTGCTGATGAAGAGTCCCCAGCCGTCCACTTCGATCAGCGCACCGGCCAGCCACTGCGTGAGCAGCGGAGTCAGCATGATGGCGAGAAACGTGGAGACCGACGTGAGCACCACCGAAAGCGCGACGTTGGCACGCGCGAGATAGCACACGACGTTGGAGGCGGTGCCTCCCGGGCAGCAGCCGACGAGGATCACGCCGACGGCCAGCGGCGTCGGCAGCCCGAAAAGCGTGGCGCTACCCCAGCCGATCAGCGGCATGAGCAGGTACTGCGCTGCCACGCCTGCGACGACGGCGCCGGGAATGTCGCCGACGCGGCGGAAATCGTCGAGGGACAGCGTCAGCCCCATGCCGAGCATGATCACCGCCAGCGCCCAGACGATCAGCGATCCCGAAAACCACGCGAACAGCGGCGGGTGCACGAGGGCGGCGGCGCCGGCCAGCAGCACCCAGAGCGGAAAGAGGTTGGTGGCGGCGGTGACGGCGCGCTGCATTCAGCTGGTCCCGACTTCCTCGTGGTGAGGGGTGCCGAACATCTGCATTCGCAGCCGCGCCGCAAGGCCGATCCGCCGCGGACGGCACAGCGGCAGGTAGTCGCCTTCCGGATACTTCGCCGGCAGCACGCCGTCGCGTTCGAGCCACTCGAGGCACCCGGTTCGTGCGAGCGTCGTGCGCGTGGCGGCGAGCGCGCGGTCGGGCAGCGCCGAGAGCGCACGTTGCAGCACGCTCCGGCGCCAGGCCTGGAACGCAACGGCCTTGAGGCCCGGGTAAATGCGGCCTTCCATCTCCACGTCGAAGCGGTCGCGGCCTTCGGCGACGGCACGCGCGTTGGCGTGAAGCGCCGGCAGGTAGCGGCGGGCTGCGCGCCGGAAAAGCGGCTCGAGACCGTCGGGAAGGCCGCCGTCGGCAGGAGCCCACGGGAGCGCGCCGAGCCTGGACGCACGCGCATTCCACATTCGCGCCACCCATTCGTACACGGCCGGGGCCTCGTCGCGCATGATGCGTGCCGGCGTCGGATCGATCGAGAAATGCCGGAACATCGACGCGAAGTAGCCGAAGTCGGCCAGGCTCGGCCTGTCGCCGAACAGGAACGGCCGCGCCTGGAAGACGGCCTCGAGGTCACGCAACTCGTCGCGATAGTGGCGCTCGACGTCGGCGCGGTTGTCGGCCGTGATGCCTTCGCCGGACATGTAGACGGACTGCTGGCGACGCATTGCCCGGCGGCGCAGCGCGAATGCCGGCGTCAGCGGGAAGCTGAGGAAATCCTCGGTGAATCGCCGTGAGTTGAGCAGCGCATCCTTCTTGAACGCCCAGCGATAGTAGAGGGCCGGGCGCCACAGGCCTTCGTCGGCGTAGTCCTCGAGCAGCCGGCACAGGAAGGCGGCGGCAGCGTCTTCGGGCAGGACCGCGGAGGCCGGATAGCGGGCGTCGAACCATTCGATCATCGCGGTGCTGTCGCGCAGGAACACGCCGTCGGCGCGCTCGACGACCGGAACTTCCACAAGGCCGGTATGCGGCGCGATGCGCGTGGACAGTTCGCGCATGCTCACGTCGTGCGAACGATGCGGAATCTCCTTGTAACGCATGTACGCCTGCATCTTCCCGCTGAAGTAGGAAAGGTCGTACACGTGCAGCGTGTAGGGCTCGTACGTTCGCAGGTCCTGCATGCTCGTCCCTCGCGCAAGATTGGGATCACAAAAATGGGGTCAGACCCTGTTTTTCAAGAAATGGGGTCTGACCCCATTTTTTGTTCTACCGCGCCGGGACTACTGGGCGAAGAGGGGCTCGCAGCCGGTTCCGGCCAGCAGCGCGGCAGCGTCGGCAAGGTCGGACGGCGACAGCGCGGCGTATTCTTCCCGCAGCCAGCCGAGGCACCTGGCCTGATACGGGAACGGGCTCTGCGTCCATGCCTTGCCGTCGATGGTGCAGTGCACGGTGCCTGTGCCGCGAGCGATCGCGTCGGCGTTGGCCAGCAGGAACGGAACGTACACGCGACCGACCTCGCCAAGCAGCGCTCGCAAGGTGTCCGGAAGTGTGTCGCGCGTCGTCCAGTCGTCCGCCGACGGCTCGAGGCCGGAGAGATCCTCGACCACGTTCACCCACGCCACCACGCGCGGCGCGAGTTCGTATGCGATTGCCGTGGGCGTGGGGTCGAAGCCGGTGAGCTGCGTGAGCTGCCCGTAGGCGGCGAAGTCACAGGTGGCCGGTCGGCCGCCGAGCAGGAATCGCTGCGACGCCAGATGATCGCTGAGCAGCGTGAGCGTGCGCCGGTAGCTCTCTTCGATCACCGGCGCCGTCGTCTCGTTGGAACCGACGACGCCGAGCCGTCCGATCTGCCGCTCGGCAAACATCGCGCCGCCGGTGCGCACCTGCTCGTCGGGCCGCGACGGACGCGACCAGCGCGGCAGGATGTCCGAAGCGCGCGCGATGTCGTCGGCAAACGCCCAGCGGTAGTGAAACATCGGCTTGGTCAGCCACTCGTCAGCCCAGTCTTCGAGGATGGCATCGACGAGGGCGACGACCGGATCGACCGGACGCACGAGGCGCCCCGGGAGGCGACGGTCGAGGTCACGCAGGATCGGCGTGGAGTCGGTGATCGCGATCGCCACGCCGCGCGCGTCCTCGGCCAGCAACTGCGGCAGCAGCGGCACGCGCGCCCGCGGCAGGTTCTCGTCTTCCGGCGAATCCTTGACGATCCACGCGTAAGGAAGACGCCGGTAGCGAAGCGCGGCGAGCAGCTTGCGGCTGTAGGGCGAGCCGTGGATGCCGACGATGCGAAGGAGCGGAGTCGTCATGCGCAACTTCCACACGGTTCGCGGGACGAGGTCAACATTGCCGGCGGGAGTTCGGCAGCGGGTACCGGTACGAAGGCCGGCAGTCGGGCTTCAGTCCGAGTGCACCGGACGACGCAGCGACTTGACCGCCCCGCGCGTCTTCTTCTCGCCGATGCGACGTTCACGCGCCGCGCGCCCCGGCCGAGTGGGTTTTCTCCGGGTGGGCGGCACCGCCACTTCGACGAGCATCGCACGAAGCTTGGCAACGCAGTCCTCGAGATTGCGCGGCTGGTCGCGATGGCGGTCGCTGGTGATGAGGATGTCGCCGGCGGCGGTGATGCGCGACGCGAAGCGCGCGACAAAGCGGCCCTTCACGTCGTCGCGCACGCCGGCGGCGCTGCGCACGTTCCAGCGCACCACGGCCTTGCTGCTCGTCTTGTTGACGTTCTGGCCGCCCGGCCCGCTGCTGCGCACGTAGCGGATCGAGAGTTCCTCGGCGGGAATCTCGATGCCCGGCCCGACGGTGATCACGCGAAGCGTTCCAGTCGGCGACATGCCTCGTCGAGGTCGTCGTCGGTCTTGCCGAAACAGAAACGCAGCATGTCGTGACCGCGGCCCTCGGTGTGGAACGCGCTGCCGGGAACCGTGGCCAGCTTCGTGGCATGCAGCAGGTGCATCGCGCGTTCCATGCTGGTGGTGCCGGGCAGTCGCGACGCATCGGCCAGTACGTAGTACGCGCCGTCGGGAACGTGGGGCGGCAGCCCCGCTGCCGCCAGCGCGGTGCAGAGACGGTCGCGCTTGGACTGGTGTTCGCGCGCGAGCCGCGTGCGGTAGTCGGGGCCCAGCACCGACAGGCCTGCGGCGGCGGCCACCTGCAACGGCGTCGGCGCGCAGATGTAGACGAGGTCGTTTACCTGCGCGAAGGTGTGTGCCCAGCGCGCGTCGGCCGCCATCCAGCCGAGACGCCAGCCGGTGATCGAGAGCGTCTTCGAAAGCGAGGACATCGTGATGGTGCGTTCGCGAAGCCCGGGCAGCGATGCCGGGCTGACGTGCTCGCGGCCGTCGTAGATGAAGTGCTCGTAGACCTCGTCGGTGAAGATCCAGAGGTCGTGAGCATCCGCGACGGCGCCGATGCGCACGAGTTCCTCGCGCGTGAATACCTTGCCGCACGGGTTCGACGGAGTGTTGACGACGATCGCGCGCGTGCGCGGGCCGATCGCGGCCGCGAGCGCATCGTCGTCGAGATCCCAGCTTCCGCCGTCGCCGGGCGCGAGCGGCACGAAGCGCGGCACGAGTCCGAGCGTGCGCAGCGTGCTCACGTGGTAGCCGTAGAACGGCTCGAAGAGAACGACTTCGTCGCCGCGTTCGAGGAGCGCCGTCGCCGCGATCTGGAACGCACCCGTCGCGCCGATCGTCACGACGATCTCGGTGGCGGCGTCGTAGACGAGGCCGGCGCCGGACATCTTGGCGGCGAGCGCGTCGCGCAGTTCGTCGGTTCCCTCGCAGCGGCTGTAGGTGTTGCGGCCGTCCGCGATGGCCGGCGCCACCGCATCGGCGACCGCCTCGGGAACCGGCGTGTCGCAGATACCCTGCGCGAGGTTGATGCCGCCCACCTTCGTGCACTCGACGGTCATCGCACGGATGGCCGACTGGGAGAGACCTTCGACGTTGGGGTTGAGGCGCCTGGTCATTGCAATTGGTTTCGTCGTCTCCCCGGTCTCAGAGCGCGTCGGAGATGGGAAGCAGGTCGTCGAAGTCGGGGTCGCGCTTCTCGGACTTCGCGGCGAAGGCCTCGCGCATGTCCGTAGGCTGGAACATTCCCGTCTGCCAGACGGCAATGTGC
>JBHEOD010000145.1:0-243 GCA_046261745.1 Binatia bacterium
GCTGAGCAACCTCTACTACTGGCTGCTGCTGGCCGTGGCTGCGCCGGCTTTCGTGCGCAGCTTCGCGCCGCGCGACAGCGCGCGGTTGCTTCTGGCGATGACGATTCTTTCGTGGAGCGCGTTCTTCGTGGTGATCTTCTATGGTTCCGAGCGCTTCCATTTCCCGCTGATCCCGCTGTTTTGCGTGATGGCCGCGGATTCGCTGTGCCGGTGGATGCCGGCGCGGAACGTCAGTGGCGGGCC
>JBHEOD010000145.1:459-8216 GCA_046261745.1 Binatia bacterium
GAAGTGGTCCTTGCTGCCGAAGTCGTTGCCGCCGACCACGCCGACCTCGGCGCCTTCGAGCAGCGTGAGCGCGAGAGCGTCGCCGTCGGTGACGCCCGCGCGATCGAATACGCCGCTGCCGTTGATGAACACGTAGAACGCCCCGCCCGGCACGCCCACCGAAAGGCCGTCGATGGCGTTGACGCGTTCGCAGATGTAGTCGCGGCGGCGGCGGAACTGCTCGACCATCGGCGCGAGCTGGTCCTGCGGCCCGGACAGCGCTGCGGCGGCCGCCGCCTGCGCGATCGAACTCGGATTGGACGTGGACTGGCTCTGCAGCGTGGTGATCGCCTTGATCACCGCCGCCGGCGCCGCCGTGTAGCCGATGCGCCAGCCGGTCATCGCGTATGTCTTCGACACGGAGTTGGAGATGATGACGCGCTCGCGCAGCGAGGGCTCGAGCGCCACGAGATGGCGCGGCCGCGCACCTTCGTAGCGGATGAACTCGTAGACGTCGTCGGCGATCACCCAGCACGAGTGCTTCGCCAGCACGCGGCCGAGTGCCGCGATCTGTTCTTCCGAGTACGTCGCGCCGGTCGGATTGGACGGACTGTTGAGAATCACGAGCTTGGTGCGATCGGTGAGCGAGGCCTCGAGTTCGTCGGGCGTCAGCAGGAAGCCGTTCGACTCGCGCGCCATCACGATCCTGGCGACGCCGCCCGACAGCGCGGCCATGTCGGGGTAGCTCACCCAGAACGGGCCCGGCACCAGCACTTCGTCGCCTTCGTCGAGCACCGCCTGCATCGCGTTGTACAGCGAGTGTTTGCCGCCGCAGCTCGCGACGACTTCGTTGTCCGCGTAGGTGAGCCCGTTGTCGCGTTCGAGCTTGGTGCGGATGGCCTGCTTCAGGCGCGGCGTGCCGCCGACCGCCGTGTAGCGGAACTCGCCGTCGCGAATCGACTGGTGCGCGGCTTCGCAGACATGCTCCCACGTGGGGAAGTCGGGCTCGCCGGCTGCAAAGCCGATCACCTTGACGCCCTTCTGCTGAAGGTCGAGCACGCGCGATGTCATCGCCAAGGTGGACGACGGCTTGACGCGTCCGAGCCGGCTCGAAAGAGCCGCAGCAGCATTTCCCATGTCTATCGCCTCCCTACCCTTGTCAGCAGGTGGCCTTCGACCGTATCGGGCACCAGCCCATGCACGTCGCCGCCGAGCGCGGCCACTTCCTTGACGAGACGCGAGCTCGTGTAGAAGTGCTGCTCGCCGGCCATCAGGAAGACAGTCTCGACGTCGGGTGCGAGGTGCCGGTTCATCATCGTCATCTGGAACTCGTATTCGAAGTCGGCCACCGCGCGCAGGCCGCGGATGATGGTGCCGGCGCCGATGCTGCGGCAGTAATCGGTGAGCAGCCCGTGGAACGCATCGGCCGTCACGCGATCCCCGAATTCTCCGACGATTTCCTTGATGATCGTCACGCGTTCGGGCGGCGTGAACAGCCCCGAGGGCTTCTCCTGGTTGTACGCCACCGCGATGCGCACCTTGTCGAAGACGGTGAGCGCGCGACGCAGGATGTCGAGGTGACCGTTGGTCATGGGATCGAAGGATCCCGGATAGACCGCAAAGCCTGAACTCATCGATCGACCTCCGCCGCGGGCGACTCGCTGTCGCCGGCCGGCTCGTTGTGCTCCGCCTCGAGCGGCGCTTCGTACAGGGCGAGCTTGGTATCGCCGTAGATATCTTCCCGCACTCGCCGCAGCAGGCCCTGCGAGGCGACCACCGCCTCGGGCGTCTCCTCGCGGCGCCCGACTTCCACCGAGATCCAGCCACCGGCCTTCACGAGGCCGAACCCGGCGACGGCTTCGAGAGCCTCCACCGCCAGGCCTTTGCCGTAAGGCGGATCGATGAAGACGCCGTCGAAGCGTCTCCTCGGCGCGGCGCCCAGTTTGGCGAGCACGCGCCGGTAGTCGTCTCCCATCACGCGAACCTTCTCCGAGAGATCGAACTCCCGCAGGTTGCCGCGCAGCGTTTCGATCGCACGCCGCTCCAGCTCGATGCAGAACGCGCGCGCTGCGCCGCGGCTCATCGCCTCGATTGCGAGCGCTCCGGTGCCAGAGAAAACGTCGAGCACCCACGCGCCTGCCAGGCCGTAGCGGGCCTCGATGCGGCTGAAAAGAGCCTCGCGCACCCGGTCGCTGGTCGGCCGTGTGACGTGCCCCTCGACCGCCCGCAATCGGCGGCCGCCGAAGGTTCCACCGATGACTCGCATAGCTGACTCTCGAAACGATTCGTGCCGTCGGCCATCCGGGCCGACGGCGCGAGTCGCGGGTTATAGCCGATGCCCAACGGGCGGGCAAAAACCACGCAGCGATGCACCTTTACTGCTGGTCGGGTTCCCTCTACGGTCGCGCCGCGTGAACGCTGCTCTCATCCCCGTGCGCTCGATCGTCGGCGCCAAGAAGCGCCTGGCCGGCTGCCTCGACGACGCCCGCCGCGAGGAACTGGCCCTCGCAATGCTGGAGGACATGCTCGCCGCACTCTCGGCCGCGACGCGCCTCGACCGCATCGTGGTGGTCAGCTCGGATGCCGCGCTGCTTCGCCATGCGCGCCGCTGCGGAGCCGAAGTGCTCGACGAGGGGCCGGCCCGCGGCCTCAACGGCGCCGTCGCGTTCGCGGCCACCGAGTTGGAAAAGCAGGGCGTCAGGCGCCTGCTCGTCATTCCGGGCGACGTGCCGTTGCTCGACCCGTTCGAGATCGATGCCCTGTTTGAAGTGGATGCCGAGCGTTACCCCGTGATCGCGGTGCCGTCGGCTTCGGCCACCGGCACCAACGCGCTGGTGACCAGCCCGCCGACGGTGATCGAGTTCCGCTTCGAGGGCGAGAGCCTGGCCGCTTTTCGCGGCGAGTGCCGCGCGCGCGGCGTCGAGATCCTGTTCCTCGCGCTCGAAGGATTCGCGGTGGACATCGACACACCGGCCGACCTCGCCTCCCTGCCGAACCGCGACGGATATCGCACCTGCGAGTTGGTCGAGGAATGGCACGACCTGCTTGTCGGCACGGCCGAGGCGGCAGGTTAGGACCGACGCCCGAGCCTGAAAAAGGGGTCAGACCCCTTTTCCCGGAAATGGGGTCTGACCCCTTTTTCGGCTTTGGCCGCGGGTTCAGCCCCCAGCGATCCCCACGCGCTGCCGCTCCACGGCGGCCACGCGATGCGCCCACGCCGCGCGGTAGGATTCGTCGTCGCACAACGCGAGCAGCGCAGCCCGGTCCGGGTAGGATGCGATGACCACCAGATCCCAGTCCTCCTCTTCGCCCATGAAAGTGCCGGCGAACGAGCCCATCAAAACGAAACGGCCCCCCACTTTCTCGAGAGTGGGGCCGCTCACCGCCGCGTAACGCATCATGGCCTGCATCCCGCTCGCCCCGCCTTCTTCGCGGGCCACGGGACGAAGCTTGAAGAGGTTGATGAGCGTGATCGGCGCGCCTTCCTCCCCGGAAAGAACGCGCTGCCACTGCGCCGCGGTCGGCCCGGTGTCCATGCCGTAGTGGGCAGCAAGTTCGGCAGCGCGGGAATTCATTGTCGGATCGGTCATGGGAAACACCTCCAAGGTTTGACTGTCCGACGTCTTGTCGTTAAATTTTACACGTGTCAAATATGAATCCGCGCGGCGTCCGTACGCACGCTGAAATTCTCGACGTGGCGTGGCGCGTGTTCGCCAAGCGGGGAACCGACGTTTCCATGGCGGAGATCGCCGAGGCGGTCGGGCTCACGCGCCAGGCCATCTATGTCCACTTCCGGTCGCGCGGCGGATTGCTGGTGGCACTGGTGCGCCGCGCCGACGAGCGCACCGGCATTCACGCGAAGTTCCGCGCCGCGCTCGCGACGAGCGAGCCACGCAACCGGCTCGACGCTTTTCTCGGCGTGTGGTTCGACTTCGTGCCGGAGATTCATCCGGTGGCGAGCTCGCTCATGCGCGCTCGTGCGGACGATCCGGATGCGGCCGCCGCGTGGACCGACCGCATGACGTCTCTGCACGGCGGCTTCGCCGATCTTGCCAGGTCGTTGCGCCGCGACGGCGCGCTCGCCTCCGCGTGGACCGCTCCAGGCGCGGCCGACTATCTGTGGGCCGGCTCGTCCGTGCAGGCGTGGGAACTGCTGGCCGTCGATCGCAGGTGGGGCGCAGCGAAGACGTCGAAAACCCTGCGCCGAACGCTGGCCGCCGCCGTGCTCGCCTGATTGCGGCATGGCCGGCAGGAGTCGGGCGAGTTTCAAGAGGGCCTGACCGGTGACCGCCTGCTATACCCGATTCCGTGATGCGGGGACCGGACTATCGGAGTTTCACGACGACTCCATCGAGCGGCTCTCCGAACGTGTTGAGGAGCGTCTGGCCGTTCAGTGCTCCCGTGTCGAACTGCTCGAGCGGCATCGTGGAACACACCCCTGCGTAGGTGATCGCGCGGCGCTTGAACTCCAGGACCTCCGGAATGGGCCCGTCGGGCTCCAGGCGGCCGACGCTCCAGCCACAGCCTGTATTCCAGATCAGCCAACCGTCTTCCTTGCGGAAGCAGTGCGTGTAATTCGTGCCCCCAAACCAGTCGCCGCCCTCCACTTGCGAGCAGTCGAACGCCTCCCGGTACCAACCAGCCATGTCCGCAGGGACGGTTGCCTCGGAGCCGACTACGATTTCCGCGCCCCGCTCGGTCACCGGGCATGTAAGCTCAACCGCTTGCCCGACGGCAGCCTTGAGAACAACAAGTGCATCCCCGGCAGTGAGCTGGCCGTTGTCGTTCACGTCACCGCAGATGGAAGCAGCGCTGGCGAGGTTCGCACTCAGTACGATCGTTGCGAGGGCTGAGGTCACCGTTGTTCTTTTCATGGATTTCCTTTGCAGGATCGTTGCGGTTCGGTTCCGCTTGGCCTGCTTCGCCCATGATGCCCGACTTTCTGCCTGGCAGGTATGCCTGATCCACGTTCGGCCGTTAGGTATCGGACGCCGGCTGCCGCCGTCCTCGCCTGTTTCGAAAAATAGTCCGCCGGCTTAACCCTTTTCTTCGGCTTTCGTCGTTTGTGCCTTCGCAGACCACTGCGACGGAGGTTCTCCCATGACGAAAGATCGCTTGTCCCTTCCTTTCCCTTTCCGCGTTGCGGCATTCGCGATTGCCGCCAGTCTTCTGGGGCACGGCTGTGCGGGACGGCCCGAGAGCGGTCCGGGGATGGCGTCCCGGCGGCCCGATCCTGTGGTCGAGCGGCCCATTGCGCCGCCGCCCGTGGTCGTGCGCGATGCGACAAACCCCGACCCGCACGAGCCACAGTACAACGACCTGCTTGCGACCGACGACCGCGACCAGGCGGTCGCGTCTCCTCCTGCCGCGAACCCCGACCAGTTGAGAGGTCTCGGCTACATGCACGACGGTGCGGCCGTGGCCGCCAGGAAACAGGGGGAAGCAAGGTCGGAAGCATACGCGGGCGCGACCTCCGCCGATGCGATCGCCCCGCAGGCGCAGATGCGGCCGCGAGGAGCCGCCGAGATGCACATCCATGGCGGCTTGGGCAGCATGGGCGGTCTTCCCCAGCCCGCGAGCAACACCGAGCGCTACCAGCATCTCGACGACAATCCGCTGCACATCGTCGCCAGCGATCCCGTCTCCACGTTCAGCCTCGACGTCGACACCGGCAGCTACTCCAATGTTCGTCGCTTCCTGGCCGCCGGCAACCGGCCGCCAGAGGACGCCGTGCGCGTCGAGGAACTCGTCAACTACTTCCCGTACGACTATCCGAAGAGCGGCGGCGAGCATCCGTTCGGCGTGCGTACCGAGCTGGCGCCTTGCCCGTGGAAGAGCGACCACTGGCTGATGCGCGTGGCCGTGCGCGCCGACGAGGTGGGCGCGCACGCGATGCCGCCGGCTAACCTCGTGTTCCTCGTCGACGTGTCCGGCTCGATGAGCGACGCGAACAAGCTCCCGCTGCTGCGCACATCGCTCAAGATGCTGGCGGGGCAGCTGCGCAGCGAAGACCGCGTGAGCCTGGTCGTCTACGCCGGACGCGAAGCCGTCGTGCTGGAGCCAACCCCCGGCGACCAGCATGCACGCATCGAAAGCGCCATCGACAACCTCGAGTCCGGCGGTTCGACGGCCGGCGAGGCCGGCATCCGGCTGGCCTACCGCATGGCGCGCAACGCGTTCGTCAAGGGCGGCATCAATCGCGTGCTGCTGGCCACCGACGGCGATTCCAACGTCGGCATCACCGACTTCGAGCAGCTCAAGGACCTCGTCGAGCGCGAGCGAGAGTCGGGCGTGCAGTTCTCGACGCTCGGCTTCGGCACCGGCGTCGACTCGCTGCGCTACGGCGCGGCCGAAAAGCCTGCCGCCGAAGCCCCCCGCGCGTCGACCGGCGAGATCGCCTTCGTGAAGCTGCGCTACAAGCAACCCGCGGCCAGCGAGAGCCGTCTCGTCGAGATCCCGGTGGAGAAGTCGGCGATGCTCGCGTCCTTCGACAAGGCCGGCGACGACTTCCGCTTCGCGACCGCAGTGGCCGGCTTCGGGCAGCTGCTGCGCGGCGGCAAGCGCACCGGCGCATGGAACTGGGACGACGTGCTGGCCACCGCCACCTCGGCGCGCGGCAAGGACGAGTTCGGCTACCGCAGCGAGTTCCTGTCGCTGGTGCGCATGGCCAAGGTCACGGGCTGACCGCAGCGGCCAATGGCGGAGCGCAGAGCAGACGAACGCAGCGCCGGGCCTGTTTCCGCACTGGCCCGGCGGTCGCGCAGTGCTAGAGTCGGCGGCGTCGCCTCGCGTGCGATGCCGCCGATGTCCGTCACTGCCGAAGCCACCTCCGACGAAGACCTGATGCGCGCGTGGCAATGCGGCGATGCTTCGGCGTTCGAGGTGCTCTACCGGCGCTACCGCGGATCTCTTTACCGCTTCCTCGTGCGCCAGGCCGGCGGCGAGGCCACCGGCGAGGAGCTCTACCACGATGTCTGGATGACGCTGGTGCGCGGCCGCGACCAGTGGGCGCCGTCGGCGGCACTGAAGACCTATCTCTACCGGATCGCGCACTCGCGGCTCGTCGATCACTACCGCCACGCGGGCCGTCGCAGTCATCCGCTGGACGTGTCGATGGATGCGGACGGCGCACCCGAAATGGCCGACATCTGCGCCCGGGCCGAAGCCGGTTGGGAACGCGCCAGCACGGCCGACGCGGTGCATCGCTGCCTCGCGACGCTTCCGCCCGCGCAGCGCGAAGCGTTCCTGCTCAAGGAGGAATCCGAGCTCGGCCTGGCCGAGATTGCCGCGGTGACCGGCGCCGAGGCGGAAACCATCAAGAGCCGCGTGCGCTACGCGATCACGCGCCTGCGCCGCTGCCTGGAGGGTTGGTTGTGAGCGAGCAAATGCCGCACGACGAGGATCTTCGAAAACTCTACCGCGAATTGCCGGCCGACGAGCCGCGCGCGCAGATCGACGACGCGATCCTGGCCGCCGCGCGGCGCACTTCGACGGCGAAGCGGCCAAGCCTGCTGCGACGCCTGCGCTGGACGATTCCGATGGCCGCCGCAGCCGGCGTGGTGCTTACGCTGACGCTGACGCGGCTTGCTCCCGAACGCGCGACCTCGGACTTCGACATGGCTCCGTCGCGGGCAGAACCGGAGTTGGCGGGCAAGCCGCCCGCGCCGGCGCCGGCATCCGCCAGGCAGGCGCGCGACGCGGTCGCTCCGCCGGAGCCGGCGAGGGAGTTGTTCTCCGCGCCTGCGGCGCCCGAGGAAGATTCCGATGCAGCCATCGTC
>JBHEOD010000145.1:8226-8534 GCA_046261745.1 Binatia bacterium
CCCCTGCCGCAGCCGCCGCAGCCGCGAAGCCGGACGCCAGTGCCGCGCGCACGCGCGTCCCAACGGGCAACGAAGCTCGCGGCAACTTCGCTGCCGAGCGTGCGGGTCCGGAATCCGCGCCGCGGGCTGCAGAAATGCATCGCGCCGCACCGACCGAGCCGACGGCACTCGGCGACGACGTCGCTGCCATCGCGTCCGTTCGCGGTGCCGCCAGGAAGGAGGGCGCCGACGTTGCTGCCATCGCGGGGGCCCGCAAGGGAGAGGACGCCGACGTCGCCGTCATCGCGGGGGCTCGCAAGGGAGAGGAC
>JBHEOD010000146.1:0-8486 GCA_046261745.1 Binatia bacterium
GTACAGCACGCCGGGGCAGTCGCGCACGAGGCCGCGCAGGTCGGCCTCGAAATGAATCATCAGGAAGTCCTGCAGGCGGTCGGGCCCGATGCACCCGATGCCGAGGGACTTTCGCACCGGGCTGCCGGCGCCGTCCGCGCCGACCACGTAGCGACTGCGGACGCTGTACGTCTCGCCGCCGGCGCTGACCTGCGACGTCACGCCGTCCGCGTCCTGCTGGGACGAGAGCCAGCGATGGCAGAAGGCCGGTGCGTTGCCGGTGCGGGCAAGCAGCTCGTCCACGAGCAGGGGTTCGAGGCGGTGCTGGGACAGATTGCGCAGCGGCGTCGGCGTGTACGCGAGCATGTCGTCGTGCTGCTGTTCGAACGGCAGCGAGCCGAGCACTTCGCCGCCGAGGCGCGTCACCCAGTGCACGGCGCCCGCGTCGCGCGGATCCTTGGCCAGCGCGAAGACCGCGTCCATGTCCACGCCGGCCTGGCGCCAGATCTCGAACGTGCGCGCGTTGACGACGTGCGCGGCAGGAGCGCGCTGCGGCCCGGGCCGGCGCTCAACGACGTGGAAGTCCATTCCGAGGCGCGCAAGCAGCAGCGCCATCGTCAGGCCGGTCGGTCCGCCGCCTACAATCAGCACGCCGGTTTCGATGTTCTTCATGGGTGCCGCCCGCTCAGACGATGCCGGCATAGCTGCCGCCGTCGATCTGCAGGTTCTGGCCCGAGATGAAACCGGCCTGCGCCGAGCACAGGTACGCGCACGCGTCGCCGAACTCCGACGGCGTGCCGAGCCGGCCGGCCGCGATCGTCGCGCGAATGCTGTCGTAGGCCTGCTCGAGAGTCTGGCCCTTCATCGCCGCCGACATCTCGGCCATGAAGCGCTGGCGGTCGGTGTCGATGCGCTCGGGCAGCAGGTTGTTGATCGTCACGTTGGCGGCCGCCACTTCGCGTGACACGCCCTTGCAGTACGACATCAGTCCCGCGCGCGCACCGGAGGACAGCCCCATCGGCGCGAGCGGCGCCTTCACCATCGCCGACAGAATGTTGACGATGCGGCCGAAGCGGCGCTCGGCCATGCCGTCCACCACCGCCGCGATCATCAACGCGGGCGCCAGCATGTTGGCGTCGAGCGCGGCGATCCACGCGTCGCGGTCCCAGTCCTGGTAGCGGCCGGGCATCGGGCCGGCGTTGTTGGTCACGAGGATGTCCGGCTGCGGACAGGCTTCGAGCAGCGCCGCGCGCGTGGCGGGCTCGCCGATGTCGCCGGCCACGATTTGCACCTCGGCGCCGGTCTCCTTGCGGATCTCGTCGGCCGCGGCGGCCAGGTTGTCGGCGTCGCGCGAGTTGATCGTCACGTGAACGCCTTCGCGGGCGAGCGCGGTCGCGCAGGCTTTGCCGAGTCCCTTGCTGGCGGCGCAAACGATGGCGTGACGGCCGTTGATGCCAAGATCCATGTTGTTGTCTCCCTGTCGGTTGCTGCGCGTGAAATGCGCCGTTGCATCGAGGATCCGCGAAGGCGACGGGCGCCGCTTCCGGTCACGACGCGCGGGCCTTCGCGGAATGCTCAAAAGTCGAGGTCGGGCGGCGGCATCGGGCCCCACTGGTTTAGCGCCGACAGGATGTGGTGCGTGCCGGCCGGCGTGTCGGCTTTCAGCAGGTCGCTGTCGGTCCAGTGCTCCACGGTGAAGCCGAACGGATCCTTCCAGTAGTCGAAGATCTGGCCGCCGAGCACGTGGCGACCGATGCCCCAGTACGGCGCGCCGCCGTGTCCGTTGGCCAGCAGGTGATCGCGGCCGACCATCAGGTCGTCGAAGTCGGCCACTTCCCATGCGCAGTGACCGAGTTGGCCTCCGGCGCCTCGAGCAATAGCAGCGTGTGATGATCGGTGGGCTCGGCGCCGCGGTCGCAGCGCAGGAAGCGGCCGATCGGCTGCTCGGGGCCCTCGAGAAAGAAGTCATCGGAAACCAGCAGCCCGAGGGTGCGCCGGTACCAGTCCGACAGCGTCGCCAGCGACGTGGTCTTGATGGCCGCGTGGCCGAAGCGCTTTACCTGCGCGGGGCCCGGCTCCACGCGCTGCAGCGTGACGACGCGCGGGCGGTCGGTCGCGTTGTTGAGCGGAGGATGCGTGCGCGGCGGCAGCGCCTCGCAGGGTGCGATGCCGAACACGACGTCGACGATGCGGCCGTCGGGATCGCGAAGATGCACCACCTCGCCGCCGCCCGGCTCGTCGAGCGCTTCGACAGCCGTTCCGGTGGCGGCCGCCAGCGCCGTGAGGTCGGCTCGCGAGGCCGCCGCGAACGCAAGGCCGAGGAAGGCCGTCTCGCCGAGATGCGTGACGTGCACGTGGTGATCGCTGCCGACGCCGCGCATGTACAACGCATCGGCTGTCCGGGCGGCGCGCCGCATCCCGAAGGCTTCGAGGAAGGCCTCCATGCGATCCAGATCCGGCGCCCGGAAGCGCGGGAAGGCGACGTCGGCAACACGGATGATGGGCTCGGGCTTGGTGGTACTCATGGGCCGTAGTATGCGCAGCCCCGGCCGCGCCCGCTTGGCCCCACGAGCCGTTCTCTTGGCCAAGCGAGCCAACCGCCCGCGCCGAACCGGGGCCATCCGTCCCTGTCCCGGGTATTGCGGCGAGTCGCGAGGAACCATGTCGATCCGGACCGGCCAACCCCAATCGACGCTGGCGACCTGGAGCGCGACCATCGCCCGCGCGCTCGACGCGCAGGGGCTCGACGGCGCCGCGATCGCGGCCCGCGCCGGCATCGATGCGGCAACCCTTGCCGACCCCAATGCCCGCGTCCCGCGCGACGCCCTCACGCGGCTGTGGCATCTCGCCGTCGAGCACAGCGGCAATCCGGCCTTCGGGCTCGAAGCCGCGCGCCACACGCTGCAGACCACGTTCCACGCGCTCGGCTACGCGGTGCTCGCCAGCAGCACCCTTCGCGAAGCGGTCGAGCGCATCATCCGCTACCGTCGGCTGATCGGCGACGTGATCCAGCTTCGCCTCGAGGACCACGGCGAGCGCTCACGCTTCGTGATCGACGTGTCGGCGGGACGCGGCGCGGTTCCGTGGGAAGCCGTCGACGCGTTCGTTGCCGTGATGGTCCGGCAGGCCCGGCATCTCGGCGGCAGCGGGGGCATCGTCCCCGTGTCGGTGTCACTCGAGCGTCCGGCTCCGGCGGACGCGTCGCCGTACCAGCGCGCGCTCGGCGCGCCGGTCGCGTTCGCGCAGAGCGAGAGCTTCCTCGAGTACTCGCGCGCGGATCTCGACCGGCGCCTGCCGGCTGCCAATGCGGAGCTTGCGCGGCAGAACGACGAGGTCGTCGTGCGCTACCTTGCGCGACTCGAGCAAGGCGGCGTGCTCGTGAAGACGCGCCAGGCGCTGCTCGAAAGCCTGCCGAGCGGCGCGCCCACCAAGCCGCAGATCGCGCGGCGGCTCGGCATGAGTCCACGCAGCCTGCAGCGCCTGCTCGCGGGCGAAGGCACGTCGTTCAAGGATCTGCTCGGCGAAGCGCGCCTGACGCTCGCGCGCAGCTACCTGGAGGAAGGTCGCCTGCCCATCACCGAGATCGCGTTCGTGCTCGGCTTTGCCGACACCAGCGCGTTCTCGCGAGCTTTTCGGCGATGGACCGGGGTTTCGCCGCGCGACCATGCGCGGCGGTCCGGCGCGGCGTGAGCGGTCAGTCCAACGGTCCCACATGGAGAGCGTGACAGCCCGGAGCGCGCGACGACGCACAGCCCGGAGAGAGAGCATGACCTCGCTCCAGCAAGTCGAGCGTGCCGGCGCTGCGCAACCGTCAGCCCACGCTCCGGAAGGCGCGTGGGCGCCGCGACGCGCGAGGCCGGCGCCGCGCAGCCGTTGATCGAGCCTGCTCGGCGATGTTACGTTCGTTGCGGCCTCGAAGGCCGAGCGGGGGAAGTCTCTTGAGAAACGTCGCATCGATCCTGATGTTGTCGGTTGCCCTTCTTGCTGCTCCTGAGCGGGCAGGCGCCTACGCGATCGACGATTGCCACCGCGCGATCTCGCGCGGGATGCAGGGCGTGGCGCGCGGACGCATCGCGCAGGTGGGCCGCTGCCTCAAGTCGCTCAACTACGACGCGTGCATCGAGACGGATTCCCACACCGCGATCCACGAGAACGAGTTGCGCAACCACGTAACCGGCGCCGCGTCGAGCTGCCGGCAGGCCCTCGACAGCGGAGCCGCGGTGGCCGACTTCGGTCCGACCTCCTGCGCCGACCTGTGGGCCGGCTGCGCAGCGGAAGTGCCGTCGATCAGCACACTCGATGACCTGGCCAACTGCCTGATCTGCCACGAGCGCGGCTTCGACTTCGCGATCCGGGCCGAGCTCGGCATGCCGCGGCCCGCTCCCGCCGACGCCGACGAACGCCGCTGCACGCGCCGCATCGCGCGGCTCGTCTCGACGACGGTACGAAAGTCGATCCTCGACGCGGCTGCCTGCGCCCGGGGCAACGTGAAGCCGTTCGCCTGCGCGGTCGACGTGACGAGCGAGAGCCGCTTCGGCGCCGCGCTGGCGAAGTTCGCGCGCGCCGTCGCCGCCTGCGGCATCGACCAGGGCAAGGCTCCCGGCGCGCTGGTGAACCTGTGCGGCGGCGCGGCCACCGACGCCGCGAGCCTGACCGACTGCTTCACCGGACTGGCGAAGTGCCTGGCCTGCCACAGCGCCAACTCGGCGCTCGGTCAGAGCGAGGATTGCGCGACCCTTTCGGGATTCGCCGGCTGCGACGGGATGCTCTGAGCCACGGAGGCGCGGGCGATCGGTCTGAAGCCAAAAGGGGTGTGGACACAGCCACTCCCCGGGCGCTACGTGCGTCACGGGATCGTCGCGATTCCATCTGTTCAACCCGCGGGAAGCGGTGCTACTCTCGCGCGCACGACGAACATGAGTTCGCGCAGTCGCGCGACCGCAAGGCGGGGAGACGGACGGTCTTTCCCGAGTAGCAGGAGTCTTGACGAGCCTCCGTCGCTCTCATAGGTTCCGTTGTGTTCGCGGTCACAGCCTTTTCGAGCACAACCTCAATGATCAGGACCAGGCTCGTCGGGTGCTTGTCCGCACTTGGAATCGTCGCGATCGTCGTCGCGCTGAATGCTCCGCTACTGGATGGATTCGACGGTTTGCTGCGCCAGCGCCATTTCGCTGCCACCAGCAGCGACGGGCCAACCCACTATTTCCGGATGCTGGAGGCTCGAAACCTCTACCTTCCCTCGGGTCATCGCCTCGGCTGGGAGCCGTACTGGTACCAGGGATACGTTCCCTTCCTGCTCTATCCGCACCTGACCTACGTTCTGCTCGCCCTCGTGAGCCTCGCCGTTCCGATCGATCCCGGCCGCATCTTCAACGCCTACACGATCATCCTCTACTTCGCTCTTCCGCTCACGGCTGCTCTTGCCGTTTTCCGTCGCAGCGGATGGCTGGCAGCGGTTGTCGTCGCGGCCTGGTACTCGGTCGTTACCGCTTTTGGCGCGGGAGCGGGTGCCGTGTTCCACGTTGGACTGCTGTCGCAGCAGGCCGGACTGCTGCTGTTCGTGCTGCTGGCTCACGACCTTCTCGTGACGCGCAGGGTGGACCGGGCGGCGATATGGCTCGGCCTCATTCCTCTGGTTCACGTCCACGCTTCGCTGATTGCAGGCGTGGTCTGGCTGGGCGCAGGACTGGTTGCGGCGGCATCCGGTCGCGAGCGATCGGCATCCATGAGGGCGTGGCTCGCGGGCAGCGTGGTCGCGGCCCTGATCTCCTCCCCGACGAGCATTGCACTCATCCAGGGATGGGATCAGGTGGGAGGCAGCACCGGCTTCGGACAAGGAGCAGACCTGTATTCCATGCTCATGCGCGGAAAACTGCTCGCACCATTGCCGACGCTGGCGGCGATCTGCGTCTGCTTCGCAGCGACGGCTGTCGTGGGCGTGAGAGTAGAAGGGGAACGCGCGCGTTTTGCCGTGTGGACAGCGATCGCAGTGGTGTTCTTCGCCGGCGCGTTCGGAAGAGCCGAATCCGGACTGGCGCTGTGGGATCGCATCCAGAATTCGATGCTTTACCTGCGCACGTTCTCGTTCGCGTTCGTGTGGACGAGCATCCTCGCGGTCAGCTCCTGGAAGCAGTTTCCGAAGGCCGTGCGGCTAATTGCGGTGCTTCTCAGCCTCTGGGGCGTCGCCGACGGCTGGTCGGTGCTGGAGCACACGGGATCGCGCCTTCGTTCGCGGCTGCGGGAAGCCGCCCGGTCGGACTTGCTGCAGGACTACGAGCGCGCGCTGGAGTGGATCGAGAACGACGCCGCAGGCTGGACAACGACCCTCGCGATCTGCAAGCCGCGAACATCCATGGCACCTCTGCTCCTCGCGGCGGTCAAAGTGACCGGCCTTCCTCTTCTCGGCGGTCACGGCGTGGAGCTCACGGCCGCCAGGAACGTGGAGATCGTGAACCGCAACCACCCGCCTTCCTGTAACAAGGTGCGGCAAGCCGTCGATCGATACGTGGTGGGCTACATCGTCGGCGCGACTTCCGACCAGCGCGAGCACTTCGAGGACTGTCTGGATCTTTCGACCGTCTTTGTGCAGGGCGACTGGTGGATCATCGCGACGGGGAAAACATGGAACTCCCATCCTCAGGGAGTCATCGGCTTCGCCCACAACTCCACCTGGACCGAGCTGAAGTGGAGCCTCGCGGACAAACCCGAGGAACTTGTACTGCGGCTGCCGATGGCCAACACGGCGCCATGGTCGGCGAGAATCGACGGCCACGATGTGCCCATCGAGAGTACCGATGACCTGATGATGCAGGTCAAAGTGCCCCCCAATGCGGAAACTCTGGAGCTTGCGTACCTCGCTTATGGGGGAGAATGGTCCAGCACAGCCTTGGCGGGGCTGACGCTGTTGATTGCATCGAGGCGCGCGCGACGTCGTCGCGCTCAACTTGGCCACAAACTCAGGCTGCGGAACCTCTCAACTCACCCTTACTTGCCGACCTGACCGGGCCAAAACAAGGTTCGCGACTGTCTCGAACGTGATTGCGGACAGACCCGTGCGCCGTAGCGGTCGAATCCCGACCGCCGCTGAAGCCGCAGTAGCGGGTGACGACTTTCACGTGCGTCACGGGATCGTCGCGATTCCATCTGTTCAACCCGCGGGAAGCGGTGCTACTCTCGCGCGCACTCCGATGACGTTTCCCAACTGGTCGCTGCAAGCCGCAGCCGCACTCGTCGCCATGCTCTGCTCCGGCCGTGGCGAAGCCGGCCAGCCTCCGCTCGAAGCGTCCGCCCAACTCGACCGTATCCTCAAGGTCGCCGCCGACTTCCCGGTGCTCAAGCCGGAGATCTTCGAAACCTGCGCGCCGTTCTCGGACAACCAGCGTACCTTCTACGAGGACTTCTGGTGCCACGAGTGCCGCGAATCAGGACCGGGCTGGGAGGTGAGCTACCGTTTCTTCCCCGATCCGGACCGCGGTGCGTGCACGCTCCAGCAGACCAGGTTCGTTCTCGACGACAGAACGCTCCTCGATTCTCTCAGCCGGCAGCTTAGCGCCGCCTGGAGCCAGACTCCCCGGCAGATTCCCTTCGTCGACAAGGACCACATGGGACTGGCCAAGTCGGTGGGAATGCCGCACCGCTGGCGGCTCGCAGGCAGCCGCGCGTGGATGTACCGCGACCAGGAAACGTCTTCCCTCGTCTTTCTCTGGCGCCAGGACCGTCTGACCGCGATCCTCGACGACTCCAGCGTCTGGAGTTCCGTGCCGGAACGAAAACTTCTGTTCGAAGCCTGCCAGCAGGCGGGAGACGACGGCTGCGCGATGCTCGCGGACGAGGTCTACCAGTACTGGTCTCCCAAGGTGCCGCCGGAAGCGGCCTTTCGCCGCAACCTGTCGCGGCTCGCCGCCCTCCGACCCGACGACCCGTCGTATCCTGCGCGGCTCTACTGGACCGACAAGCTCGGCCGAACCCTTGCGCACGACGAACGTTACGAGGCCGAGAGCAACGACTATGGACACGTCAAAGCGGAACGCCGTGCGGAGGCGCTCAACAACGAGTACCCGGACCTCGCTCCTCTCGGCGCGTCTTTCGGCTGGGGCAACGGGATCTACGAATATCTCGCGTTCAATTCGCATTTCGGGGAACGGCTCCGCGAAAAATTCCTGCACGACCGGTGGGGACGTCAGGCCTACCTCGAAAGCCTTCGCGATCACCGGGGCGGCTACGATTGCGAGACAGGCCTCGAACGCGCGCAGGAAGCCGTCACGATCGGCGAGGAGTTTCTCGCGCGCTACCCCGAGACGGAGACGTCGGATGGTGTAAGACTTGCCCTGGCCGAGGCCTACGAGACCTGGTGGTCGCTCTCCAAGTCGGGAAGCGAGAGCGGTTACGACATCGACAATGCGGTCGCGAAGCCCGGCGCCGCCAAAGCGCACGAGCGAGCCCTCGCCCTCTACCGTCACCTTGCGAAGAAGTTCGACGCCAGTCTCTGGCTGAAAGACAAAATCTTC
>JBHEOD010000147.1:0-5651 GCA_046261745.1 Binatia bacterium
GTCTTCGAGGGACAAGGGCTGCTTGGCGCGGCGCATCAGGCCGGCTCGTTCGAGGCGAGAGATGCGGTCGTCACCGGAATCAGCCCCCTCGACGCCCACGATTCGCGCGACGGGACGATTGCGGTCGAGGATGAGGACGGAATGCCCAGCCTTCACTTTCGCCAAGTACGCGCTGAGTTTGTCCTTGAGTTGGGAGATGGTGGCCACTTCCATATGGCCATCATAGCCAAGAAGGTCTGGGGCACAAGGGCCGGCACCTCCAGGCCGACGTTCGAGACGCCGGAACAAGCCGCGTCCTTCAGCCCCGCCACTGCCGCGCAATAGCCAGCAGCACCTCCGCCACGGCATTCTTGTGATCAACCATCACGAGGCGTGCGACGCGATCGGCACCGAAAAGAAGCTCGCCCATTTCGTGCTCGTCCATCTCGACGCGAATCGCGTACACGCGCGGTTCGTGGCGCTTGAGCAGGGCTTCGACATTTCGATAGAAGCGTTCGGCCCCGTCATTCGTGACAACCAGCAGGCGCGAGATGCGCACCCCGGCGTCCCGCGACGACGTGCCCAACAGGGCGCGTCCACGCTGCTCCTCGGCAAGACGCCGCTCGGCAGCTTCAAGGCCGCGCAGCAAAAACCCGGTCCGGCTGGCCAGGCACAGCGTGGATTTCAATTCGTCGTCGGGGACCACCGAAGGGATCTGGAGCCGGCCTTCCTTCCAGAGCGGCCCGGATCTGCTGGCAAGCTGCTCGAGCAGCCCGGCAGCCTCGGGGTCCGCCTCGATGAGTTTGGGCAACCGCCACTCTTCGGCGCTCATGCGGAGCCGCCCGCGCGCGGCATCCCGCGCAAAGCCGGCGCTACCCACTCGGCCGCCAGCCAGTCGAGAGCCACCGGCGCTCGGCGCATCGCTGCGTCGATCGCGGCGACGCGCTCGTCGCCTTCTGGCGAAGTCCGGGCGTACGCGCGCGCAAAGAGCACCCAGTTGGAAAGCTCGTAGTGATGCAGCAGCGCGGCAAAGCGATGCCTGTCGAACGCGGCGAGTGCACCCAGCGCCGCCTCGGCCGACCGACTCGCGAACAACGCCGCGGTCGCTTCGAACAGCAACTCACGAAGGTCGGCGAACGCGCGCTCCGGGTCCCGCGCGATGTCGCCGAGCATTGCCTCGAAGTCCGTCGCCGGCAGGCCGGCGGCGTCGGCCGCGTCGGCCAGCGCCGGCACCTGAGTCTCGAGGAACGACGAATCGGGCGAATGACCGAGCAGGCGTCCGATCAGGTAGAGGTCGAACGCACTCGCGATCGCCTCGCCGAGGAACAGGGCGCTTGCGGTGGGCGGCGCGCCGGGCGCCGGCGGGGCGGCGCGATGGGCGAGGTGATGCCACGCGACGTGCGCGACCACGTCGGCCGGAAGCCCACGATCCACCAGCACGTCGCCGCCCGTACCAGCGCCCCAGAACGAAAGGTTGAGGAACTGCGCGCGATCCCATCGTCCGCGCCACGCGGTGGGCAACACCCGGAACCGGCAGCCGGCGCCGCGAAGCACCTGCTTGAGGTCGGCGTACAGCGCGACGTGGCGCAGCGAAGATTCGTCCTCGATGACGAGGTCGTCCAGCATGCATTCGTCGAAGACCGGCCGGGGCATTCGCGGACGCTAACACACCCGCCGCCGATTCGGAGCGAAACTCAGACGGCCGGGTCGGCGACCGCCATCGTGCGCCGGGCAGCCATCCACTCCCTGGCGTCTTCGACGATGAGGTACAGGCACGGAACGAAGATCAGCGAGATGAACGTCGCGGCCACCGACCCGAACCCGAGCGAGATCGCCATCGGCACGAGGAACTGGGCCTGCAGGCTGCGCTCGGCCACGATCGGCACCAGGCCGATGAACGTCGTGGAGGAGGTCAGGAAGATCGCGCGGAAACGCGCGGGCCCGGCCGCCCGCACCACGTCGCGTACGGGCACGCCCTCTGCGCGTCTCTCGTTGATGTAGTCGACGAGTACCAGGCAGTCGTTCACGATCACGCCCACCAGCGCGACAATGCCGAACATCGACAGGAAGGTGAGGTCTCGCCCGAACAACCAGTGCGCGAACACCGCGCCGACCAGGCCGAACGGGATCGCGCTCATGACCATCAGCGGGTGCACGTAGGACTTGAGAGGAATCGCCATGAGCCCGAAGATCATCACGAGGCTAACGCCGAGGCCGGCGACCATGCTCGAGAGCGCCTCGCGCTGCTCGCGCTGCTCTCCTTCGAAATCCCAGGTGAGCCCCTGGTAGTCGGAGACAAGCTGGGGAAGCAGCGCGGCTTCGAGGTCTGCCACGATGCGGTTGGCGTTGCCGACTCCTGCGTCCACCTCGGCCGAGACCGTCACGATGCGGCGACGATCCGAGCGTTCGATCACCGCAAAACCGCGCCCGTGCTCCACGCGCGCCACCGTCGCGAATGGAACCTCCGCTCCCGAAGGCGTGCGCACCCGCATCTCCTCGAGCGTGGAAAGCGTGCGGCGGTGCTCCTCCGGATAGCGAACCATCACCTTGATGTCTTCGCGCCCGCGCGCCACGCGCTGCACTTCCTCGCCGTAGAAGCCCTGGCGTACCTGCCTGGCGAGGTCGGCGAGCGTCAGCCCCAGCGCCTCGCCTTCGGGCCGGATGGCGATGCGCATTTCCTGCTTGCCCGGACGGAACGAATCGCTGACGCCGTAAACGCCGGGATATCCTTCGAGCGCCGCCTTGAGGCGCGCCGACGCCTCGCGAAGATCCTGCATGTGCGAGCTGGAGAACTGGATCGAGACCGGCGGGCCGGGATTGAAGAGGCTCGCCGTGTAGAGGAGTTCGACGGCGTCGGGCACCGCTCCGGTCTTCTCACGCCAGCGGCGCGCCACCTCGGCACTGTCGAAGCGACGCTCCTCGGCCGATGCGAGCTGGATGTTCACTTCGCCAAGGTGAGCGCCGCCGCCCGCGCCGCCGCCCACCAGCCCGGCGTGCTGTCGCTGCGCCGCGCGATACGGCTGCTCGCCCACCGAAGTGAGCAGGTGACGGTAAGGGCCGCCTTCGGTCTTGTGCTCGCGCGAGAGCTCCTCGCGCAGCACTTCCGCCGACGATTCGAGGCGCGCGAGCACTTCAGACGTGACTTCCTTCGGCGTGCCCTGCGGCATCGTCAGCAGCGCGACGACGTTGTCGGCTTCCGCTTCCGGGAACCACGTCATGCCCACCCATCCGCCGGAGACCGCGGCCAGCGTCATGAGCACCACCGAGAACGCACCGGCTGCGGTGGCGTAGCGCCACTCGAGCGCCCTCTCGAGCGACGGACGGTAGACCTGGTCGATCATCCACTGCAGGCCGCGGTTGCAGGCATCCTGCACGCGCCGCCAGCGCAGTGCGATCCCGCGGACGGGCTCGTCGGCGTGTTCCATCACGTGGCGAAGATGCGACGGCAGCGCGAGTTGCGAGTCGACGAGCGAGAAGAGCAGCGCCGGAATCACCGTGAGCGGGAACACGCGCATGATCTTGCCGGTGGCACCCGGCAACCAGACCATCGGCAGGAACGCGGCGCAGGTGGTCAGCACGCCGAAGATCACGGGCGTGGACAGTTCGGTGGCGCCGGCGATCACCGCATCGAGGCCGCGCCGGCCCTCTTCCTTCTTCTTGTAGACGTTCTCGGCGATCACCGTCGCATCGTCGACGACGATCCCGAGCACCATGATGAAGCAGAACAGCGACAGCAGGTTGATCGACACGTCGAGCGTCGGCATCAACCACAGCGTTCCAAGCAGCGACATCGGAATGCTGAAGGTGACCCACAGCGCGAGCCGCATCTGCAGGAACAGCGCCAGGTTGATGAAGACGAGCAGCAGTCCCTGCAGGCCATCGTTGACGAGCGTGGAAAGACGGCTGCGCAGGATGGCGGCCTCGTCGTTCCACGTCTCGACGCGAACGCCCGGAGGCATGCGCGCAGAGGCCTTCGTCACGTACTGCTGCACCGCTTCCGAAATCGACAGCGCGCTTTGCTGGCCTACACGGAACACGTCGAGCAGCACGGCCGGACGGCCGTCGAATCGCGCCCCCTGGTCGGTCTCGGCGAAACCGTCGCGAACCTTCGCCACCGTCCCGAGCAGCAGGCGCGAGCCGTCCGGCGCCGTGCGCAGCACGAGGCGCTCGAAGTCGACGCCGACGTAGGCCTGCCCCTTGGTGCGCAGCAGGATCTCGCCCGCGCCTTCGCGAACCGACCCTCCGGGCAGGTCGAGGGAAGCGCGACGCACGGTGTGGGCCACTTCATCGAAGCTCAGGCTGTACCTGCGAAGCGCGTCCTCGGACACTTCAATCGAGATCTCGTAAGGCCGAGCCCCGACGAGGTCGACCTGGCTGATCTCGGGCATCGCCGACAGTTCGTCGCGCACCTGGTCGGCGAGGCGCTTGAGGGTCCGCTCGTCCGTGTCGCCCGAGATCGCGACCGAGATCACGTGGTAGCGGATGGCCACTTCGGCGACGACGGGTTCCTCGGCTTCTTCCGGGAACGAGTCGATCGAATCGACGCGCGACTTCACGTCGTCGAGCAACTCGCGCGGATCGGTGCCGGTCTGTGCCTGGACGGTCACCGCACCGACGTTCTCGACGGCGGTGGAAGAGATCTTCTTGACGCCCTCGAGGCCGGCGACTTTCTCCTCGATGCGGACGTTGATCGTCTCCTCGATCTCCTCGGGAGATGCGCCGGGATAGGTCACCTGCACGGAGACGAGGTCCGTGTCGAATTCCGGGAAGATCTCCTGCTTGATGGTCGGCAGCGTGAGCAGTCCGCCTGTGAAGATCATCATCACGAGCAGGTTGGCCGCGACCGAATTGCTCGCGAACCAGATGATCACGCGTCTCATGAGCCGTGTCCCGGTTGCCGGCGTCGGCCCGGTTCGCCGCCGATTTCCCCGCCGTTCTTGCCGCCGTTTCTGCGTCCGTTTTTGCCGGCGTTTTCCGGGCTGCTTTTCTGGCCGTTTTCCTGGCCCACGGCGTCGGCCGCCGCCGGCTCCTCCGCCACGCGCACGCGCATGCCGTCGACGGCCACTTCGAGCGGCGAGATGCAGACGCGCTCCCCTGCGGCGAGTCCTTCCGAGACGATCACGCGCTCGGCCTCGCGACGCAGCACCTTCACCTTGCGCGAGCGCAGGCGGTCCTCTCCATCGACCACGAGCACGCGCGAGTCGCCGCGCATGGCGGCGCGCGGCAGGCTCACCACGCCGACGGCAGTACGGCCGGTGATGTCGGCTTCGACGAACAGTCCGGCGGCCAGCGGCGGCCGCGCAGGATTCTCGCCGCGACCGTAGGGGTCCTCCACGCTGGCCACCGCGTGGATCACGTGCGTGGCAGGATCGATCTGCCCCTCGGTCCGCACGATGCGTCCTTTCCACTGCCAGCGATGGCCCGCGAAGTCGGCGTGCACCACCACGACCGGTCCAGGACGATCCTCGTTTGCATCGCGCCAGGCCATGCTGAGGTCGAGGAAGGCCAGGTCGCCGTCATCCAGCGGCAGGCGAATTTCGGCGACGTCGGTCGAGTAAATGCGGGCGAGGATCTCCCCGCGCGAAACGAACTGCCCGACGTCGACGTCCTCGGTGCGGACGCGGCCGTCGAACGGTGCCCGCACCGCCGTCCTTTCGAGTTCCTTGGCAACC
>JBHEOD010000147.1:5848-6330 GCA_046261745.1 Binatia bacterium
GTCCTTCCACTCGCGCACCGCGATGCTCCCTTCGGCTTTCTCCATCGCGACGCGTACCTCGGCGCGCGCAACTTCGGCCTTGGCCTTGTCGACGGCGAGCGCGTAGTCGTGCGGATCGACGCTCACGAGCAGGTCGCCCGCATGGAAGAAGCCGCCTGCGGCCAGTGTCGGTGCCACCTCCACCACCTTTCCGCTCACTTCCGCGACGAGATCGATCTCCGCGCGCGGCTCCACGCGGCCCTGCGTGCGCACCACCATTGAGACGTCGCTGCGCGAAGCGAGGACCACTCGAACCAGCGGCGCCGGTGGTTCTTGAATCTCGGAGGAGGCCTGCGGCTTGGCGAGCAGCAATCCGGCGGAGACAAGAATGCCGGCGCCGAAGAGGAGGACGGGATAGAGCACTTTGGGCTGCACGTTCATGATCCCCCCGCTTCGTCGAGTCCGCCGCCGAGAGCGAGCACCAGGTCGACGCGGTTTTCGAG
>JBHEOD010000147.1:6340-8463 GCA_046261745.1 Binatia bacterium
CGCTTCGATGAGCGCCGAGTCCGCCTGCAGCGACGTGCGCCGCGATTCGAGCAGCGTCACGTAGCCCTCGATGCCGCTTCGGTAGCGCTCGTTGGCAAGGCGTTCGGCGGCAGCGGCCTCCACGGCAGCGCGTGCGAGCGCATCTTCGGCCTGGGCGAGGTAGCCCTCGCCGGCCAGCGCATTCTCCACCTCGGTGAAGGCCACCAGCGCGGTCGAAACGTATTCGGAAGCCTCGGCGCCGGCCGCGGCCTTGGCCTTGCGCACGGCGCCGCGAAGCCGTCCGCCTTCGAAGATCGGCTGCATGAGATTGGCCGCCAGCGACCACACCCCGAAGTCGCCGTCGAGCAGGTGCGCGAAGTCGTCGCTGACCGTGCCGGCACTGCCTGTCAGCGCCACGCGCGGAAGCAGCGAGGCCTTGGCAGCCCACACGCGGCGCTCGGCCGCAAAGACGCGCTGCTCCGCCTCGGCAAGGTCGGGCCGTCTCGCCAGCAGGTCGATGGGAATGCCCGCGGGAACGGCGGGCATCGACGGCCACGCCGAAAGAGTGTGGTCGGGCTCGGACTCGGCAAGCTCGGCCGACGGGTAACGTCCGAGCAGCGCTTCGAGCTGGCGCGCCACGCGCTCGAGGGTAGCGCGGCGAAGGATCGCGCGAGCCTCCGACGCCGCCACCTGCGTGCGCGAAAGCCGAAGATCGAGTGGCGAGCGCACGCCGAGCGCATAACGCGCGCTGACCTGCGCCTCGGTGGTGCGCCAGCTTGCGAGAGTCTGTTCGGCGAGCGCGAGTTGCTCGCGCGCTTCGAGAAGCGCGAACCAGACCTTGGCTGTCTGGCCCGCCAGCGACAGGCGCGCGCCGTCGTACGCGGCGCGCGCCGCATCGAGGTCTCCCTGGGCGGCATCCTTGCCGGCGCGCAGCCGGCCCCATACGTCGAGTTCCCAGCTAAGGTCGAGCGACAGACCGAGGCGCGTCACCGTGGTGCTGAGCGGCGACGGGAGATCGGGCGACTCGACCGGGAAACCGACGAAGACGTCGCGCGAGCGCCCGCTGGAGAATCCGGCCGAGAGCGCCGGGTAAAGCTCGGCGCCTGCGATTGTTGCATCGGCTTCCGCTACCGCGACGAGGTCCGCGGCAACTCGCAGGTCGGGATTTGCGGCCAGCGCCTCGGCGATGAGACGCGCCAAGGTCGGGTCGCCGAAATCGAGATTCCACGCGGCAGCCGACGCCGGCGCGGTCCACGACGGGCGGGCTTCCCAACGGTCGGGAACAAGGCCGGAAAGCTCGGCTTTCGTGCTCAGGACGCCGGGGCTGTTGGCCGGTGTCGCGTGGCAGCCCGCGAGCGCGGCGACGACGAAGATCGGCAACGCCCTTCCCGCGATGCTGCCGGCGACGCCGCTGCGATGCCCTCGCGTGGTCGTCGTCGCAACGATGCCCCGTCGGGCAAGCTGCCGAAGGCTGACGCCGCGTCGTCGCCAAACCATCATCGTTCTTCTCCGTTGTCGGACGCCGGAGCTCTCAGGCCGGCGGCCGCAAAGGCGACCCAGCGGCGCGCGAAGACTTCCGGATCGCGACCCGGATCGAGCTTCCCGTCGGAGAGAGTACGGATGTCGTCGCCGTGGACGAGCGTGACCGCCATGGCAGTGATCACGAAATGAAAACGACAGAGCAGTTCTTCCTCGCCGAGCGCCGGCAGGCATTGCCCGAGCGCGCTGGAGAATCGTGCGAAGACCTCGAGGAACTGGTCGTGCAGGATCTGTCGCACCACGAAGTCGGGATCGGTGTGCGCGCGGCCGACGAGCAGGCTCACCGACGACCATTCCTCGGGCCGGTCGCGTGCGGCGCGAAGGAGCGGGCTTAGCAGGATATCGAGAATCCTTTCCAGTCGATGGTCGAGACGCTTGCTGCCGCGGGCAGTGTTGGATTCCAGGACGTCGAGCAGTTCGATGCGTTCGCGATTGATGGGCTCGAAGCGGCGCGCGAAGACCGCCTTGATCAGCTCTTCTCGCGAACCGAAGTGGTAGTGGACGGCGGCCAGGTTCACCGCGGCCTCGGAGATCACGTTGCGCAGCGACGTGGCGCTGAAGCCCTGCTTCGCGAAGAGTTCCTCGGCGGCGTCGAGGATGCGGTC
>JBHEOD010000148.1:0-8224 GCA_046261745.1 Binatia bacterium
CGACCAGTCCCGGGCCCTCGAGCACCACATCGAGGTCGACGTACGCGTACGCCACCTCGGCGGCGACGCCCTGGCAGCGGGCGCCTGCCATGCGGTCACACTCGCCCTTTCCCATCATGGAGACGGGGACACCGACGTCGTGAGCCCGCTGCGCAAGGCGCTGGGAACGTCCGCCGGCCGTATCCTCGAGAAAAACGCGATGCACGGCAGCGATGGTTCCGGTGGCCGACGCCGCTGCGCGGTCGCCGGTTGCCTTCTTGCCGCGCGCGACGGCAGACCCGAGGACGGCCTCCACCGCGTTGGGCCCGGCGACGACGATGCGCTCGGTATCGCGCAGGGCGAGGTCGCCGCGCCCTTGGGCACGACCTTGCGCGGCGCCGGTGGCGCGGCCCTCCGCGCGGCCGGTGGCGCGGGTTGGCTTGGTTCGACGGGACATGGATCCTCCGGCTGAGCGCGGCGACTTGGTAACCGCGCGGGTGGTTCATTACACTCGCGTCCTCATGAGTAAATATGGGTAAAACCCTGCGAAGGTACCTCCTTCGTGAAATCGCCGGTGCCTTCCTCGCGGGAATCGCGATTTTCTCCTCGATTCTGTTCCTGCTTCGGGCGGTCGACCTCCTCGAGATGATCTTCGCGCGCGGGGTGCCGGCCGTCCTCGTGGCGCGTCTGCTCGGCGCCATCCTGCCCTCCCTGCTCGAAGCCACTCTGCCGATGGCCTTCCTGCTCGGCATCGTGACGGCTCTCGGACGGATGGCCTCCGACCGCGAAACGCTCGCACTGCGGGCGGCAGGCCTCAGCCTCTGGCAGATTCTGCCGCCGGTGCTCGGCGTGTCCGTGCTCGTCGCCGTGGTCACCCTCGCATTGTCGATGACCGCGCGGCCGTGGGGTCATCGCGAGATCGAGCGCACGCTGTTCGAGATTGCCAAGACGCGTGCATCGGCCGCGCTGAGACCGCGCTTTTTCAACACCGACTTCGAGCGCATGGTCGTGTACGTGGACCGGATCGAGCCGGAGAGCGGCGATCTCGTCGGCGTGCTGCTGTCGGACGAGCGCGGCGGCGACGGCCGCTCCACCGTCTTCGCCAGGCGCGGCCACGTCGGCGGCCACGAGGATTCCGGCCGCCTCTACTTGCAGCTTCTCGATGGAACCAGCGTGTCGTCGCGGGAAAATGCGGCGGATTACGACGTCACGAAGTTCCGGTCGTTCGAGGTGAGCCTCGAGTTGAGGACGGCCACCGGAGGCAAGCCGGCCAGCGACGAGCCGGCCGCGCGCAGCTGGAGCGAGCTTCGAAACGACCTGTCGGCTGGCGGCGAGAAGAATCCGCGGGAGGCCGCCATCGAACTCAACCGACGCTTCGGGCTTGCGGCCGCTGCCGTCTCGCTCGGGCTCCTCGGCACCGCTCTCGGCTTTCATCCGTCGCCCAACACGCGCTCTCGCGCCATCGCTGTCAGCATCGTCACGATTCTGGTTTTCCACGGGCTGCTCACGCTCGGCATCGGGATGGCGCGCTCGGGAGCGCTATCGCCGACGGTTGCGTTGTGGCTGCCGGTTTGGCTGCTGACTGCGGCGGCGATCTGGGTTCTCTCGCGCACGGCCCAGGACCGCCCTCTTTTTCGCGCGCGTGCGCGGGCAATCCGTACCCACGCCGACGGAACAGCGTGACCATCCTCTGGCGCTACATCGCGCTTGCGTGGCTGCGGGTGTTCGTCAGTGCAGTCGCGGCCACTGCAGGACTCTACGTGGTGATCGACATCTTCGACCGGCTCGGGGAAGTGCTGTCGTTCGGACCTTCCTGGACAGCCCTCGTCAGCTATTTCCTGTTCAAGACACCCAAGATCCTCTTCGACGTGTATCCGGCGGCAAGCCTGCTGGCCACGCTGGTTTCCATGGCGACTCTCGCGCGCACGCACGAGCTCAGCGCGATGCGTTCGTGCGGGATGAGCGACCGGCGTCTCGCCTCGCCGGTACTCGCATGCGCGCTGCTGCTCAGCTTCGGAGCCCTTTTCTGGAGCGAGAACGTCGTACCGGTGTCCGCCACGCGGTCGCGATGGTTGTGGGACGTCGAACTCAAACAGAAGGTCTATCGCGGCGTGTTCGACGCTGCGTCGCTGTGGTTCCAGAACGACCGCGGATTCGTGCACATTCGCCGCTATGACGCGGGAGCTCGGGTGATCTCGGGCCTGTCGCTCTACGAGTCGGATGCAGACTTCCATCTCGCCCGCGTGATCGAGGTGGAGTCGATGACATGGCGGGGCGACCGCTGGGTCTCGTCGGCCGGTTTCGTCAAGGACGTCAGCGGCGAGGATTTTCGTGTGCGTCCGCTGGAACCCGCCGAGCTGGAGCTCCACGAAGATCCGGAGAACCTCGCCGCGCGCAAGAGACGCCCCGAAGAGTTCAGCTTTCGCCAGCTTCGCTCCCAGATCGCGCAACTCGAGTCACGTGGACTGTCGGCCGACGAATACCTGGTCGACCTCCACCACAAGCTCGCGTGGCCGTTTGCCGGATTCTTCGTTGCGCTCGTCGGCGTTCCGCTCGCGCTTCGCGCGGGCAGCGCCTCCGGTCTGGCTCGCGGCACGGCGACCGGCCTGGTCATCGGCTTCGCGTACTGGATCGTGACCGGACTGGCGTTGTCGGCGGGCAGGACGGGAGGAGTATCTCCCGTCGCTGCGGCGTGGGCGGCCAACGGCATGTGCGCGATGCTGGCCGTCCTTCTCTTCGTACGCCGAGTGCCGACGTTGCGTTCCAGGTCGCGTCCGGCGCGCAAGGCCTGATCCCGCAGAGTACGGCTACTGGATGTAACCGAAGGAACGCAGCTCTTCGGTCAGTTTCGGGTCCACCGGCAACGGCGCATCGTCGAGGGCGCTTGACCGGCCGGTGAGCTCGGAAAGCCACTTCGTGAGTTGAGGATGCTCGGCCGCCACGTTTCGCGATTCTGCCGGGTCGACGGAGTGATCGTAGAGTTCCTCGCGCGCGACCTTGTAGTAGTCCCCGGCCGGCAGGCATTGAGGCGTGAGGCCTTCGGGGTTGCTGATATAGCGCCACCTCTCGGTGCGAACCGTCTGCAGCGACTTCTTGAGATCGGGGTCGTACCACTCGCTGACCGCAACGGCTTCGCCCGGTTCGCCGTCGTCATCGTCGCTACCGGCAAGGCGCCGCAGCATCGATTTCCCTTCGAAAGAAGGCAGTCGCCCGATACCTGCCAGCTCGAGCAGGGTGGGGGCGAGGTCGATCAACTCGACGACCCGGGAATAGCGCGTTCCTGCCTTCGCGTCGTCGGGGAGCGCGAGAATCAGCGGAATGCGCAGCGACGAGTCGTAGATCGAGCATGCATGGTAGAGATAGCGATGGTGTTCGTAGAGGTCCTCGCCGTGGTCGGCCGTGAACGCGATGATCGTGTCGCCGAGTAGCCCCTGCTCGTCGAGTGTCGCGAGCAACAACCCGACCTGCTGGTCCGCGAACTGAACTTCGCCGTCGTAGAGCCCGTGGAGCTGCGCGAGATCCGCCTCGGAGAGAGCCTTCTGTTTCGCCGAGATCTGGTCGAGGGTGAAACGGTCGCGCCCCACGGGCCCCTTGTAGGCCGCGGAACTGAAGACGTCGTGCTTGGCCGGCGGCTTGTACGGAGCGTGAGGCGCCATCAGGTGTACCCACGAGAAGAAGGGTTTCTCTTTCTTCGCACGCAGGAACTCGACGGCCGTCATCCCCACGTAGAGATCCTCGCCGCATTCGACGGACTCGAACACGCCCATGGCGCGGGCCATGTGGCAGATGCTTCCGCCGAGGAAAGCACGCGTCTCGTATCCGGCCTCCCGGGCGAGGCTTGCCATCGTCGGCACCCCTTGCGGAAGGTACTGCCCGTTCCATCGGACGTTGGTCGTCGTCGGTGACAGCGACGTCAGCATCGTCGCAAGCGACGGCCACGTCATCCCGCGCGGAGCAAAGGCCATGTCGAAGGTGACGCCGCGGCGCGCGAGCGCGTCAATGGCCGGAGAAGTCGGGCGGTGGTAGCCGTAGGCGCCAAGGTGATCCGGCCGGAGCGTATCGACCGTGATCACCAGGATGTTGCGTCCCGGGTAAGGGCCGGGGACCCGCGGCCGAAGCGCAAGAAACAGCCCGCAGAGCGCGAGAGCACCGGCAGCCAGAATGATCAGAGATGTCTTTGTCACGACCGGCGCACTCCGCCCGTTACGGCTGTGAAACGTCGAATCTCAGGGCAGGGCCGGAAGCTGCTCGAGCGCCGTCGTCTCGTCGATGCCGAGCATGCAGTTGAGATTCTGCACCGCCTGGCCCGCGGCACCCTTGCCGAGGTTGTCGATGGCCGACACCAGCACGACGCGCGAAGTCTCCTCGTCACGAACCCAGGCGATCTCCACCATGTTGGTGCCGCGCACCGAACGCGGCTCGGGCATGGTACCGTTCTCCAGCAGGCGCACGAAAGGCTCGCTTGCGTACGCGTCACGCAGCAGCGCACCGACGTCCACTTCCTCGGCGATGTCGGCGTAGGTGGTCGTGAGAATCCCGCGCGCGATCGGGAGTAGCTGCGGGGTGAAGACGACCGGCCGCCGTCCGCCGGCCCGGCCCGAGAGCTGCTCGGCAATCTCGGGCTGGTGACGATGCCTGGTCACGCCGTAAGGGCGGATGTTCTCGGTAACCTCGGCGAACAGCTGGTCCACCTTGGCCGCGCGCCCTGCCCCGCTGGTTCCGGACTTCGAATCCACCAGCACCGGCCCGCGAATGTGCTTCGCCAGCGGCAGCAGCGGCATCAGTGCGCTCGTAGGGTAGCATCCCGGATTGGCGACCAGACGGGCACCGGCGATCGCTGCGCGCGCATGCTCGACCAGGCCGTAGACCGCTTCGCCCGCAAGCCCGGGCGCCGCGTGGGGCCCGTACCACTTCTCGTACACGTCGAGGTCGTGGAAACGGAAATCCGCGCCGACGTCGATGACGCGCACGCCCTTCTCGACGAGCGTGGCCACGACCGGAGTCGAGGCTCCGTGCGGAAGCGCCGTGAATGCGAAGTCGACGCGTCCCGCCATGGCGGCGGCATCGACGGCTTCGAGCTCGAGGCCGAGAAAACCGAGCGTGCGGTGCACGTCTCCGAGGCTGCGACCCGCGGCCTGCTCGGAGGTGACGACCTCGATCCTGACGTTGGGGTGGCGCGAAAGCAGTCGGACGAGCTCGGCTCCCGAGTAGCCAGTCGCTCCGACGACGGCCACTCGTACGAGCGAATTGCCCATCATCGACCCTCTTTTAACGCTTGGAGTACTGGGGACGCTTGCGCGCCTTGTGGCGGCCGTACTTCTTGCGCTCCACCACGCGCGAGTCCCGCGTCATGAAGCCCGCACGCTTGAGTGCGGGGCGAAGTTCCGGTTCTGCATCCACGAGCGCCCGGCAGATGCCGTGGCGGATCGCGCCGGCCTGGGCGGCGATGCCGCCGCCCTTGACGGTGACGCGGACATCGTAGCCGGACGGACGGCCGATCAGCTCGAACGGCTGCGCGATGATCATGCGCAGTGTGGGTCGCGGCAGGTACTCCTCGATCTGACGACCGTTGATGGAGATGGTGCCGCCGCCGGGCCGTACCCAAACGCGCGCGATGGCGCATTTGCGCTTGCCCGTTGCCAAAGTCTGATCGGTGAGAGCTGCCATGGAATTGTCCGTCCGTTACCGCGCGGTCAGACCGCGAGCTGCTGGGGCTGTTGGGCCGTGTGCGGATGCTCGGCGCCAGCGTAGATCTTGAGCTTGGTGGCGAGCTGCCGTCCGAGCCGGTTGCGCGGCAGCATGCCGACGACGGCTTGGCGGATAAGCTTTTCCGGGTCTTTCGCGAGGATGTCGCCGGCGCTGCGCGCCTTGGTGCCGCCGGGGTAGCCGGAATGCGTGTAGTGAATCTTGCCCTTGGCCTTGTTGCCCGTGATTCGGATCTTGTCGGCATTAACGATGACGACGAAGTCACCGCAATCGACGTGGGGCGTGAAGGCAGGGTTGTGCTTGCCGCGCAGCACCGTGGCCACGCGGGTGGCGAGACGACCGAGCACCTGCTCGTTGGCGTCGACGACGTACCATTGACGTGCGGCGAGCGCCTCTTCCGTCGTCAGGCTTTTGGTGACCTTCTGCTGCATGGTGCCTCTGGCTTGTATTCGCCTTGCATGGCGACTCTGGGAGTCACACGACCCGGGTAGAAAGTGGCGGGGCCGACGAGACTCGAACTCGCGACCTCTGGCGTGACAGGCCAGCGTTCTAACCGACTGAACTACGACCCCTAACCCTGTTTCGGGCCCGGGTGTGAGCAACCGAGCCCGCGCTTCTAACAGAGCACTCCCAGGGGAGCAAATCGCGAGACGGCTCAAAGCGACGGAACTCGGGATCGAGCTGCATGGGCTCCTTGCCCGGCGGGAAGTGTCCGCCTGGTCGGTTTCCACAGGCTCGGAGGCAGGGGACCGACGTCGGACCCGTCCTTGCCATCGGCGTTCGGGGCCGCAGGCAGCCGAACGGTCGTTTGCCCCCAATCGCGTGTTCCCTTGTCAGCGAAGCTGTCGTAGGAACCCCCGGTATGAGTCTTCGCGGTACCGGCCAGGGCGGCCCAGTCTCCCGTTTCATCGAAGTGTTCGACGTCCTCGGCAGCACAGGAATGCTGCGGCCGAGCTTTCTCGGCGCCCTCGGCAAGGGCGTCGGCAAGTGGGGGTCCACACCGGCCGGCGGATTCGCCGCCTCGGCAATGCGCAGGCCGGACGACGTCGGACTCATCGATGAAGTAGGTGCGCCGCTGACATTCGGGGAAGTGGACGCACGTACCAACGCCATCGCGCGCGGCCTTGCCGCCGCGGGAGTGCAGTGCGGCGACGGCGTCGGACTCTACGCGCGCAACCATCGCGGGTTCGTCGAGGCTTCGATCGCGCTCAACAAGCTTGGCGCCAATGCCCTGCTGCTCAACACAGGGTTCGCAGCGCCGCAACTCGCCGAAGTTCTCGACCGCGAGGGCTGCAACGTCGTGCTCTTCGACGAGGAGTTCGCAGCGGTGGTCGAGCGCGGCGGCGGAAACCGCACGCGGATCCTCACTCTTTCCAGCCGCGACGGCGACGGCACCACGCTCGAGGACCTGATCCGAACGCACGACAAGAGTGAGCCCGCGGCGCCGGCCCGGCACGGCCGCATGACCATCCTCACGTCGGGCACCACCGGGACTCCCAAGGGCGCTTCGCGCGCGCCGAGACGCACGAGTCTCGACACCTTCGTCGGGCTGCTCGGTCGCATGCCGCTGCGCGTAGGTGAGAAATCGTTCGTCGCCGCGCCTGCGTTCCACTCTTGGGGAGGCGCGCACCTGCTACTGGCCTCGTTGCTTTCCAACACAGTCATCATGCGAAACCGCTTCGATCCCGAGGACACACTGCGAACCATCGCGGAACACAAGCCCAACGTCCTGGCGGTGGTTCCGGTGATGATGCAGAGAATCTGCGCCCTCGATCCCGCCATTATCCGCAAGTACGACTGCCGTTCGCTTCGCGTCGTCGGCGCGAGCGGTTCGGCGCTGCCCGGCGAACTCGCAATCAAGTGGATGGATCTCTTCGGGGACAACGTCTACAACTTTTACGGTTCCACCGAAGTTGCGCAGGCCAGCATCGCCACTCCGGACGAACTTCGCGCCGTTCCCGGCACGGCCGGCCGCCCACCGCGCGGCACCACCGTCAAGATCCTCGACTCCAACGGCAAGGAAGTTGCGCGTGGAATCACCGGCCGGATTTTCGTCGCCAACGACAACCAGTTCGACGGTTACACCGGTGGCGGCGGCAAGGAGATCATCAACGGCCTGATGTCGAGTGGCGACGTCGGTCACTTCGACGAGAACGGTCTTCTCTTCGTCGACGGCCGTGATGACGACATGATCATCTCGGGCGGAGAGAACGTATTCCCGCGCGAAGTGGAAGACCTGCTGACCGACCACCCCTGCGTGCACGAAGCGGCGGTGATCGGAGTTCCCGACGCGGAGTTCGGCCAGCGCCTGAAGGCGTTCGTCGCGCTCGCCGGGGGCAGCTCGGCGAGCGCCGACGAGCTCAAGGCCTACGTGAAGGAGCACCTCGCGCGCTACAAGGTTCCGCGCGACGTCGTCTTTCTCGAGGAGCTTCCCCGCAACCCCACGGGCAAGGTGCTCAAGCGCGTTTTGCGCGACATGTAGGCCCGGACCTACCGTCCCTCCGATCGAAGAAGCACAGCCCGGGAGCGCAAAACGCCC
>JBHEOD010000149.1:0-7721 GCA_046261745.1 Binatia bacterium
CTTCGGCATCGTCTGGAACAAATCGCTCGACGCCGGAGGCTTCCTCGTCGGCGACGAAGTCGACGTAGAGATCAACATCGAAGCCAAAATCCCCAAATAAAAAATGGGGTCAGACCCCTTTTTCGACCGCCGCGTCTCAAGTCAGTCGTTCCCTTGGGAAAAAGGGGTCTGACCCCATTTATTGGAGGGGGACGTGGGGGGCGGCCATTTTGGCTACTTGCAGGCGGGCGCCTAGTTTGGCGCATAGCAGGTACATGCCGCCGAGCTTGCGGTTGACGAAGACCATCTCGGGCGGCGGCGGCCGGCGCATGCCGCGGCGGAACACGATCTCCATGCCGAGATCGCGCGCGCGCTCGGCAAGATCGCTCTTCGCGAAGTCGTAGTAGCCGCGGCCGCGCAGCGGCTCGGTGATCATGATCATCAGTTCGGCCACCGGCGCCACCTTCTCGTCGCTCTCGTCGCCCACCCAGTCCCATTCGCGGAAAGCCTTGACGAGCGCATCGCGCTCACCGCGGCACGCCAGGCGAATGAGGTCGCGAATGCGACGCTGCACCTTCGGCTCGATCTCGATGGCCGAGCCGAGGTCGAGGCAAACCAGCTTGTCGCCGTCGACCAGGTAATTGGCGAAGTTCGGATCCGACTGCATGAAGCCGAACTCGAACAGCTCGCGCAGCACCACGTGCAGTGCCTGCTCGGCCGCCCGGTTGCGACGTGCCTGCGACGCGCCCTTCGCCCACAACTCGGAGATCGGCTCGCCGGCCACGAAATCCATCGCGAGCACGTGGCTCGTCGTCAGCTCATGCACCGGCCGCGGCACCACCACGTCGGTCTCGCCCGAAAGCAGGTCGGCATAGCGGTCGAGGCTCGCCGCCTCGCGCCGGTAGTCGGTCTCGTTCTCGAGCTGGCCGCGAAGCTGCGCGAGCAAAGGCACCAGGTCGTAGTCGGACGGCACCACGCCGGTAAGCTTGAACAGCGTCGCGAGGTTCTCCAGATCGGCGCCGATGCTGTCGGACACGCCGGGATACTGCACCTTGATCGCCAGCTCGCGGCCGTCAAGCATGCGCGCACGATGGACCTGCCCGATCGACGCAGCCGCAAACGGTGTCTCGTCGAAGCTCGCGAGGCGCTTTCGCCAGCCCTTGCCCCACGCCTGCCCGAGCACGCGGTGAAGCTGCGCCTCGCTCATCGTGTTGCCGGATGCCTGAAGCGCCGTGAGAATCTCGGTGAACGCCGGCGGCACCAGGCCCTCGAGTTCCATCGACAGCGCCTGCCCGAGCTTCATCGCCGCACCGCGCATGCGGCCGAGCGTCTTCAGCAGGCGCCGCGCGTTGGCATCGCTGAAGACGACGTCGCTGTAGCCGAGCGTCGCGCCGCTGACCGCGCGTCGCATGCCCTCGCCAACCACGCCGGCCGCGAGCCCACCCGTGAGCAGACCCCAGCGCGCCGCGCGCTCGAGGCGTCCGCTCGGCACGCGCAGCGCCCCGCCCACGGCTGAGGAAACGAGCCCCAGCACCGAAGCGCCGGAGTCGCCGTCCTTCTTGTCCGTACGCTTGGAGCCGCGAGACGCCATCGATTCGTTGCTTCCTTGTAGCTGCCGCGCGAAAGCGGCGTTTCCTTTTCCCGCCCGTCGCCCGGCCGTCCGGCATTCGTGCACGCGAAACGGCCCCGGCCGCGTGTGGACGTTGCGACGCGTGTCGTCCTTCACCCGCGCGCCGGGTTTCGCTCAGTCGGGTTCCGGGTCGGAGCCTTCCTCGACGCCGGCAAACAGCGGCGTCGTCAGGTAGCGCTCGGCCGTGTCCGGAATCATTGCAAGCAGCACCGCGCCCTCAGGCGCCTTGGCGGCCACCTGCATCGCCGCCGCCACCGTCGCGCCGCCCGAGATGCCGCAGAAGATTCCTTCCTTGTGCGCGAGCGCCCTCGCCCACGTGATCGCGTCGGCATCGGCCACCGGCAGGATTTCGTCGGGCACTTCGGCCTTGAGCACCGCCGGCACGAAGTCCGGCGTCCAGCCCTGGATCATGTGGGGCTTGAACTCGCCTCCCGACAGAAGCGGCGCGTTGGCCGGCTCGGCCGCTATGATGCGTACCTCGGGCCGGGCGACGCGGATCATCTCGCCCGCGCCGGTCATCGTTCCGCCCGTGCCCCAGCCGGTCACCCAGTAGTCGAGGCGGCGACCGGCGAAGTCGCTGAGAATCTCCGGGCCCGTCGTGCTGCGGTGCCAGGCCGGATTGGCGAGGTTCTCGAACTGCCGGGCAAGGAACCAACCATGTTTGGCCGCCAGTTCCTCGGCCTTGCGCACCATGCCGCTGCCGCGCTCGGCCGCCGGCGTGAGGATCACCCTGGCTCCGAGGCCGCGCATGATCTTGCGGCGCTCGATCGAGAACGATTCGGCCATCGTGGCCACGAACGGATATCCCTTGGCCGCACAGACCATCGCCAGCGCGATGCCGGTGTTGCCCGACGTCGCCTCCACCACCGTCTGCCCGGGCTTGAGCGCGCCCGAACGCTCGGCGTCGAGGATTATCGCGATCGCCAGGCGGTCCTTCACCGAGGAGAGCGGATTGAAGAACTCGCACTTGACGTACATGGTGACGTTCTTCGGGGCGATGCGGTTGAGACGGACGACCGGCGTGCGGCCGATCGTGTCGAGGATGCTATCGTAGATCATCGGAACTCCTGTCGTGGTGGGCGGCGGGGTGTCGAGACGTGGATTCTATAGCCGCCGCCGCCGCGAGACGCGAGAAAACGCCCAGCCCGGCGGCCCCCGCCTACGCCTTGCACCCCCCGCCCTGCCTCGCTACACGAACACCCATGCCGCACACCACCCTCCGACACGACTGGAGCCTGGCCGAAGTTCGCGCGATCCACGACCTTCCGCTGAGCGAGCTTCTCTATCGCGCGCAGACGCTGCACCGCGAGTTCCACGCTCCCAGCGAAGTGCAGCTCTGCTCGCTGCTTTCGATCAAGACGGGCGGCTGTCCCGAAGACTGCGGCTACTGCCCGCAAAGCGCGCACTACAAGACCGGCGTCGACAAGGAAGCGCTGATGAACGTCGGCGAGGTGCTCGACGCCGCGCGCACCGCCCGCGATGCCGGCGCGTCGCGCTTCTGCATGGGCGCCGCGTGGCGCGAAGTGCGTGACGGCGCGCAGTTCGACAGCGTCTGCGAAATGGTGCGCGGCGTGACCGACCTCGGCATGGAAGCCTGCGTGACGCTCGGCATGCTCACCGGCCGCCAGGCCGAGCGCCTGAAGGAAGCCGGCCTCGTCGCGTACAACCACAACCTCGACACGTCGCGCGAGTACTACGACAAGATCATCTCCACGCGCACCTACGACGAGCGCCTGACGACACTGCAGCACGTGCGCGACGCCGGCATCACCGTCTGCAGCGGCGGCATCATCGGCATGGGCGAGTCGGTGGACGACCGCTGCGGCATGCTGGTCGAGCTGGCCAACCTTCCTGCGCATCCCGAGAGCGTGCCTGTCAATGCGCTGGTGGCTGTGGAGGGAACTCCGCTGGCCGGACGCGAGCCGGTCAAGGCCTTCGAACTGGTGCGCATGATCGCAACGGCGCGCATCCTGATGCCGGCTTCCGTCGTGCGCCTTTCGGCCGGACGCAGCTCGCTCAGCGACGAAGCCCAGGCGCTCTGCTTCATGGCCGGCGCCAACTCGGTGTTCTTCGGCGAGAAGCTGCTGACCACCGGCAACCCCGACCATGACCACGACCGCACGCTGATGTCCGAGCTCGGCGTCGAGCCGCTCGTGCCCGAGCACCTGAAGGGCCGCGAACAGGCGGCCTGACCCGCCGACGCGCATGCCTGCCCTGCCCGACATCGACGCCCACGCCGCGCGAATCGCCGAGCACGGCTACACGATCGTCGAGAACGCGATCGAGCCCGATCTCGTGGCCGAACTCGACGAGACGCTGCGGCGCCTCGAGAAAGACCTCGGCATTGTGCCGGCCGACAATCCGTTCGAAGGCGCCAGCACCGTGCGCATCTACAACCTGCTCGCGCGCGGCAAGGTTTTCGAGCGCATCCCCGTCCACCCCTGCGTGCTGCCGATCGTCGAGCGCGTGCTCGACTCGGGCTGTCTCGTGTCGTCGCTGTCGTCGATCGGGATCGACCCGGGCGAGATCGCCCAGCCCATCCACGCCGACGACCAGCTGATCCCCATCGCGAAGCCGCACGTGGCCACCGTCTGCAACACGATGTGGGCGATCACCGACTTCACCGAACTGAACGGCGCCACGCGCATCATTCCGGGCTCGCACCTGCGCGACCGCTCGCCCACCTACCTCAAGCACTACGATTCGATTGCTGCCGAGATGCCGCGCGGCTCGGTGCTCGTCTGGCACGGAAGTCTCTGGCACGGCGGCGGCAGCAACCTGACCGACACGCGTCGCGTCGGCATTGCGATGAACTACTGCGCCGGCTTCATGCGCCAGCAGGAAAACCAGCAACTCGGCATTCCGGCCGAAGTCGTTCGCGACTTCTCGCCGCGCCTGCAGGAGCTGTGCGGCTTCGGCATCTACAGCGGACTGATCGGCCACATCGACAAGAAGTCGCCGGTGCAGGTGCTCTTCGGCAAGCCGCGCGAGCGCGGCATCGTCTGGGACGCTTGAGCGAGCTCGCGCTCACTGCCGTCAGTCGTCTGCGTCGATCTGCGCCGGCATGGCCGTCAGCCATCGCCTTCCACCGCATCCTCTGTCCGACACACCGCCCGCGGGGCTACGGCATCTTCGCGCGAAGGTGCGACCCGCTGCCGTCGCACGGCGGCGGGGCGAACTCGCGCGGGGCTCCCTGCACTCGGGCCGCCAGGGGCCGCGCGACGAAGCGGGGCTTCCACTCGGTGGAAGGCTGAGGACCGAAGGATTCGCGCCCGGCCGTCGGGGGACCTGCAAGGCGCCTTCTAAGTTCCGTGAGCTCTCGAGTCGTCATGACCGACCGTACCTGCAGGAGCACGGCGACTCTTTGAGAAGTTCTTGCAATGGTCTTGAATCTCGCCGGCCGAGACGGGAAACGCGCGGAATTGTGATGGAACTCGTGACCCAGGTTGGTGGGTTGCGGGCGGATTTGGGTGGGAGCGGGGGCGCGCGCATCAAACGCGCTCCAGCCTGCACGTAGCTCCAGCCTGCGTGTACGTGTAAAGGACGGCGCCTCAGGTGCGCGAGGCGCTGCGCCGCATGCGCTGCACCAGCACGCGCATCACGTGCAGGGCGAAGAACGGCGTATCCACCACCATCGCAAGGAACTCCGATTCATCAACGCGCGCCAGGCGCGCGTCGGTGCGGGCCACGGCCGTGGCGCTGCGCTCGTTCGAATCGATCAGCGACATTTCGCCGAGCAGGTCGCCGGGGCCGGAGATGTCGAGCAGCTTTTCGTTGACGAAGATGTCGATGGTGCCTTCGACCACCACGTACATGAAGGTGCCGCTGCTGCCTTCAGCGAACACGACGTCGCCCGCGTCGAAGTGATCGATCACCTTCGCGTCGGCGAAGAGCTTGTCGAGCCTGAGCAACACCGACGGCATGGAGAACCTCTTGTTTCGGGCGAATCCGCCATGCGGCGGGTCCCGCGGTGGAGGCCGCATCTTGTGTGCGCTTCGCGCCAATGACAAGCCCGCATCCCACGCGGGACGCACCAGGCGGGGAATGCAGACGCGTGCTGAGACAATGACAGAAGGCCCGGCTCCAGACCGTCAAAGCCGCCGCACAAAGGCGACCCGCGCCACACCTTGGGCCCCCTGCCTGGCGACGGTCGTGGTGATGGCCGCGTTCTCGGCAAGCCGCATTGCCATCCTCGGCGTCGCTTCCGAGCGCGAGTACGACGAGGGCGTCTACCTTTTGTCCGCGCGCGCCCTGCTGGCCGGTCACGACCTTTTCGTACCTGTCTTCTCCTCGCAGCCCCCGGCCTTTCTCGAGACGCTCGCGCTCGGCATGCGGCTGGCGGGCGACAGCCTCGAGACCGCGCGCTTGGTCGTCCTCGGTTTCGCGCTCGTGGCGCTCGGGGCTGTCGCCGACATCGGCCGGCGCATCGCAGGCACGTGGGCAGCCCCGGCCGCCGCCGCGGCACTGGCCCTGTCGGCCACCTTCGGCGACCTCGCGCACGTGGTGGAGGCCGAAACGCCGGCCGTCGCTACGGGGCTGCTGTCCTTGTGCGCGTGCCTCGAGTCGCGGCGGCGCGGCTGGCACCGCGGCTGGCTGCTGGCCAGCGGCGCGCTGCTGGCCCTCGGCGCGCTGTTCAAGCTCATCGTCATCCCGCTGGCCGCGCCCCTCGGGCTGCTGCTGCTGCTCGCACCGGCGGCCGGCGAAGAGAGCGTCTGGAAACTGGATGGGCCGGGCCGCGGCATGCTCGGCCGCATCGTGACTCGCTCGCTGGTGGTAGCGGCCGGAGCCCTCGTGGTCGGGCTCGTACCGCTGCTCTTCTACGACGCCTCGGCCCTGTACGAGCAGAACGTCGCGTTTCACTTCGCCAAGCACGACGTCTACCGGCTCACCGTCATCGGCAACCTGCGGCGCGCAGCCATGCACGTGCTCGGCGACGGCGTGCTGACCGCTACGGCGGTGGCCGGCGCCGCACTGCTGCTGCTGCGCGGCCGTCGGCTCGCGGCGCTGTGGCTGCTGGCGTGGGCCGGGCTGATGCTCGCGGCGATCGCGACGCAGGCCCCGCTGTTCTGGCGCCACTTCGTGCTGCTGTCGCCGCCGCTTGCGCTGTTGGCCGGCGTGGCGGCTGCGCTGGTTGCCGCGCGCTTGCGGCCGCCGGTCCCCGCCTTTCTCGCGCTCGCAACGATCGGCTTGTGGACAGCCGTGGTCGTGACCAGGACGCTCGGCCCCAGCAAGGCGATGTTTCCGCTCCTGCCCCGTCCGTCGCGCCAGCCCGGCCCCGACTATCTCCACTTGGCTAGCCGCTGGATCCACGACAACACCGCACCCGGCGAGTACGTGGCCGGGGACGATCCGATCGCCGTCTACATGGCCGGTCGCCAGGCGCCGCCGGGGCTCTGCGACACGTCCGGCGCGCGCATCAATTCGAACTCGCTGACGCTGCAGATGGCCAAGCAGGAGAGTGCGACGGCACGCGTGATCGTGCTGCGCAAGAATGGGCGGCTGTCCAGCCTCACTGGATACGTCCAGTGGGTACACGAGAACTACCGAAGCCTGCCGTCGAAGGTGACCGGCGTGGACGAGCGGCGGGCCGTGTGGGTCCGTCGCTCGCCGCAGAGGTGAAGCGGGCTACCACGAGGCTACCCGCAGCGTCACGAACGATCCCCGCGAAGATCGGGCTACGGCGAGACTAGCCGCAGCGTCACGAACGCGACCATCGCCGCAAAGCACAGCAGGTGGTCGATGCAGATGGCGCGCGCCAGACGGCTCTGCTCGGCCGCGTCGTCCGTGCGCGAGCCGAGCCGGATCGCGCTCGGAAACACGCGCGTGAGGGCAAGCACGATCGGAACTGCGCACAGGGCCAGGGAGGCGCCGGTGACGCTGCGCGCGCCGTCGCCGCGGACGAGTTCCAGCAGCAGAACCCCGACCAGTCCGGCCATGACGGCGCTGATCAGCAGGTTCATCGGGGATGCGGTGGTGGTCACGCGCCGGTAGTAGCCGGCCACCTGGGCCAGGGCTTCTTCGGGAAGTTCGTCGCCGCCCGGTCCCTGCCGGCGTGGGCCGAGCGCAAGCACGTCGAACATCAGGTCCATCCAGATGACGGCAACGAGAAAGC
>JBHEOD010000149.1:7731-8191 GCA_046261745.1 Binatia bacterium
CCCCCCCCCGCCGCAAGAAATTCGTCCATCGTCCGTGTGCCTCTGCCGCCTCCATCCCGCACCTGACCGGCGCATGCAACAGGCGCGCGCAGCGCAACGTGATCCAGGTCGCATCGCGCAGCCGACAAATGGCACACGCGAACTGTCGTCCCTCGACTCAGCCAAAAAATGGGTACAGAGAAATGGGGTCTGGGCCCATTGCATCGCGAAACGACTTCGTCGGGCCGAAGACTGGCCTGCCGAAAAATTGAGGTCTCGTTCCCCCCGCAGTGCCCGACCCGCGCCGCCGTTAAGGGACGACATCGAAAAGGGGGCTGTCAAAAAGGGGTCTGACCCCATTTTTCCGGGAATTTCATGTATCGACTGACCGACGACGAGATGAACGACCTGTGGGCCCTGAACAGGGACGCCACGATGTTCTTCGCGCTGACCGCGAGCGCGCTGTCGTTCGCGTTCGGAC
>JBHEOD010000015.1:0-314 GCA_046261745.1 Binatia bacterium
GGCTTCGACATCGGTGTGCTCGCCTTCGCGGCGGCGCTTGCGTACCTGTCTCTTCTGGCCCGGCGCAACATCGGCATTTTCGCGATCGGTGCGGTCCCGTTCGTCGGGGCATGCGCTGGAATCCTGCTGGCGCGCCTGCCGAAGTCGCTGACAAACCCGAACGGCGCAGCACTGCGCACTGCCTCGGTCGCGGTGATCGCAGGCAGCCTCGTGCTGTGCTGCCTGGTGGCTTCCAACCGCTGGTACGCGGCCACCGGCGAGACCCACGAGTTCGGGCTCGGCATCTTCGAGTCGAACTTCCAGCCGCGTGCCGT
>JBHEOD010000015.1:324-8682 GCA_046261745.1 Binatia bacterium
GCGGCAATACCGCACCCAACGAGAACATGACGGCAGAGGCTCCGGCCGCGAGCAGCGGGCGGGCCGTGGATACGGAAGAGATACCCAACTCGTCCCGGGCATGGGCATCCAGAGCGTCATGGTCTTCCACCGCTGGGGAAACCGCCACGGCTTCCTGCGTGCTCTCAGCTCCCTGCCGGAGTGGCGCCTGGTGTATTTCGACGAAACCGTGACCATTCACGTGCGAGCCTCCGAGCACGCCGAAGTTGTCGCGGCCGCGCGCGAAGCGTTCACGAAGACGTGGCGGGCGAAGACCGAACAGGTGCTGTCGGGTCCGCGCAGCACCTATCCGTGGCAGTGGGGCATCGACCGATACACCGCGATACTGGCGTACTCGCGCATTCTCGAGACCCTCGGCGAACCGCAGGGCGTGCTGCCGTGGCTGGAAAAGGCGATTGCCGGCGGTCTGCCGCCGAACCACGAGGTGGAGACGCGGCAGCGCGCGGCGCAGTATCTCGCGACCTCGGGACAGTATGCGCAGGCGCGCGTGCATCTCGAGAAAGCGGCGGCGGTCGATCCGTCGAGCGAATCCACTCGCAGCATGCTCGGCAAGCTCGATGCGCTCTCGCGCTGAAAAGGGGCGCAAGCGCGGCGCTCCGGCTGGAGAACTCTCCCGCCCTGCCCTGACGACCGGCATGTCGTCGCCGGCGCCGCGCGCCGCCGCGATTCGCCGTCGCGGATGGACCGCCGGCACCGTCATCGCTGCGATCTCGCTTCTGGCCGTTTTTGCGGCCCAGGCCCTCGTGGCGGCCGGGCGCGACTCCGTGACGATCGACGAGTACGTCCATCTTCCCATCGGACTGAACGCGCTGGAGACAGGCGACCTGCGGCAGGACTCCATCAACTCGCACGGGCCGCGCATGTTCGCGGCGCTTCCGTTGCTGCTGGACCGGCCCCACTTCGAGCCACCTGCCGGCACGATGGTTTGGGGCCTCGGGCAGCATTTCATGCAGGCCAACGCGGATCGTTACCAGGCCCTGTACTGGGAGGCACGGCTGATGATCGTGCTGCTGTCGCTGGTCGCAGCGGGCGTGATGGCGAAGTGGGCCTTCGATCTGTACGGCGCGCGTGCTGCGCTGGCTTCGCTCGTGCTGTTCGCGTTCTCCCCGTCGCTGCTCGCGCACGGTCATCTCGTTACCCTCGACATGGCGGGCACGCTCGGGTTCCTGCTCGCGCTGTATGCGAACTGGCGCCTGCTCGAAGCGCCGTCGTTGCGACGGGCGGTGTGGCTGGGGCTCGCGATCGGTGCGGCCAACCTTCTCAAGCTCTCCGGTCCGGTGCTGGTCGCGATCATCGTGCTGACGTGGGCGATCCGCATCGCCGTCGAGCCCAGAAACCGCGTGCCTCTGAGTACGTGGGCAGCGCTGCTGGCGACGGCCGGCGCGGTCACGCTACTCGTGATCAATGCGGGCTACGGCTTCGACGGCACATTCGCGTTGCTGCGCGAAGCAACTCTCGCGCCGGGTGGAAGGTTGGCAAGCCTGGCGGAAGCGATGCCGTGGCTGCGCTTGCCGCTGCCGCGCCCGTTCGTCGACGGGATCGACATGATCCTCGAGGTGGGCAAGGGGCGGGAACCTTCGTATTTTCTGGCCGGCGAGTTGTCCGCCGACGGCTGGTGGTACTACCACCTGGCTGCCTTCGCGGCCAAGTGCCCGCTGCCGGTGCTGATCGCGGCGTTGTTGTCGGTGACCGCGTGGGCCACCGGTCGCAGCACCGGCAAGCGCGACTACGCGGTGTTCGTCCCGGTGGTGCTGCTGTTCGCCGCCAACTCGGCATTCAACTCGCTCTACATCGGCGAGCGCCACGTGCTGGCGGCCTATCCGCTGCTGTTCATCGGCATCGCGCCGTGGATCGCGGCGGCGCTGGAGACGGCGCCGTGGCGCAGCGTGGCCGCCGGCGGCGGCGCCGCGCGCGCTCTCGGCAGGGTGCGACGGTGGCTTCCTGCCGCGGCCGCCACCGTTGGGCTCGTGTGGATGGCGGCCGGCACACTCGCGGTGGCGCCGCGCTACCTGCAGTACTTCAACGAGGCCGCCGGCGGACCGGAGAACGGCCACCGCGTTCTCATCGACTCCAACATCGACTGGGGCCAGGACCTGATCCGCCTTCGCGAGTACATGGATGCCAACAAGATCGACACGGTGGCGCTGGCCTATTTCGGTCGCGTGGATCCGGGCGTGTACGGCATCCGGTTCACGCCGCTCGAGCGCGGCGTATCGCGCGGGAAGGCGGTGGTGTCGGCGACGTTTCTGATGGGCCGACCGTACTTCTGGTACCTCGGTGGTCGAATGCGCTGGGTACCGGCGCGAACCTACGAATGGCTACGCGGTCACAAACCCGTGGCGCGCGTCGGGTCGATGTTCGTCTTCGACCTTTAGAAGACTGCGGAATTCCTCCCGCCGCCGCGCGTCGGTCCGGAGTTGTTCCGCGCCTTTCCCGCTCGAGCAGGCGAGTCCGATTTCAGTCGCCGAGATCTTCCAGCGCCAGGCCCAGCTTGCGCGCGACTTCCTCGCGGTAGCGACGCTGGATCGCGAGCGCGATCGGCCCGGGGCGGCCATTGCCGATCTTCTGGCGTCCCACTTTGACGACGGGAACGACTTCGATCGAGGACGCGGTCAGGAAGACTTCGTCGGCGGCCATCAGGTCGGCAACCGAAAAGCGTTCTTCCTTTACGGTGGCCACCGCACGCGCGAGCCTCAGTGTTTTCTTGCGCGTGACGCCCGGCAGCAGGCCGGCCGAGATCGGCGCGGTGCGCACGATGCCGCGCCGGACGACGAACAGGTTGCTGGTGGTGCCCTCGAGCACGGTGCCGCTTCCCGCCTTGCCGCTGCCTTCGGTGTGGTAGACGGCCTCGAAGCAGCGGTGCTTCTTCGCTTCCACGCGCGCGAGGATCGCCGGCAGGTAGTTGAGCGACTTCACCTGCCGCCAGCGTTCGGACACGCCGGTGCCGACGCTCACCATATGCACGGCCACACCCTTCGACTTCGCCAGCGCCAGCGTCGGCTCGAGTGGGCGGAACAGCATCAGAGTGGTCGGCTCCTCGGTCTTGTCGACGGTGAGGCTGACGGGCCCGCGTCCGCGCGTAATCGTCATGCGCACGGCGCCGTCTTCCTTCAGCATCCCGTTGCGCCGCGCCAGCTCGATGCAGCGCTTCTCCCACGCCTCGTCGGGATCGAACGGGATGCCGATGTGGCGCGCGCTCTTGGCCATGCGCGCAAGGTGGTCGGGAAGTCCGTACGCGCGTCCCTTGTAGGTGCGCCAGGTCTCGAAGAGGCCTTCGCCGAACAGGAAGCCGCGATCGAGCGGCGAAATCCTGGCTTTCGAAACATCCATGAAACGGCCGTTGAGGTAGCAGACTGCCTTCATCCGTCGTTTCCCGCCTTTCGCGGCCCGGCCGCCGATGTTTTGCATGCACTCGGCGCGCCGGCGAGGGCCGTGCGCAGTGCTGCGATCTTCAGTTCGGTCTCGTCCCATTCCCGGTCCGGATCCGAATCGGCGACGATGCCGCCGCCGGCCGAATAGAGGATTCGCCCCTCGGCGGCCAGCGCGGTGCGGATTGCGATCGACAGCTGGACCTCGTCGCTGCCGTGGAAGAACCCGATCGCGCCGGTGTAGGGGCCGCGCTCGACGGCCTCGATCGCGGCAAGGATCTCCATCGCCCGGATCTTGGGCGCGCCGGTAATCGAACCGCCCGGGAACGTGGCGCGCAGCAGCGCGGCGAGATCGACGCCGTCGCGCAGGCTGGCGGTCACTTCGGAAACCATGTGATGGACGGTCGAGAAGCTTTCCACCTGAGCGAAACGGGCCACCTCGACCGAGCCGGTGCGCGCGACGCGTCCAAGGTCGCTGCGCTCGAGGTCGACGATCATCAGGTGTTCGGCCATCTCCTTGGGGTCGGCGGCGAGCTCGCTGCGCTCGGCTGCGTCGAGCTGTGCGTCGCTGCGCCGCGGCCGCGTCCCCTTGATCGGTCGAGTGACGATCTCGTTGCCGCGGCGCTCGAGAAAGCACTCCGGCGAGTTCGACAGCAGCGTGAAGCCGCCGAAGTCGAGGAAGGCGCCCCACGGCACCGGCTGCACCTCCCGCAGTCTCGCGTAGGCAGCCGCGGGCGGTTCGTCCAGATCGAAGACCGCGCGGCGCGACAGGTTGGCCTGGTAGATCTCTCCAGCCGCGATGGCCTCGCGAATGCGGGCGAAACCTGCGCGGTAGGCCTCGCGTGTCGTTGGAGCCCAGGCGGCCGCATGAGGGGCCGGCAGCGGCGCAGCGTCCGTCGCCTTTGTCGAATCGCCGATCCGGTCGTCGCGACGCTCGACGTCGTCGCGCAGGAAGCGCACGCGTGCGCGGCAGGCGCCGCGAGGATCCCACGCGTCCACCTCGTCGTACGTTGAGAGCACCGCCAGAGGCGTACCGATGCCGGCGGACGAGAGTCCGTCGCGAGGGACAGGCGGCTTCAAGGGGCCGTCGGTCCAGCGACCGAGCTCGTAGGCGAGAAACCCGACGGTTCGCGGCAGCGTTTCGGCTGTGAGCCACGACGGAATGTCCGCGGGCGTTGCGCGGCCACGGTCCACGAAGGCAGCGATGTGCGCGAGCGGATCGCCCGTTCCGCTCTGCCAGGTGCGGCCGCGCCACGTGCGGACGCTGCCATCGGCGTCAACGACGAGTTGCTCGCACGGCCGGCTGCCGGCGAAGGACGGACGCTGCTCGAGGCCGCGATCGATGAAGAATGCGAACGGAGCGCCGTGATGGCCGGCGAAGAAGTCCCACGGAACTACAGCGGGGGACTGTGCCGACGTAGACATCGTCGGCGTGCCTATCAGGTGTGAAGCACAAGACACATCGGCTCGCGCCGCGGACGCCCCACCTGGCTCGGCTGAAGTCTCGTCGCTCCGTTGGATGGCGCGCTCCGCGCGTCCGGATGGGCGGCGCACTCCGCGCGTCCCGTTGGACGGCGCGCTCCGCGCGCCTTAGGCTCCGGCCCGTGGATGCGCATGTCCGACTCCTGCAGCAGGTTGCGGCTTCGACGGTTACCGTCGCGGCCGAGATTCCTGAATCGCATCCGTCGGCAACGGTGCTCGGCACGTCGCGGGCCGGCACCGGCGCGGTTGTGGACGAGGACGGGACCGTCGTCACGGTCAACTACGTGGTTCTCGGCGCCCAGCGCGTCATGGTCACTGATGTGGACGGCAAACGGCTGCCCGCGCAGGTGATTGCGCAGGATTTCGCGTCCGGTATCGCCGTGCTCGGCGCGCCGGGCATCTCCGCTCCGCCGCTTCGCCGCGGCAGTTCCCGCGACGTCCATCCGGGCGACGATGTCTTCCTGGTTTCCAGCGTCGGCGCCACCGAGCGGCGCAGCGCCAGCGGGTACCTCGTCGCCACCGATTCCTTCGACGCGTACTGGGAGTACTACCTGTCGCGTGCGCTGTGGATCAGCGCCATCAATCCGGGCCTGGGCGGCGCACCGCTTTGCGACGCGCGCGGCCATTTCGTCGGCCTGATCTCCCTCAATCTCGGCGCGATCGGCCGAGCCACCCTCGCGATCCCTTCCGAGAGTTACTACGACCATGCCGAGGAACTGCTGCGCGACGGCAAGCGCACCACGCGTCCAACGCGCGCGTGGCTTGGAATGTTCTGCTACGCGCTGCCCGACCGCACGGTGGTGGCCGGACTCATTCCCGGCGCTCCCGGGGAACGGTCCGGACTGGCGGTTGGCGATGTGCTCGTGCGCATCGGCGAGGAGGCGGTGACCGGACGCCTTCAACTCTACGAGGCCATCTGGCGCCGCAAGCCCGGCGACCACATCGACCTCAAGGTTCTCCGCGACGGCCACATCGAAAGCGTCACCGTCACCAGCGGGGATGCGGAAGAGTTCTTTTCGATCTGACAGGCTCGAATCGTGCGCGCGCCGCCCCGTTTTTCGGTTCGGCGTTGCCCGCGCCCCGGTTCCTCCGCGCCCGGTTTCACAGGTCCCCCGTTCCACCAATCGCCGGCTCGTGCGTCGGTTCCCCCGGCAGATCCTTCGCCCCCGTCATGAACACCGCCAGGCCGAGTACCGAGATCGCGGACGCGAGCATGAACATCACTCCGAAGCCCCGGGTCTCGACGATGGTTCCGAAGAAGAACGCGCAGCCGGAGATGCCGAGGCTGTAGGATCCGCTGAACAGGCTTTGCGTGCGGCCGATGTTCTTCACGCTGCTCCAGTCGGCGATCCACGCGTTCATCGTCGGGTAGAGCATGCCGTGGCCCACGCCGAAAATGGCACCGATGGCGACGATGAGCGGCATCGACCGAACCACCGCCAGCAAGCCGACGGCGAGCGTCAGCGCGATCATTGCGGGAATCAGCACCGCGCGGCGCCCGACGCGGTCCGAGACGCGCCCGAAACCGGCACGCACCCCGACCGCAGCAAGGCTCCACGCCGTGAAGAAGGGACCCACGCGCCCGATCTCGAAGTGGGCCATCAGCAGCGGCACGAACGTCTGCGTGGCGCCGAATCCGACCCCGTAGCACAGCATCGCGAAACTGGCGGTGGCGACTGCTTTCTGCGCGTCGCGAGGGTTGATCTCCTCGCTGCGCGGTCGCACCACGAACGGCGGCGGCGACGGCACGAAACACGACATCACGAAGGCTGCGGCACCGAGTACCGCGCCCACGCCGAACATCGTCGTGAAGCCGTAGCGCAGGATGATCTCCTCGCCGAGAGCCGGGCTGATGGCATGGGTGAGGATCGTCGAGATACCGAACCAGCCGATGGCCTCCGCGCGCCGGTCGAGAGGCGCGAACAGCAGCGCCAGCGTCTGCGCGCCGGTGAACGCGCTCGTGAACGCCACCCCCTGGATGATGCGCACCACGTAGAGGGCGGGACCGATTTCGTCGATGAACAGGAACGCAATCGAGCATAGCGCGCCAACGCCGATGCCGGTGATCATGAAGCGCCGCCGGCCGAAGCGATCGAGCAGGTAGCCGATGAACGGCAGTGCCAGCAGGCCGGCGAAGCCCTGGACAGCGCCCACGCGACCGGCGAGCTCGGCCCCACCGCCTTGGGCAGTCACCCACAGCGGCAGCAGGAAGAAGAACGCGAGATTCAGGAAAGAGAGGAAATTGGCAGCCGAGACGATGAAAAAGGCGCGCGGGATCGGCGTCCGTGCAGCGGCCATCGCACTGTCTATCGAGGGCCCTGCGGACTGGCAACGCCACCGGCGACAGATGAATTCCACACCGGGCGGCTGGTTTGAATTGCGGATGCCGCTCAGGGATGCTGGCCGTCCTTCATGTACGAGACGTTCTTCGGGCTCAGCGACCTTCCGTTTCGCCTGACCCCAGACCCCAAGTATCTGTTCATGAGCGCGAAGCACCGCGAGGCGTTCGCGCACCTCGTTTACGGCATCAGCGAGGGCAGCGGCTTCGTGGCGATCACCGGCGAGGTCGGGGCCGGCAAGACCACCCTCATCCGCGCGCTGCTGGCCGAGCACGCCAAGGACGTCACCGTCGCGTCCATCGTGAACCCGGTGCTCACCTCCACCGAGCTGCTGCAGACCATCAACGCGGAGCTCGGCCTGCCGTCGCGCAGCACCAGCCGCAAGGAACTCACCGAGGACCTCGCCGCCTTTCTCAAGGAGAACAAGGCCGCGGGGCGCCGCACGGTCATCATCGTGGACGAGGCGCAGAACCTCGATCCCGTCGTCCTCGAGCAGTTGCGCCTGCTGACCAACCTCGAGACCGAGACCGAGAAGCTGCTGCAGGTGGTGCTGGTGGGACAGCCCGAGCTCCAGGGAACCCTGCAACGTCACGACCTGCGTCAGCTCAACCAGAGGGTCACCGAGCGCTGGCACCTCGACAAGCTCGATCACGACGAGGCCATGGAGTACGTGCGCCACCGCCTGCGCGTCGCCGGCGCCCACACCGAGCTCGTCGATCCGAAGGCGCTCGAACTCATCTATCGCTTCACGGACGGCGTGCCGCGCCTTCTCAACATCCTCACCCATCGTTCGATGCTCGTCGCGTTCACGCGCAGTCGCGGGCGGGTTGGCCCCGACGAGGTCGCCGCAGCCGCGCGCGAGCTCGGCTACGCGCCGCAGGTGGCCGCGCAACGCGGTCCTGCATGGCGGCGTATTCTCGGCGGCGCGGCGGCCGCGTCTGCGGCTGCGTTTGTCGCTTACGTGTTGCTGTCGCCCGTCGATGAAGAGAATTCGCGCCGGCCTGCGGCCGCCCGCCCCGTTGAAACGACTCCCGCCGCCGCGACCGCACCGGCGGCTCCCGCACCTGTCGCCTCCGATGTCGCGCCGGCCGCCCCGGAACCCGTGGCGGCAGCGGCGCCCGATTCGGCCC
>JBHEOD010000015.1:8692-9310 GCA_046261745.1 Binatia bacterium
GAGCCCGCCATGGCTGTTCCCGCAACGGCCGCGGTCGCGTCTGCGGATGCGGCGGCGATGGCCAGGCTGGGCAGTGCCCCGCTCTTCGATGCAGCCGTGGCCGACTACTCGAGGCTGCTGCAACTCTGGAGCACCGCACCGGTTGCGGATGGCGATCTCGCCGACGGATCGCTCAATCTTCAGGTGATCGCCGAGTCGCGTGGCCTTCGATACTTTGCCGTCGAATTGAACAATGCGCTGCTCGCGCGCCTGGACCTTCCGGCAGTCGTCGAATTGGTGGTGCGGCCCGAGGAAGGGGTTCGCTATGTGCTGCTTCGCGCGCTCGACCGCACGTCCAACAGCGTCGTCCTCGCAGACTCGGTCCCGATGAGTCTTGCCGGGTTCGATTCGGCGTGGAACGGGAAGGCCCACATCGTGTTCAAGGATCCGGAGGCGCTGCGCCACGACCTCGCGCCCGGCGGCGGCGGTCCGGCCGTTCGCAAGCTCCAGACGATGCTCCAGTCCGCCGGCGTGTTCGATGCGAACCCGACGGGCCAGTACGACGACCTCACCGAGAACGCGGTACGCCGTTTTCAGGAAGCGCAGAACGTGACCGTCGACGGCGTGGCCGGACCGATC
>JBHEOD010000015.1:9320-21429 GCA_046261745.1 Binatia bacterium
GCTCTACAACTCGCTAGCACGCTTCGAGAGGCCTACACTCGCCCTCGCGCCGGGTGCGATGCCCGCCGCGCGAGCACAGGGAAGCATGTGAGCAGCATCCTCGACGCCGTCTCCAGGGACGCCGCGCGCGCCGGCGCAATCCCGGGCACGCCCGGTGGCGGTTCCCCGTACCCGTCCGAACCGTCGGGCGGCGACGGTCCCGGAAGGTTCCGCTCGGCAGTTCTCGTGGTTGTCTTCGGCGTCGCGCTCGGAGCGTTGGCTGCGCGAATGTTCGGCGGCGATCCCGGCGGTGACGACCTGCTCACCGAGAAAGCCGTAAGCCCCGTCGAAACCGGCCGCCAGGAAGTCGCCAGCGTGGGTGAAGGGGCAGCCGAGCCGGCACGCCGGGCCGTGCCACGCGAAGGCGGCGCACCGGGCAAGGGCGCCAGGCGCGACGAAGCCGGCGGGCGTCTCGCGGCGAAGAAGAAGGATGCGACCGCGCCCGCCGCTGCGACTCCCCCCGCGCCCGAACCGCTGGTGATCCCAGCGCCGCCGGCTTCCGCGGGCACGCCCACGGTCGATGCAGAGCCGCCGACAGCACCTTCGCGCGCCGGGTCGGCGCCAACTCCGCCATCTCCGATTGGCGCTCCGCCGCTCGAGATAGCGCCGCCCGTAGCCGCTTCGCGCGCCGGGTCGGAGCCGGTTCCTGCGGCCGACGGGGCGCCCGCTGGTGACGCGCCGGCAGAAGCAGCGCCGGCCGCTGCGACGCCGGCCGATGACGCGCCGGTAGAAGCAGCGCCGGCGGATGCAGCGTCGCCCACCGCTTCGCCGGTCGTATCGCCGCCTGTCCCCGTTACTGCGCGCGGCCCCGCGACTGCGTCGCCGCCCCCTGCCATCGTGGCCGGCACGCCGCCCATTCCACCAACTCCCGGCGTTGCACCTGTTTCACCGCCGACACCTGCTGCGGGCGTTGCGCCTGCGTCGCCGTCGTCACCCGCTGCCGGCCTCGCCCCTGCCTCGCCGACATCGCCGACCGTGATCGCAGGTGTGCCCGCTGCGCCGCCAATCCCCTCCACACCGAACGCCGTCACGGCGCCGGTCGCCGCGGGGACGGCGCCAATCGTGACCGGCGACGCTGACGTGCTGACCGGGGCGACGCCCGAGGCTGCGCTCGGCAACGACACCGAAGAAGCGGCCGATCCCACCACCGGCGGCGAAGTCATCGCGGCGGAGGATGCGGCTTCGGAAGCCGCTCAAGCGGACATCGTGTACGACCAGCGTCCCTCCGGCGCGCCCGAGGTTTCGATTCTCTTCGTCGCGTGGTCGCGCACCCCGGCCGACCGCATGGCGTCGATGCGGATCGGGTCCGGAACGCTCAGCGTGGTGCACGAGGGCGAGTACGTGGAGGGTCTGCAGGTTTCCGCAATCCATCCGGAAGCGGTGGACTTCCAGTGGACGGGTCGCAAGTTCCGCGTGCCGGTTCGCCCCTTCTGATCTCCACTCCCTGTCATCGTCCCTGTCATCGTCGGCCCCGAGCGCGTTCGCTCGGCAACGCGATGCCCTGTCGATTGTTCGTGGTGTCGTTCGGCCAGTCTCGTTGTCACTGAAGGTAGCCGAGGCTTCTCAACGCGCGGTTGTCGCGCCGCTGCTTGCGGGAACGGGGCTGGCGCGGCGAAGGCGGCCGCGCCTCCTCCATTGCAACCGTCCACGCGGCGAGCTCGGCCGCGAGGGCGTCGGACTCCGCGGTTGCGCCGATGTTTCTCACTTCGCGCGGATCGGCGGCGAGATCGTAGTTCTCGAACTCGGCCCCTCGCTCAGTTGGAATGCGGATCAGCTTGGCGCGTTCCCCGAGCGCCATCGTCCAGCGCCCCGCCGGACCCGGCACCACAAGACGGTCGAAGGCCGTCCCCCGTGCCCGCATCGGCGTTGCTGCTGCGAAAAGCGTGCGGGCCGGCCGGTCGGACGCGAACAGGTCACGTCCGTCGAACCGGTTCGCGCAAGGAAGCGCGGCGAGACGGCAGAGCGTGGGAGTCACGTCCAGCAGCGAAACATGATCGTCGCGCATTCCTGCCGGCACGCCTGGTCCGCGAATCAGCAGCGGCACACGCGTGAGCTCCTCGTACACCGTGTAGTCGTGCGCGAAGTAGAGGCCGTGCTCGCCCAGGCTCTCGCCGTGATCGGAGGCGATGACGACGATCGTGTCGTTCTCGCGGCCGAGGGTGCGCAGCCGTTCGAGCAGCCTGCCGATCTCGTGATCGGCGTATCGGACTTCGCCTTCGTAGAGACGCCTGGCGTGGTCGATCTCGGCGACGCTGTAGCCTTCGCCCCGGTAAAGGCGGCCGAGATCGCGCGCGTCATCGTTGAAGTCGGACATCACGCGGCTCGGCGAGTCGGGCGCGCCGGCCGCGTGCGCGAAACCGGCGGGGGGCTCGTACGGCATATGCGGATCGAAATAGTGGGCCCAGAGCAGCAAGCGACGGCCCCCGGCCGATTCGAGGATGCGAATGGCTTCGTCGGTGACTGCGGCTGCACCGCTCGATCCCGCGGCCTGGCCACGGCGATACCGTCGGACGAACTCGTCGAAGCCGCGGTCGAAGCCGGTTCCGGTGCGGGCCAGCCACGGGTTCGCGATGACGGCTGCGGTGGCGAGCCCGGCCTCGCGCGCGGATTCGGCCACGGTGCTCCCGGGCCAGGCGCTGAAGGTGGTGCCCGGCTCGTGGGCCGACACTCCGCAGCGGTCGGGATAGGCCCCCGACATCAAACCGGCCACGGCCGGCATCGTGAACGAGGCCGGCGTGCGTGCGCGACGGAAACGGGCGGCGCCGGAGGCCCAGCGGTCGATGGCAGGGGTGGGGCTTGGAGTTGCCGCGTCGCCTCCGTGCTCGCGGAGTGATCCGACGTGATCGGTCCTCAAGGTGTCGACGACGATGAGCAGCACGGAGGGCGCAGGAGCATTGGACGGGCAACCACTCGAAAGGGGGAGTGCCGCGAGAAGAAAGAAAACCCGAAATGCAAGAGCTGCCCTTGGGAAGGAAAAGCCGCTGAGGGGGTTGGACCCCCCATGTGGGTGATAGACGCGATGCATCAGAAAGTACGAGCACGGCCCCACGAGCAGGCCCGCCGGAGAGCGGCAACTATAGAACAAGGCAAGGATTTACCAGTCGGACTGGAGCCGCCGACGCGGCGCTCTCTGACCTTTTCTTGACTGCCTCCCCGTGCATGCGTACGGTCCCGCCTCGTCCGCGGCTCGGGTAGTCCATTCGAAGAACCTGGCCGCTTTCTCGATCCGACGAAGAGATCGCCATGAAGGTCGAGTCCGGCACAAGGTCCGGACTCCCAAGCCGTGCGCCCGGGCGCACCCCGTTGGACCAGTGAAAGCAAGCTCCAAGAACTCCACTGCCGCCTCCCACGCGTCCGACAAGGACCTGACTGTAACCGACAAGGTCGTCGTCCAGCTCATCGAGCTCGGCCGCGAACAGGGCTACGTCACCTACGCCGACATCAACCGGCTGTTCCCGCCCGAAGACTCTTCCCCTGAGGACCTCAAGACCGTCATCAACCTCCTCACCGAGAACGACGTCGAGATCCTCCAGGGCGCCGCCGAGGAAGAAGAGGCCGAGGTCGAAGCCACCGAAGAGGTCGACCCCGACACCTTCTTCTCCGACGACGACGACTGGGTCCTCGATACCAGCGACGAAGACCAGGAGCAGAAGGAGCCCGAGCCCGAGCCGGTTCCCACGGCCCTGGCCACCAAGGCTCCCGCCCCCGGACGCGACTACAGCGCCGACAGCACCGACCCGGTGCGCATGTACCTGCAGGAGATGGGCAGCGTTCCGCTGCTCTCCCGCGAGCAGGAAGTCACCATCGCGAAAGAGATCGAGAGCGGCCTGCACGAGGTGCGCGACTGCGTCTACGGCCTGCCGATCGCGTCGCTCTATGTGCTCGGCCTTTCCGACATGCTCAAGAACGGCGAGATCGAGCCGCGCGACATCTTCGGCGACGATACCGACGAAGAGCGCGCGACCCCCGAGCGCGACGAGAAGCGCCTCAAGGCTTTCCTCCACGACATCTCCACGCTGCGCCGCCTGTACAAGGCCTACGAGCAGTACATCCCGTCGCGCCTGTCGCCGCCGGTCGTCGCGCTCAAGACGCCGCGCAAGCCCACGCCGAAGGAAGAGAAGTTTGCCGGCGCGCGAGAGAAGGTTGCCCAGCAGCTCATCGCGATGAGCCTCGGCGAGAAGCACATCAACAACATCGTCGGCAAGCTCAAGGAGGCCCGCGAGAAGGCCCGCGATTACGAACGCGTGATCCGCCGCGCCGAGAAGCGCACCAAGCGCGACGCCAAGCAGATTCTCGAAGTCGTCAAGCAGGTGTCGTCCGGCAACGCCAATGCCAAACGCAAGGCGGCCGGCAACCTGCGGATGAGCGTGGATGCGGCCCAGGAACTCGCATCGGCCATTCGCGATTCGCGCCGTCACATCGCCGAGATCGAGAAGGCCGTGCACATGTCCTTCGACGACCTCGACCACTTCCTGCGCGTGATCCGCCGCGGCGAAGACCGCGCGATGCTCGGCAAGAAGGCGCTGATCGAGGCCAACCTGCGCCTCGTCGTGTCAATCGCCAAGCGCTATACCAATCGCGGCCTCGGCTTCCTCGACCTCATCCAGGAAGGCAACATCGGCCTGATGCGCGCGGTCGACAAGTTCGAGTACCAGCGCGGTTACAAGTTCTCGACCTACGCCACCTGGTGGATCCGCCAGTCGGTTTCGCGCGCGATCGCCGATCAGGCGCGCACCATCCGCATCCCGGTCCACATGATCGAGACGATCAACAAGGTGCTGCGCACGTCGCGTTACCTCGTCCAGCAACTCGGCCGCGAACCCACGCCCGACGAAATCGCGGGCCAGATGGAGATGCCGGCGGACAAGATCCGCAAGGTCCTGAAGATCGTGAAGGAGCCCGTCTCGCTCGAGACTCCCATCGGGGACGACGAGGAGAGCTCGCTCGGCGACTTCGTCGAGGACCGGCAGTCGGTGTCGCCGTCGGACGCGGCCGTGGCGCTCAGCCTCGAGGAGCAGACACGCAAAGTCCTCGCAACTCTGACGCCGCGCGAGGAGCAGATCCTGCGCATGCGCTTCGGGATCGGCGAGCGCACGGACTACACGCTCGAAGAGGTGGGCCAGAAGTTCGCCGTCACGCGCGAACGCATTCGCCAGATCGAAGCCAAGGCCCTTCGCAAGCTTCGCAACCCTCAGCGCGCACGGACGCTCGAGCACTTCGGCTGAATCGACCCGGGCCCCCCGTGACCGAGCCGACGCCGCCCAAGTCAGGCTCCCAGGCGAGGAGCCTGAGGCGCGGGGCCTCCCTCGTCGTGGTTCTGCTGGTCGTCGCGTATGCGGCGATGTCGCAGCTGGCCGGCGATGGCCAGGTCACGCAGGCCTGGGAGAGCCTCGAGTGGCACTTCCTGACGCTGCCGCTGCTGGCCACGCTGCTGAGCTATGTGACGATGTCGCTGTCCTACGAGGGCATCGTGCGGGCGGCCGGCGCCAACATCGGCTCGCGCGACATGATGCGCATCACGCTGGTGGCCAACACCGCCAACTACATCTTCCCGAGCGGCGGCCTGACGGGCTTTGCGCTTCGCCTGGTGTTCTTCACCAAGCGCGGCATCTCGCCGGGAACGGCGGTGGCCATCTCCTTCACGCAGACCTTGCTGACCAACCTCATGCTGGTCCTGTTTGTCGTGTACGGACTCATCAGCCTGCTTGTCACCGGTCGAATCGGCGGTGCCAGCCTGGTGGCCGCGTCGATTGCCACCTCGATGCTCGCGGCGGGATTCGGAGTCCTCGTCGTGCTGATCTACTCGACGCCGATGCGTCGAAGCGCATTGATTTTCGGCGCACGCGCCGTGGATACCCTCATCGACCGCCTCGGACGCCGGGAATCCCTGGGCACGCGTGCCAGCCGGTTCTTCGTTCATATCGAGGAAGGAATGGCGCTGTTCGCACGCCGGCCGGGTGAGATGCTGATGCCGAGCGTGTGGATCTTCTTCGACTGGCTTTTCATGATGGGGGCGCTGTGGCTCGCGTTCTACGCCACGGGGGCTACGGTCAGTTTCAGCCTCATCGCAATCGCGTTTTCGGTCTCGAGCGTCGCGTCCTTCGTCACGTTCGTGCCGGCCGGAGCCGGCGTGCTCGAAGGGGCGCTGGCCGGCACCCTGGCGGGTCTCGGCATTCCACTTGGCGATTCGCTGCTGCCGATCTTCCTGTACCGCTTCTGCTACTTCATCGTGCCCACCATCCTCGCGTTCATGCTCGCGCATGGCGCCTTCACCGGCGAGAAGACCGCCGACGAGGTCCTGTGAGCGAGCGTGCGCCGTCGTTCGGCTTCGACATCGGCGGCCAGTCGATCAAGGCGGTGGTGGCCTCGCCCGCCGGCGAAGTGCTGGCCAACGCTTCCGCGCCGACCGGCCAGCAGACCAACGCCGAAGCACTCGCCGGCTCCCTGGCGTCGCTTCGCGACGAACTGCTGGCCGCCGTTCCTGCCGCCTCCGAAGGCGGCGCCGGGATCGGCATCGCCGGTGTGCTCGACCGCAGCGGCCAGTTGCGAGGCGGCCCCAATCTTCCGCTCCTCGTCGGATGCCGCATCGGCGAGATCGTCTCCGGGCGCCTCGAGAGGCCTGTCGTGGTGCACAACGACGCCGATTGCGCGGCCATCGCCGAGGGCTGGGGAGGTGCGGCCGACGGCTGCGACGACTTCCTGATGATTGCGATCGGCACCGGCATCGGCTCCGGGCTGGTGATGGGTGGAAAGCTTCGCGCGGGCGCCAGCGGCTTCGGATGCGAATTGGGCCACATGATGGTGCTGCACGGCGGACGTCGCTGCGGCTGCGGCAACCGCGGTTGTCTGGAAGCCTATATCTCGGAAACAGCGGCGCGCGCGCTTGTCGAAGAATCGTCGGCGCCGCTGCGAGACCGCGTGGCTGAACGACGCGCCACGGCCGGCGGCGGTTTTGCGGAATCCGTGTTCAAGCTCGGAGATGACGGCGACGCCGAAGCCGAGGACGTTGCGAACCGGATGGTCGATGTGCTCGGTGCAGCCATCGCTTCGGCCGTCAACGTTCTCGACCTCACCACCATCGTCCTCGGCGGCGGCATCGCTCCCGGCGTGCTCGGGCGGATGACACGGCTTCGCGAGGCGGCTGCGGCCAGCCTGTTCGCCAGGCCTGTCGACGACCTCATCATGAAGGCTGCCTCTCGCGGGCCGCTCGCGGGCGCCATTGGTGCGGCTCGCCTCGGCATGCTCTCGCTTCGATCGCCCTGACGGACGGCACGTCCTGATGCGCTCCGAATTGAGCACGTCACTCGTTTCGGCCTAAAATCCCCGCGTCCCCCACGGAGGTCCGTTTTGAAGCACCGCAGATTCCCGTTTCTCGCTCTCGCCGTCCTTCCTTTGCTGCTCGCCGGTTGTGAGCAGAAACCGGCCGCGCCGCCGCCGGCCGCGCCCGCTGCGGCTCCGGATGCTCCGGCAGCCGCTCCGAAAGCTGCCGTGGAAGGCGCCCGCATGGTCGGGTTCGAGCTCACCGAGCCGCCCCCGGTCGGCGCGTTGCAGTACGACGTGCAGTACGCCGGCGAGGGGCGTTTCGTCGGCGACGCGGACGCGGTCGCCTGCGAAACGAAGATCGAGGGCGCTCTCAGCAGCTACAACCACATCGTTGACCAGAAGATGCTTCGCGCCGCGTTCGTGTCGGTGAAGGGCTTCGGCGGTCCGATCCGCGTCAGCCAGTGCCAGTTCCAGGGCAACGTGAAGGTAGAAGATTTCACCATCACCGTGCGCGACTCCTCGAGCCCCGACCTGACGCCGCTCGATCCCGCGCCCAGCATCAAGGTTGTAATCGACTGAAATGGCAGAAAGGCGCAAGAGCCGGCAGATCTTCGTGGGTGACGTCCCGATCGGCGGAGACGCGCCGATCGCCGTGCAGTCGATGTGCACGACCAAGACCGAGGACGTCGTCGCGACGCTCGAGGAGATCCACCGCCTCGAGGAGGCCGGCTGCGAGATCGTGCGCGTGGCCGTTCCGCGCGAACGCGATGCGAAAGTGCTCGGCAAGATCCGCTCGCAGATGCGCATTCCGCTGATCGCGGACATCCATTTCGACTATCGCCTCGCGCTGATGGCCCTCGACCAAGGCGTGGACTGCATCCGACTCAATCCCGGCAACATCGGATCGAAGGACAGGGTGCGCGAAGTCACGAAGGCGGCCCAGGCACGCAAGGTGCCGATTCGTATCGGCGTCAACGCCGGATCGCTGGAGGAAGACCTTCTCGACCAGTACGGCTATCCCACCGCCGATGCGATGGTCGAGAGCGCGATGCGCCACGTGCGCATCCTCGAGGACCTCGACTTCACCGACATCAAGATCTCGATCAAGGCCTCGGGCGTTCCACTGATGGTCGAGGCCTACCGCAAGCTGGCCGTCGCGTGCGACTACCCGCTGCACGTCGGCGTCACCGAAGCGGGAATGCCGCCCGGCGGAATCGTCAAGTCCTCGATCGGCATCGGCATGCTGCTGGCCGAAGGCATCGGCGACACCATTCGCGTCTCGCTGACGGCGGACCCGGTCGAGGAAATCCAGGCGGGCTTCGACATTCTTCGCACGCTCAACATCCGTGCGAAGGGCGCGCTCATCGTCGCCTGTCCCACCTGCGGACGCATCGAGGTGGACCTGTTCAAACTCGTCGACGAGGCCAAGGAGCGCCTCAAGCACATCGAGAAGCCGATCACCGTTTCCATCCTCGGTTGCGCCGTCAACGGCCCGGGCGAGGCCCGCGAAGCCGACATCGGTATCGCCGGTGGGAAGAACGGCGGCTTGCTCATCCGCGGCGGCAAGACCATCGGCAAGTTCAAGGAAGGCGAACTGGTCGATGCGCTGGTGCGGGCGGTGGAAGAGTTCGTGGCGGAAGACGAGTCCCTCGGTGAGCCTGACGGCTCCCTCACGCACGCCGCCGGATGATCGACCACTGGCGCGCGACCTCGATCACACGCTATAGGTGAGGCCGGTTTCGAGTCGCGACTCGTCGCTGGCGTGTGCCGGTGCGGGTCATGGCGACTCTGGATGGCGCGTTCGCGGCGAGTGCCCGGCGCGCAAAGGGGCCCCTGATGCACAAGGTCGTGCTGTCTGCTCTGCTCGCCGCCACCCTGCTGCCGGGTTGCGGCTACAACACCCTCCAGACCAAGGACGAAGCCACCAAGGCGGCGTGGGCCGAAGTGATCAACCAGTACCAGCGCCGTGCCGACCTGATTCCGAACCTTGTCGCCACGGTGAAGGGATTCGCCGCGCAGGAGCAGGCGGTGCTGATCGGCGTGACGGAAGCGCGTGCGAAGGCGACCGGCATCAACGTGAACGTCGACGATCCGGAGTCGCTGCGCAAATTCGAAGCCGCGCAGGGCGAAGTGACGAGTGCGTTGTCGCGGTTGTTGGTGGTGGCCGAGAAGTATCCGGACCTCAAGTCGGACCAGAATTTCCGCGACCTCCAGGCCCAGCTCGAGGGTACGGAGAACCGCGTCGCAGTCGCGCGCAATCGCTTCATCGCGTCGGTCCAGGACTACAACGTCACGGTGCGCAGTTTCCCGACCAACCTTACGGCCATGCTGATCGGTGCAGGGGTCAAGCCCACCTTCACGGTGGAGAACGAAGACGCGATCGCAACGCCGCCGGTGGTCGATTTCGGTGCAGCGCCTGCGCGTCCTGCCGCTCCTTCGCCGGTCGCGCCCGCTGTCCCCGCGTTGCCAAGTCCTGTCGCGCCGCAGCCTGCGCCCGCGTTGCCGGCACCTGCCGAGCCCGCGCCCGCCGTCCCCTGAACGGCAACGCCGGTGAGAGCGGGCCGCCAAGAACTGCCGCGCGGACGCCTCTGCGCACTCGCTTTGCTGGCGGTGACGGGCGTCCACGCACAGGTCGCCGTGCTCGCGCTCGCAGCGACGCGCGTCCACGCGCAGGTGGCGGTCCCCGCGCTCACCACGCGAGTGACCGACCTCACCGGCACGCTGACGGCTTCCCAGAGCGCGACGCTCGAGCAGAAGCTCGCCGCCTTCGAGGCTCGCAAGGGGAGCCAGGTTGCCGTGCTGCTGGTTCCGACGACGCGGCCTGAGGAGATCGAGCAGTACGCGATCCGCGTGGTCGACCAATGGAAGCTTGGTCGCAAAGGCGTCGACGACGGGGCATTGCTGATCGTCGCCACGGACGACCGCAAGTTGCGCATCGAGGTCGGACGCGGACTCGAAGGCGTCGTGCCCGACATCTCGGCCAAGCGGATCGTGGCCGACACCATCACGCCGCACTTCAGGAACGGCGATTTCCACGGCGGTATCGATGCCGGCGTCACGCAGTTGCTGGCGCTGATCGACGGCGAGCCGCTCCCCGAACCCTCCAGGTCGTGGAGGGACGACGCGCCGGGCGTCGAGGGCGTGCTGCCGATGTTGCTGATCGTCTCGATCGTCGCGGGCGGTGTACTTCGGCAGATCCTGGGCAGATTTCCGGGTGCGCTTGCCACGGGCGGGCTCGTCGGGGTGATCGGATGGGTGATGGCCGGCGTGCTCGCGATGGGCATTGCCGGCAGCGTGCTCGGCTTCATCGTCGCGCTGATGGGAGGCGCGGGCGGAGGGCGCTGGGCGAGCGGACGTCGCGGTGGGCTCGGCGGCCTGGGCGGGCTCGGAGGATTCGGCGGCGGCCTCGGCGGCGGATTCGGTGGCGGCGGTGGCGGTTTCAGCGGCGGCGGCGCCTCGGGACGGTGGTGATGGAACTCGCACGATTCTGGCGACACCTGCTGCACTCGCCGGCTACGCTGCGCCGCTGCTTTTCCGAAGCCGCGCTCCGTCGCATCGAAAGTGCGGTGCATGCCTCCGAGAAGGAGCACTCGGGCGAGATCCGCATTGCCGTCGAAGGCGACCTCGGCCTGCGCGCACTGTTGCGGGACAAGACGCCGCGCCAGCGCGCGCTCGAAGTATTCTCGCATCTCGGAGTATGGGACACGCCGCGCAACAACGGCGTGCTCGTCTACCTGCTGCTCGCAGACCGCGATGTCGAGATCGTGGCTGACCGCGGCTTCAACGGCCTCGTCGAAGCGGCGGAGTGGGAAGCGGTCTGCGTGCTGATGGAAGCAGAATTCGCGAAAGGTCACTGGGAACAGGGCCTCGTCAGCGGTGTCGAAGCGGTGAGTCGCATCGTGGCGACTCATTTCCCGGCCTTCGATCGCGACCTGGACTCGGTTGGACTGCCGAATCGGCCGACGCTGCTCTAGGACGCTGCTCCAGAAGGTTGCGGGAAACACCCCCTGACGTGGACGACGGATGCGTCCGGCCGCGCCGAGGCCTGCGTGTTTGCGGCCCCGCGCCAGCCGATCTACTACCGCCTGCACCCACTCCTCCACCAAGCGCCGAAAAAATCCCTCCCGAACCTTGCAGGCAAGCCACCGTGAGATACTCGCGTCTACTCATTCCCACTCTCAAGGAAGTCCCTGCGGATGCCGAGATCACCAGTCACCAGCTCATGGTGCGCTCGGGCATGATCCGCCAGGTGGCACGGGGAATTTACGACTTCCTGCCGCTCGGAAAGCGCACGCTGAAGAAGGTGGAGCGGATCATCCGCGAGGAACTCGACCGCGTCGGCTGCCAGGAAGTGATGTTGCCGATGGTTTCTCCGGCCGAGCTCTGGCAGGAGAGCGGCCGCTGGGACTTCTACGGCAAGGAGTTGCTGCGCATCCGCGACCGTCACGATCGCGAGTTCTGCCTCGGCCCCACGCACGAAGAAGTGATGACCGACCTCGTTCGCCGCGACGTGCGCTCGTACCGTGCGTTGCCGCTCAACCTCTACCAGATCGGCACCAAGTTCCGTGACGAGATCCGCCCGCGCTTCGGCTTGATGCGCGGACGCGAGTTCGTGATGAAGGACGGCTACTCCTTCCACGTGGACTACGAGGACACGATCCGCGAGTACCACGTGATGCGCGAAGCCTATTCGCGGATCTTCAAGCGCTGCGGGCTGCGCTTCCGCGCTGTCGAGGCCGACACCGGCAACATCGGCGGCAGCCTCAGCCACGAGTACCAGGTGCTCGCCGATTCCGGCGAGGACACG